>NZ_JAVIJF010000021.1:0-147718 GCF_033977145.1 Mesorhizobium montanum | reverse complement strand
CGCCGGCTACAACTTCTCCCTCCTGCTCAACTGGTTCAGGCAGCTTTTGTGGCTTCTCATCGCAGCCCTCCAAAGTCAGCCAAACGAGATCGATGCCTGACCAATCTCATTGTTCACGGTCGACTATTTAGTCCTGCCCTCGGAGCGCAACGAAGTTTTTCGCAACAGGCCGGAACAAAACCCCGCCTCTTGAATAAGGTTTCCATGTCATCGGGACATTGCCTATGCGGAGGTGTGCGCTACCAAATCGCGGGCGAACTCGCAGAGCCTATCGCCTGCCACTGCACCCAGTGCGCGCGCACCAGCGGCAACTTCGCGGCCATGGCAGCCTGCCGATCGGCCGATCTTAGGCTGCTGACTTCGTCCACATTGCGCTGGTATCGGTCGTCGGACAATGTCGAGCGCGGCTTCTGCTCACGCTGCGGCGGCAACCTATTTTGGAGAGCGACTTCGAGCGGGGAAACCTTCATCTCGGCCGGCACCCTTGACCCGCCGACCGGCCTTCATCTCAGCAAACACATTTTCGTCGGCTCGAAATCTGATTTTTACGATCTGGCTGATGGCCTCCCCCAGGAACAAGAAGGTTAGCCACGTTCCGCCTCTGGCAGCGTTATTCTTCCAGATGGCCAACGGCTGGACACCGGCGCTTGTCCGAACTGTTGCGGTTGTTTCATGTTGACCACTGGCCTTTATGATGTCCGCAAGTCAGTCCCACTCTGCTATGGCGACAATAACACCTGGAAATCGTGGTGCGGGTTTTTCTCAGCTCCCGGTCTGATCGATTCGCCTTCACATCTCACCGCCTTTGACACGAGAAGGCGCCGTGGGCAAAAGCCAATCGCTCCTATATGCGACCTGAGAAGCCAACTAACCGCATTGCCCATCGACGCTCGATGAATCGCCTTGATGGCCAGGTATTGCTTCACTTGAAGGGTTCGCCATCTAAGACGGCATGCTGGTCGGCGATCTGCCGGATTGGGACCGTACTGCTTATTGTCGCATCATGCAGCGCCTGACCGACCTCACCCTGGTTTCAACGGAACGCACTATCCGTGAGATCGCCTCCGCCCACCTGTGCCGGAGAGATCAGTCCGTAAGCGCTTTCTGAATTAAATGTTTGTAAGGTCATCTCGAGGCCCCTGTTTCGGGCCTTTGGGCATCCTAGATGCTTTGGTGTCGAGACGGCCGGTTGCCATGTATGGCGAGACAGGCAATCGCGGCTGCCGACACGCCGATTGGGCGTCCCTTGAGAACCGCCCGCGGCGCCCGTTCAACTCTCGCCCGGACAGAACGATCATGTCACCCACGAGCATTCTTAGCAGGCATCGCGTCGCCGCCCTGCTGGGCGCCGCGCTGATCATCTCTCCCGTCGTCATTTCCTTTGCGCAAAATGGAAGCAACACCAATTTGAGCAATGTGGCTGCGACGACCCAGACCCCCGTCGCCGGAGCTGCGGCTCCGAGCGGCTCGTTCGCCCCGATTGTCGCGACCACGAAGCCCGCCGTTGTCACCATCACGACCGTCATGGAGGCGAACCGCAAGCCCATGGGCGAAGTCTCGCCGTTTGACGGCAATTCGCCCTTCGACGAGTATTTCCGCCAGTTCTTCGGCGATCAGGGCATGCCTATGCCGAAGACGCCGCCGCAGCAGCAGCAGCAGCAGCGCCAGCAGGCGCTCGGGTCCGGCTTCATCGTCAACGCCGATGGAACGATTGTCACCAACAACCACGTCATCGACGGCGCGAGCTCGATCAAGGTGACGCTTGACGACGGCACCGAACTTCCTGCCAAGCTCGTCGGCCACGACGCCAAGAACGATCTCGCTGTGCTGAAGGTCAAGGCCGACAAGCCGCTGCCGACAATCAAATGGGGGGATTCCAATAAGCTGATGACGGGTGACCAGGTGCTGGCGATCGGCAATCCGTTCGGCATCGGCACCACGGTTACTGAGGGCATTGTCTCGGCGCGCGGGCGCGACCTGCACAGCGGGCCGTTCGATGACTTCATCCAGATCGACGCGCCGATCAATCACGGCAATTCCGGCGGCCCGCTGGTCGACATCCATGGCGACGTGATCGGCATCAACACCGCGATCTACTCGCCCAATGGCGGCAGCGTGGGCGTCGGCTTTGCCATCCCGTCGGATCAGGCAGAGAAAGTCGTCGCCAAGCTGGAGCAGGGCGGCAACATCGAATACGGCTATCTTGGTGTGCAGATCCAGCCTGTCACACCGGATGTCGCCGGCGCCATTGGCCTCGATCACCCTGATGGAGCCTTGGTTTCGTCAGTCACCCAGGGCTCGCCTGCGGCCAAGGCGGGCATTGAGGTCGGCGATGTGATCACAGGCTTTGGCGGCCAGCAGATCAAGTATCCGAAGGACCTGTCGCGCGCCGTCGCCGATGTTGCGCCAGGCACCAAGGAGACGGTCAATATTTGGCGCAAAGGCAAGACGATCCAAATCTCGACCGATGTCGGCCGCAACACCGAGGATACGCAGACCGCCTCCACAGGCGGGCAGGGCAAGCCGTCAGCGGGACAGGGCCAGGGCGTCCCGTCGCTCGGCCTCGGCCTTACCGACATTACCCCTAATATCCGCCAGGAACTCAACCTGGCCGACAATCAGCACGGCGCCGTGGTTGAGCGCGTCAGTCCGGACAAAGCAGCGTCGGCGGCAGGCATCCAGCCGGGCGACGTCATCGTCGGTATCGACCAGACTCCGGTGAAGAGCGCCAGGCAGGCAAATCAGGCAATCGCCGAGGCCGGCAAGTCCGGCAAGAAGTCGGTGCTGCTGCTGATTGATCGGGGCGATCAGCAGATATTCGTCGCGGTGCCCTTTGCCGCCGGGTGAAGCGGGCGATACGAGGCTTGAGTCAGGGAGGACCAGCGTCTGTTCGCCACAAAGGGCACTTGGCCAGCCTGCTCTGTAGTGGAGTAGTGATAATGGCGGCGGCATGTTGATTCAGCCCAGACAATCCCCTGCACCGTCGCCTTCACTTGGCTGAAGTATGAGGTTGTCGCATCAGAGTCCATGATAGACCGCCAGACCGGGCACCCTGATGCGATTTACAGACGCCTCGGCGAACACCGCCGCGGTCCGCCGACAAATGGCACCTTTACCTGATGGTTGTCTCCATCGGGAAAGCGGTACTGGGGCTGTGGCATGGCGTCGAACAGCATGCTCCAGGCCTTGGTACATAGCCGAAGGGACCGCTTGTGGCTGATGCTTCAGCTAGAGCAGCGCGGCCTTGCACCGCGCATCCTGATCGCCGATAGGCTCTTCAACAGCAGAGCCCTCGCAGGTCCAGGAGGTTCTGAAACGCGTTCCTTTGAGCGCCCATCGCGAAGATGACAACCAGCTCGATAGAAAGCGGAATGGCGAGAAGCCAAAGGATCTCCACACCGGCGGGTTGCTGAGGATGCCTCATTGTGTGTCCTCAATGGGCAGGAAAGTCCATCTGAGGTGAACGTCTGGCAAATGTTCCAGAATGGGCACACAGTCCCAGGCGGCCAGGGATCTAAAGTCTGACCGCTAAAGCGCATTGGGCTCAATGCTGATTTTCGCTGAAACTTCGGTCCTGGAACGCCATTGCTTTATCGGATCGCTGAAGACGGTCCCCTGTCGGCGGTTCTGCTGGGCTCGGCTGCCAGCGTTCGCGAAGGGACGCATCTGATGGAGTGAAGAAATGAAATCATTGATCACCAACTCTGTCGCAGGCCTGATGCTCCTGTCAGGCGCCTGCGTGGCACTGGCGGATACTGTGGTTCTGGCGCCGGAACAGGAAACTACGATCCGCGAGTACGTGAAGAAGGAACCACTTGCTTCCATCAAGTTGCCAGGTGTCGAGCTAAAGGTCGGTTCCACCGTGCCGGAGAAAGTCGAACTGCATAAGGTTCCGAACGTGAAGTACGAATACACGGTGATCGACAATCGGACCGTGGTCGTTGACCCCAAAACCCATACAATCATCAAAGTCCTTGACTGATGGGCTTTCCTGGAGAGGAGCGCCAACCCGGCGCCCCTCGCTAAGCTCCAGGCAGATACCTAATCACATCACCAGGCGGCAAAGCATCAACATGCGAATTGTCGCCGCCCGCTGTCGATCTCTGCGACCTTCGACCCTCGGATCGTCATGTTATCGAAAATAGCGATACTGATCGCAACCACGCGGCCGGTTCTCTACAGCAACCATTGAGAGCCGGTAATGCTGTATCTTCGCGGCCGTCGGGCCAGCGCCTCCACCATTCGCGTCCCAACACCGCGGCCACTATTGGGTCGCGTCCCCACAGGTGGTGTAGCTCGGCGGTAGCGGAGCCGCTCGCGAGCGCGCCCTCAACAGCGCTGTAGCGAGCGAGCTGCGTTGCGGTGGTCATCGACAGTTCGCCGGTAAGGTCGGGTTGCTGACACCAACCTGATTCGAAGGAACCATCGATGACCGACGACATGATGAACCTGCGCGCGCTCGTGGAGAAGACTCCGGATTCCGATCTTTTGCGCGAGATGATTGGCTTTGCCGCCGAGCGGCTGATGGAGCTGGAGGTTGGAGCCGCGACCGGCGCCGCCTATGGCGAGAAGAACCCGTTGCGCACGGCCCAGCGCAACGGCTATCGCGAGCGCGACTGGGAGACGCGCGCCGGCACCGTCGAACTGCGCATCCCCAAGCTCAGGAAGGGTTCCTACTTCCCCGGCTTCCTCGAACCGCGCCGCATGGCCGAGAAGGCGCTGACCGCCGTCATCCAGGAAGCCTACGTCCAGGGCATCTCGACACGCTCGGTCGACGACCTGGTCAAGGCCATGGGCATGAGCGGCATCTCGAAGAGCCAGGTCAGCCGGCTGTGCGAGGAGATCGACGGCAAGGTCAAGGCGTTCCTCGAAAGACCCATCGAGGGCGACTGGCCCTATCTGTGGATCGACGCCACCTACCTGAAGGTGCGACGCGGCGGACGCATCGTCTCGGTCGCCGTCATCATCGCCGTCGGCGTCAACGCGGACGGCCGGCGCGAGGTCCTGGGCATGGAGATTGGCACGTCGGAAGCCGAGCCGATCTGGACGGAGTTCCTGCGCAAGCTCACACGTCGTGGCCTGCGTGGCGTCAAGCTCGTTGTCTCCGACGCGCATGAAGGCCTCAAGGCGGCCGTCACCAAGGTGCTGTGCGCGACATGGCAACGCTGCCGCGTCCACTTCATGAGGAACGTGCTGGCCCCCATGCCGGAAAGAGCGGGCGCCGTGTCGTCTCGGCCTTCATCGCCACAGCCTTCGCCCAGGAGACATCAGAAGCCGCGAGCGCCCAATGGCGTGCCGTCGCCGACCAGATCCGCCCTAAGGTGCCCAAGCTCGCCACCATCATGGACGATGCTGAGCCCGACGTGCTGGCCTACATGACCTTCCCCAAGGAGCACCGCGTCAAGCTCCATAGCACAAACCCGATCGAGCGCCTCAACGGCGAGATCAAGCGCAGGACCGAGGTCGTTGGCATCTTCCCAAACGATGACGCCATCGTCCGCCTCGTCGGCGCGATCCTGCTCGAGCAGAACGATGAATGGGCCGTCCAGCGCGCCAGATACATGACACTGGAAACCATCAGCCAAATGAGCGATGATCCCCTCATCAGCCTGCCAGCTGTGGCACGCTGATCATCCCGGCCCCTTGCCGGAGAGCGCGGCGACCAAACCGTCAGCTACACCACTCCCTGGGACACGATCCACGATTTCTCCGGACCCAGCTCCCATTGATACGTGTTTACTCCCCCCATCCCCAGAATTAGATCGGCGTGAAAGTGACATTCACTAAGCGGAGTTCTGTTGCACGAGACATTCGGAGGATCATTCTGAATTGGTAGCGGCTCCCACGAGGATAGGCGGTTTCGGATTTCCACACCTGGTGGCGCCAAAAGTCATCCGGATGGCTTGGCTCCCGGTTTCCTAGGACTTCCGTTCCGGTTGATTTCGTACCAGGAAGTAGCTTGGTTGGTTCCTCGGCGGCTGGCGAACCGGGAAGCCGAATAGGGAGGCGCCGGCAAAAGGACTGTAAGATCGAGTGCGGCAAGCGCGCACGCATCGTAGCCGGCTCTCGCGCCTTTCGGGATACATCTTTGCTTTCTAGCCTTCTAACTCAAGGGGCTCGTGTTGGAGCTGCTCATGCCACATAACCTGCCGCAAGTCCGCTTTTTCGACCATCTGCCCGCATATCTGGCATCGATATGTTGGTGAGTTGGGCACAGCGCCACGCTCTGGATGGGGTTTGCCGGTAACAGGCGGCCCGAGATCGGAGAGTTTGGTCACCCCCTCAACTTTCTTGCCTCGCGCTGGAGGGTTTTCCTCTCGTTGCCGTGCTCGCTGATGAGATTCCTCACCTGCTCAGGCGTGATGCGGTGCTGCTTCGCGAAATAGCGCACCTCATAGTCCTCATCCGCCGACACGCGGTCGCGATCCCGAAAATCTCGCCTGGTCTTGTCGTCTGCCATGGCCGTTTCTCCTGGTCAGAGAGAACAGCGATTTCGCGCGAATGTTCCAAGTTGCTTTTTCAGTGATCTCTAATGGAACGGAGACGACCATGTGCTATTGAATCGAATTGGAGTGATGCGTTGGGGTTCTGATGCGTGTGCCTGGTGGCCTTCGGCTGTCCTTTAATCCACCTCTGTTGCCGACCCTGGTCGACAAGCCACCGGAGGGCGCAGCGTGGATCCACGAGCTGAAATTTGACGGCTATCGCTCTCAAATCGTCATCGATGACCAAGGCGTGCGCATCTTCACCCGGCGCGGGCTCGACTGGACAGCAAAATACCGAGAACTGGCGAAAGTAGCCGACGAGCTGAACGTCGAGAGCGCCATCATCGACGGCGAAATCGTCGTGCTGAATGCAGCAGGGCATTCCGACTTCCGGGAGCTTCGCAAAGCGATCACCCGCCGGCCGTACGATCTGTACTTCGTGGCCTTCGATCTGCTGCATTTGAACGGCCATGATCTGCGTGACATGCCGCTGGTCGATAGGCGCGACATACTGCAGGCACTGATACCAGAGAACCAGCACATCCAATTCAGCGAAGCGCTACCCGGTGACGCGAAGTCGATCTTTCATCTGATCGATCAAGCCGGTCTCGAGGGCATGGTCTCGAAGCGCAAGGACAGCGTCTATCGGAGCGGCAATTCGACCGCCTGGTTGAAGACCAAATCTTACACCATCGACGAATACGATCTGCTCGGCGTCGAGCGTGAGCCTGGCAAGCCATCGTTCGCTCTGATGGCCGAGCGCGGGACCGGGCGCTATGTTGGAGCGGCGTTCATCACCTTGAACCGGGAAATGCGCGAACGGCTCTGGCAGCGGGTGCAGGAGCATTCCGGGCCAGCGCCGGAGGGCATGAAGCGGCCGGCGACACAATGGGTCAAGCCTGGCCTGGTGGGCCGCGTGAAGCATATGCGCGGCGAACAGGATCTGCGCCACGCGTCTTTGCAGGATTTCCGCGAGGATGGCTAACCGTCTGGAACCTGCGAAGGGCGCGCGGGTTGATCATCATCTCAAGGACGATCCGGCGAAGGAGATGAATATGGCTGCGCCGCGGGCAGTGTGGAAGGGCTTTCTGAAGGTCGGTTCGGTCTCCTGTGCGGTCAAACTGGTTGGTGCGACCAGCGAGGCGGGCAAGGTCCATTTCAAGATCCTGAACCGGGAGGACGGCCTGCCAGTCAAAAGCGCCTATATCGACGAGCAAACTGGCGACGTCGTCCCTTCTGAGGATCAGATCAAAGGCTACGAGGCGGATAAGGGCGATTTCCTGGAAATCGAGCCCAAGGACATCAAGAAACTGAAACTAACCTCGCAACACACCCTTGAAGTTGAGGGCTTCGTGGCGATCGATGATATCGACACGCGCTACCTCGAAAAGCCCTACTACCTCATTCCAGCCGACGGAGCTGCTCTCGAGGCCTTCACCGTCCTTCGGGAGGCCATGGCCGCGGAGCGGGTCGCGGCCCGATCTTGCGTCGTGCTTTACCAGCGCGGGCGAGAGGTCGTGATACAGCCATACGGCAAGGGGATGCTGCTGACCGAGCTGCGGACCCACAACGAGATGGTTTCGGAAAGCAGCGTCTTCGACGATCTGAAAGTCCCGATATACGACAAGGACCTGTTAGAGATCGCCGGATTGCTGATCGACAAGAAGGTGACGAAGTTCGATCCGTCGAAGTTCGAGGATACCTATGAGGACGCGCTGATCGCGATGATCGATGCGAAGCGCAAGGGCAAGAAGCCGCCGAAGGCTGCGCCGCCACCGAAAGAGAATGTCGTCAACCTCGCATCGATTTTGAAGAAGAGCCTTGCCAAAGAGGGTATCAAGTCGCGTGCGAAGCCGGCGCGCAAGTCTGCTTAAGGCACGGCTTGGAACGGCGATTATATATTTGACAAACCAGCCTAAAACACCCGCCGACCCTTCGATGCGGCGGGTGTGGCAACATCGACTGGCGCTAAAGGGACTCACAAGCGCCAGTTGGGATCGGAATGAAATAGCGGGCTATATGTTCCGTCCTTTGGGAACGATGCGCCGTGGGGTGCGACTTCAGTCGGACTAGATAGCCGACTGGATACCTGCGCTCGGAACGAACGCTCAGACCTTCCGTTGACCAAAACGCCGAAAGCTCCCGCTACGGCGGTTGAGCACAAGCAGAGGCCTGGCGGGAGTTAGTGCTGGAGCCGTGTAGGCCAAGATAGGAACGAAGGATATGGAAGACTATCGGAACAGCGTTCTCGAAGCTCGTTGGCTTCTCGCCGTGCCCGCGTCGCTTCTCCTGACAGTGCTCGTCGCCGGCCTTCTGCTTTCATGACGGGGTAAGCCGCGCTCGCGCAATTGGATGACGTCGCCTGGGCTTGCCGGTTCGTCGCTCATCCATAGCGCTTTCCGCGCTGCCGACCTTTCAGGGCATCAAGCGCATCCTGAAGATGGCCGTTGAGCACGATCATTTCCTTCAGCGCCTTCATTGTGTCGCCTTGGTGAAGTGCCACAAAATTGGCAGCGACTTGCTGCAGTGCCGCCTCCTGGCGGCTGTCCAGTGTGACGATCTGGTCCATGGCGATCCTCCTCAGAACAAGGTTGCCTGCGCCGGCGACTCGGCGGGAAATTTGATCTGCGTTGCCGGCTTGTCGACGATGATCAGGGCATCGTCCGGCGCGGTTCGCTGAAGCGTCTTGGCTTCCGACCACGGCGCCGTCATCCAGATATCGATCTCTTCCTCGGTGGTCAGAATGACCGGCATAGCCTTCTCATGGATCGGTGCGATGAGGGCGTTCGGCTTGGTGGTCATGAACCCATACAGTTCGAAGTCGCCAGGACCATCCTTCACGCGCCGCACGCCCTGCCAACGGGTCCACAGACCGGCGAAGAAGAACAACGGCCGATCCTGGCCGCGGGCGAACCAGTAGTTCCGCTGGATGCCGGTTTCAGGATCCTTGTCGTTCGGGGTCGGCGATGGCTCGGCGAAGCTGGTGACAGGCACAACGCAACGATTCTCAACGCCGACATATTGCTGCCAGTGACCATATTGCGGGTTGCGGATGTTGGTCGTGCCGTAGTCGGCTTTGCCCTTCACACGCTCGGCTGGTGTCGGCATCCCCCAAAGCAATTTGGCGAGTTCGCGCTGGCCGTCCGGGGCATTGCGGACCACGGCGCCAGGCAGGTTCGGATAGACGTCCAGCGACGGCTCAAGATTGCCCAGGATGTCGCGCATCGCCTTCGTCCACTGACGGATGGCCTCTTGGGACGTAGTGATGTTGTAAAGATTGCACATGCCTAACTCCGTAGGGCCTTGGGCACGGTGAGCGGCCCCTGATCCACAATCCGCCTATATTCGTCCTTGCGGTGCCAAGCGCCGAGCGTCCGGCCGCCCTGGCGATCTTTCACCGGGTCGAAGACTATGCCGACAAAATGGTTGCGGAAAGCGTCCGCCGTGGCGGGATCGCGAAAGCAGTGCAGGCGCCATTCCTCATAGCGACCATCCGGCCAGATCGCCTGCACCTTGCGTGTCCAATGATCGAGGCCATGCTTGTCACAAAACTCACGGATCAGCGTGTAGTTGCGCGCCGTGCAAAGGTCGTCGGGAAGCGCGACTTGATGCGGCCATTCGCGATCGATGACCGTCGGCGCTGGCCGGCCTCTGCTTCGCCTGACCATCAATGCGCGCGGCCGGCCGCCTTGCTTTCCTTCAGATAAAAGTCGGTCTGTTCGCGCATCGCGTCCGAAAGTGACAGCGCCAGTTCCATGCTTTCCGGGTAGATCGCCAAGATCCATGTGGCCATCAACTCGGCAATGGCCTGCTTCTGGCTGACATCGGAGAGGCCGCGCATTTGCTTTGCCATTTTGTTGACGGCCCGGTGAATTGCCTGTCGCTCGCGCTTTACCGTGGCATATATCTCAGGCTGCTCGGCTTCGGTGACGATGATCGATTTCATGGAAAATCCTCCATTTGGTCTGACAGTGAACGAAAAGAGAACAAAGAGTCAAGTTGCCTCTTGACGGCACAGGAATATGTTCCTCATTTCAAGGGATGCCCGAACAACCCGAGAAGTGGCCGAGAGGTGCCGCCTGGACCCTGACGCATGCCCACGACGCGGGGCAGGTGGCCGGCATCCGCTGTGGCAAATGCAATCTCAGACGCTTCTACAAGCCACTCGAACTGCGCGAGGTTATCGGCAACGTCACGATCGATGAAGTTCGGAAAAAAGTCCGCTGCCAGCAATGTGGCAGCCGGGAATGGATGGGCGCCGAGCTATTCCACCCGACAGGAGAGCAGGCACACACGATGCGATATAGGCGATTGGTTCAAATCCGCTGGGAGAAACGCGTCATCTGGTGGGATGAGTAGGTGGAGAGATCAAATCCGCTCGCTTTGTTCAAACGTTCGGTGCACATTTCTGAAATCGACTTTCGCGAAAGTCGAGCAATTTCTGATACACCTCAAGGTGCCCGACAAAATGGCGCGCTAGAAACCGCACCAACTTCGGGTTGTTCAACAATCTGTCAAAATAACTCGTAACGGCGATTAGGCTGAGCACTGTTGCTCCGTGGGTGCTGGCGGCGCTCAGATATTCATGGCTGACCTTGGCCAGGTCGGTTTCCATGGCAGCCAATTGCGACGGGGAGATGCCCTCATATTGCTTTCTGCGAGCAAAGGGATCGGTGAGTTGCGATCGTGGTGTGAGCGCGATCAAGACTCTCACCACTCGAAATTGCACGCGATCCAACGCTATCATGAGCCGCACGATTTCAACCTGCCGGCTCGGCATAACCTCTCGCAACAAGGGAAAAATCTTCAAGGGGGCGCCAAAATCGTTCAGAAGGTCGAGAACCTCGAGACAGACACCGCCGACAAGCTGCGGCTCGGCTGTGAAGCACAACGGGCCTTGCTGTTCCTCAGAACGGGAATTCGGTCCGCCGCTTGGCGAACCTTGCGTCAAGATCGAAGGCAGCGTTCCGAGATCATGCGCCTGCAGCAAGGCGCGAAACGCAGCGTTGAGTAGGATCTGACCGGTGGCATTGACGACGCTTTCCAGTTGATGCTGCGCTGCGTCGGCTTCTCTGATGAAATCCTGCATACGATCGAATTGGCGCTTGTAGGTCCGCAAGAACGCCGGGCCACGCAATGGATTCAGCGGCGCCTGCAATTTGTCAGTCAGACCAATGGCATGCCGGTTGTTCTCGATGAAGCGACGAAGCTCGGCCTTGGTCATTTTCACGGAATTGCCGAAATCGATTCTCGTCTCGCCATCTCCACCACAGGATCGAGCGAAGCGAAGAGGAAGGCATCGAGGCGCACGCCATTGTCTGCCTTGAGCATGCCAAGGGCAGACTGTGCTTCGTGCGCGGGCGCAATCAGGAAGTCACGAACGGTTTGATGGTCGCGCTTCATTCTGATCAGGACCGTCACGTCCGGCCCAACGAGACCGCGATTTCTGAATTGCCAGCGCGGATAGCCGGTGACGACGGTACGACAGCGTGCAATCCATATCGCGACGCTGAATTCTCCATTGACGCGCATAAGCTTTCTTCTGGACTCGTAAAGTGCGGACCCGCCGACCCTCCTAATGTCCAACATCAAGTCCTCAATAATTTGCTGGCGTATCTGATTGAGCCGATTGCCAATATCGAGTTTCCGATAATTCGCCGAGGCGTCGTATCCGATCAACTGGTAGGCGGCCTTGAGACTTCCAAATCGATGCCAATAAATACTGGCTGAACGACAACTCGGGGCGGCGTCAATGATTGGTGACGACAGCTTCCCTCGCTTTTTTTGGAGCTTGGTAAGGTCGGCCAGCAAAACTTCATCGGGGATGAGGTAAGCGCGCGCCCGCTTGATAGCTTGCGCGCGATTGAACAGCGCCCGGCTCACGAGCGGCTTGAACGCGTTGTTGGCGCGAACAAATTCGCTTGGCGGATTTCTTACCCGGTTGTGCAGAAGCCTATGGGATATTCGGTTCCAGATATTGTTGCCGATATATTTCTCGCTGGCTAGTATCGTGCCCACGCACGCTTTGGTCCATGGTCGGCCGCGTTCGGTGACCAGGCCGCGAGCGTTCAATGCAGTCGCAATTTCGGCTTCCGTTTTTCCCTTCGTCACGAATTGATTGAACATCCATCGTACGGTCGAGATCTCATCTTTTGGCCCCGGGACCAAAATGACGCGGTCACTGGCCAGCCCTTTTCGCTCGTTGCGATCAAGCATAGCCTTGGGATTTCCGGAGCCGTCAACAAGTAGGCGCCTGAAGCCATAGCCGGCGGGGCCACCGCCGCTGAAACCCAGTTTGACTATGCGGCTTTGACCGGCGAAGACCCTGTTCGACAGCATGCGGCTGTACTCTGCGGCCATACTGCGTTTGATCGCCTTCAGCACGTCGGACCCGATGCTCCCATCGTTGACGAATAGCTCGGCGCAGAACTCGATCCGCACCCCAGCTATCTGGCACCGGTATTCATAAGAGGCGCTTTCATCGGTATTCTGGAAGCGCCCCCAACGGCTTACGTCGTAGACAACGACGGTTTCGAAATCGGCTCGCCGGCTTTCCACATCTTCCAACAGACGCTGCAAGCCTGGGCGCCCCCCGAGGCTGAGGCCACTTCGTCCGGGGTCCTCATAGGTTGCAACAATGTCGTAACCCATGACATTCGCATAATTGCGGATCGCATCTCTCTGGTTGTCGATCGAGTAGATCTGCCTGTCTGTGGACATGCGCAGATACTGGGCCGCACGGATCCTTGGCCTCCCAAGGGGACCGGCGGGAGCCGTTGCAAACTTGTCCATCGCCTTGCACCGTCGTGCTGGTGCTTTAAACTAGCGGTCGATGATCGTGCGGCAAGAGAACGGAATGCACCAATACGTTGGGCTGATCCACAAAGAGGACGCCAGCGACTATGGCGTGTCTTTCCCTGACTTTCCCGGTGTCGTTACAGCCGGCGCAAGTTTCGACGAGGCGCGCGAACTTGCTGAACAGGCTCTCGCCTTCCACGTTGAGGGTTTGATCGACGACGGCGAGGCTATTCCTGATCCCACTTCCCTTGAGCGGATCACGGCACAAGCCGACAGTCGGGGCCTTGCCGCCATCATGGTCGCATTGAGGATCGGCTAAAAGGTTACTGCCAGGAGAGCCGCTTTTCCCATTTGGCAACCATGGTGTTCAACTGCCGGGAAACCGTGAATCACTTAGTGAGCCGGCGCGCCGCTGTTCCGCCGCAATGCGAACGCACTCGGGGCTTTGTTCGCCCCAGCCTGTCAGTCCCCCGGGGGCTTCAGAGGAGTTCGAGTGATGTTTATCAAGAAGGCCATTCTCGCGGTGCTGATGACCGCGGCGCTCGCCGGATGCGAGACGCAGACCGAAGGCCAGCAGCGGGCCACGACCGGCGCATTGCTCGGCGGCGCCGGCGGCGCGCTCGTTGGCCAGGCGATTGGCGGCAACACCAAAAGCACGGTGATTGGTGCTGCGAGCGGCGCCTTGCTCGGCGCCGTCGTCGGCAGCGCCACCACGCCGCAGGAGCCGCGCGGCGGGCAGCTCTGCCGCTACCAGGATCGCTACGGCCGCATCTACACTGCGCCCTGCGACGATCGCTATTACAACGGCAATTATTGATTGAGCTTTTGACTGGTGGAGACCGGCGCCTCTGGCGCCGGCTCTCTCGCACCGTCATTCTTTTGTACGCTTTGCGGGATATGAGGGTTTGCGGCGGGCAGGAGGACGTCGAGAATGACAAGCCTTGCCGGTGCCCTGAAAAATCGCGGCAAACAGGCGGTGAAGCGACTGCTTCACTATGACAACCGGAACTGGCTACGCATCCGCCAGATCGAAGCCTTCACGACGTTTCTCGAAGCGGCCAACCGCAAGTCGCGCGACGTGATCGAGATCTCGCCAGGCTGGAACCGCTATTGGCGGACGCTGTGCCCGGACTACCGCTCGGTCGATTTTCCGGATTTCGACATCTGCAAGAACCGCACGCAAGAGCAATATTCGATCGTCATCGGCGACCAGGTGCTGGAGCATGTGCAGCGCCCGATGGCGGCCGCCGCCAACCTCCACGCTATGACCAGGCCGGGCGGTTGGGCGATGGTGGCGGCCCCCTTCCTGTTTCGGGTGCATGCCCGCCCGCACGACTACAACCGCTGAACGCCCGCCGGCCTGAAGCAGATGATGGTCGAAGGCGGCTTCGCCGAGGATGACGTGCAGGCCTTCGGCTGGGGCAACAAGGCCTGCGCCAAGCGCACGTCGGCGGTCCGGTGCGGGCTTATGGCTTATGGAAGGACTTGAGCAATGACGAGGAATATCGCCTGATGGTGTGGGCCTTCGCCAAAAGATCCGCTTAGGCGGATTTCACATCATGGAAGGCACTTGCTGCGCCGAGCCAAGGGTGCGTTTCACCTTCAATGAAGGCCGCCCCTCGGTCGCGAGGAGCCACCATGATCGAATTTCAGTCCTCTCGGCGAGAGTAAGTGCGTTTTCGGTGTCTACGCCAAAGTAGCGAACAGCATTCTCGGCGTGCCCGAGCAGAATTTGCACAGGTCGCAAGTTGCCCGTCTTGTATATGATCGAGGCCTTGGTTCGACGACGCGAATGGGTGCCATGTTCTTCTCGTCGCAAAGCTGCCCACCAAGGGCGGCGATGATCCGGACGTGCGTTTCCTGCAGCGTCTTCCTCGCGCAAAACTGCGACCAGATCGCGGTTTGAGGTCATGCTCCTGTAACTTCGTCGTGACCTGACCAGCTTTGCGGAACATTCGCGTCGAGCTCCAGTTTGGCCTCGGTTCTTGAGGCAAACACGACCGATGGAGCATGTCATGAGATTTCCACGCATCACGACGGCTGCGGCCGCCGGTTTTATAGTCGTTACCTTCCCTGCTCTTGCCCAGACAAGCGGCTCACCAGCGCCCACCCCGACGACAAAACAGCCCGGAGCCGGGCAGTTGCCCGATGTGAACGGAAAAGCGGGTGGGCCGACGCGTGAAATGATCCGCCAGATGATTGAGCAAGCGGTCCAGGAGAGGATGCAACAGGATCGCGGTCCTGAGGAACGGAACCGTCACGAAGAAGGTAACCGCAACGAGGATGACAACCGTCTCGATGAAGCTAAGGATCATGGCGATCGTTGGCAGAATCACGGCGACTGGGGCCAAGGGCACAGAATGGCTGGGCACCATGGCCCTCACATGATGCGCGGCGCTGGGATGCGACTGATGTTCGCGTTTCTAGACACGGACGGTGACGGATCGCTGTCCGAGAACGAGGTTCAAGACGCGATGGGCAGGATCTTCACTGCTATCGACGAGAATGGCGACGGGAAGATCGACCTGCAGGAAATCCAGTCCTTCTTGCATGGCTCCAACGGCGAAGAGATGCCGTAGTTGCCCATTCAAGGATTTTGACCGAAGTCCCCATTGCTCGTCCTGCGGGAAGCGCGGAACGTAGATCGCACCCTAGGCTTGCTGAGACGGGAAACTAGATAGGCCTTCAGCGCAGCAGACCATCGCTTTCAAACTCTTCCCATCCGCGCAATTTGGAGTGGGATTTCTCGCGCCGGTAGTTGGCAGCTTCCGAAGCCGCCCCAAATGAGTCTCCGATCTAGTTCACTTCAATACGGAAACGCCGGCGAAGTTCGTCTTGGCCGTCTCCGTTCGCACCGGTGTGGCCGATTGGCGGGCTCAGAATATCGGGCACCACTGTCTCGATGAATAGAAAGCGCAGTTCGTGAGAACGAGCTATTCGGAGTCGGGTTCAATGCAGACGGTATCGCCACCGCCATGCACTGCGTCACGGTCCCAGTCGTTGGTCCTATGGGGCGTTTTGACGGCCGCTTCCTGCTTTTCTCGACCTGTGTTTTGCGCGGCTGCAGGCGCTCCTGCTTTTCCGAGTCTCTCGATTTTTTGTTGCGGTCCATCCAGACCTCCCATGAGTGGCTATCGAAATTCAACCGGCAGGCTGACCAGCAGTTCCAGAGAAGTTGAACCCGGCGACAGCGTCTTGCGTTGCAGGCTCACGCGAAGCTACGCAGGGAGACAAACGGTGACCCGGATCGCGACCTTCAACGTTAATGGTGTCAACGGCCGTCTGCCGGTGCTCCTGAAGTGGCTTGGCGAGACCAGCTACGACGTAGTCTGCCTCCAGGAATTAAAGACCTCCGACGACAAATTTCCGATCGAGGCGATCCGGGGCGCCGGTTATGGCGCTGTCTGGCACGGCCAGAAATCTTACAACGGCGTTGCGATACTGGCACGTGGGAGAGATCCGGTTGAGCGGCGCCGCGGCTTGCCGGGCGACCCCGATGATACGCACAGCCGCTATCTCGAGGCGGAGATCGGCAACCTGGTCGTCGGCTGCATCTATCTGCCTAATGGCAATCCGGCGCCAGGCTCCAAGTTCGACTACAAACTCCACTGGTTCGAACGTCTCGCCACCTACAGCAAATCACTGCTAGGCGAACGCACCGTGCTTTGTGGTGACTACAATGTCGTCCCTACAGAAATAGACGCCGTAGCGCCTGCGCGCTGGTTGGGCGATGCCGTCTTCTTCCCGGAAAGCAGGAAAGCCTACGCCCGCATGCTGACCTTGGGCTGGGTGGACGCGGTGCGTCGGATCCACCCGGGCAAGGGCATCTACACCTATTGGAACTTCTCCTATCGCGGCGGCTACGACCGGAGCTCTGGGCTCCGCATGGATCACCTGCTTGTAAGCCCATCAATTGCGGAGACCATTCGAGCTGCCGGCGTCGATGTCGAAACCCGCGGGTGGGAAAAGCCGAGCGACCACGCACCCGCCTGGATCGACGTCGGCTAAACCGTTTGCGCCGGATTACCCAACGGGCGGCATCTTCCCGAAGTGGCCACTCAAAAAATAAGGTGCTTGGGCTTTGGGCATGTCGAGCGAGCGCATTTTTGCGCACTAACGCTTGCGCAATAAAACCGGTACGACTTGGTGAAAAGCGATGCCCTCATCGCGATGTTCACCCCCGGTAATCGCTGCAAACCATGCTGCCGCAGCGCCAAGCGCGGACCCTGCAGCAGTCGCGAAGCTAAATATGGCAGTAATGTGGGCTGAAAGGCGCTCCGTGCTTTCGTTGAGTTTCGCGTCAGCGGGATTGACCACGGCGGCCGCGCCGTGACCACCAATCATCGCCAAGAAAAACGCCGCTCCGAGTGTCGCTAGAGCCCAGACTGCGATGCCGTGTATGCCATCGCGGAATTCGCTTTCACTTTCGTTGCTATCTTCCCAGCGCGTGCGCATTCGCCCAGCTACATAACCGCCGGCTGCGGAACTTGCTATGGCGACGATCACTACCCACAGCCCGGCCGCGAGCACATTCCAAGAGGCGCCACCGTTGGGAAGAGTCGGAGAACCCAGCGCCAAACCAGCGCTTGACCCGAATTGCAAAAGAACCACTGAAATGGCGCAAGCAATGACACCCCCGCCAAATATGCCTCCCCATTCAAGATAGGACGATGTAGCCGCTTTTGGGGTCACTGCGGCGCTTTCCCTTGAGGCTATTTTGGCCATGAGCTTACCGAAGTCCAAGAAGCGATAGAATGAACAATACGATCACGACGAGGCCAACAAGATATATTATTCCGTTCACGGCATTCTCCTCCTGATAGCGGACTGTCAGACAACGTATCCGCGATGTTTTGGTTGCAAAAGGGCCGGCCCTGGCCTGAGATCGGCATCCCTATGACGCACGCGCTTAAGCAGCGGCAAAGCTGATTCAATGACATCCGTTGCGCAGCTTCGACCGGAATGGGGCCGGGAACTGTCATCAAAAAGAGACTTCGGAACGGCCGCTTCGCGCGAACAGCGAACGTCCGCGACGCTTTTGACGGGGCTGCATGCTGATTTCACCGTCGTATGTGCACACCTTCAGAGATTTCGGACACCAGCTGCCGATAATCGAGAGGCATAAGGTTCGATCGACTACGCAGGGCGCTCGCCGCCCATCAAGCCCCGGTTCGAAGTTTCGACCGGGTCGCCGAAAGGGCCTTGGCCCTCTTCGCGCTGCGTACGAAAACGGACGGGCGTGCCCCGGAGTTAATGAGGCGCTGAGTGGCCCGGGTGCCGATGTTTCCCGTGGCGCCGATGACGAGGTATTTCACTTTAGCTTGCTCCAGCCACGGATCACCTCGAGCGCCATTCGCCTTTGGCCTGCCAGAGTGAAATGCAGACCATCGCTTATGTGGAAGTCGGAAGGAGGCGGACTCACCAAATAGAGAAGGCGTCGATGAGGGGCCCGTCGCCGTCGCGGACAATCTTAGCTACTCGCTCAAGGTTTGCCCAACCGAACCCCGAACCTGACCCGGATGCGCCGCCACCTGGGCCTCGTTGACCGCAGGGCGGGGTGATCCAAACGCAGCTAGCCTTGGTTTCTCAGGAAACGCGTTGACTCAGCTCCGCAATGTGGCGCGCGGTCTCCTCATGATGGACGTGTCTTGGTGCGATGCGAGCCCTGCGTGCGTGTATCATTGGTACCGAAGAGGAAGAGGATCCAGTCGGGCCGGGCATCGGTAATCTCTCTCTCACGCACAAGACCGTGCGTGGTCGTCTCGCCTGCCATCGCGTTGATGGTCAGCGAAATCTCCTCGGCACCGCGGCGCATCGTCAGCATTTCTCTCAGGATCACCGCCCAGGACTGGGGCTCGGACGTCAAGCCGTCGCCGAATGCCACTACTTTGGCTCCTTTGCGAAGCGGAAGGCGACCATCGATGCCACGGCCTGGTGCGCAAGAAGGGCGCCAGCCGCTTCGGAGGCTTGCCTTCGCAGGATGCCAAGTTCGGTCGCGCAGATCTCGACCAGAAGGCCGAGTAGCGCGGCATGAGCGTCCTGGCCGAGGCGCAATCCGCGCGAAAGCTCCGTCTTTTCAGTGGTATAATGGCTGAATCGAAAGACACCAGAGCGTGAACGTCTGTCGTTATCTGTCCGAGGATAAGTCTTGTAAAACGCGGCCGCTAGAGCGATGGCTGAAGCTCAGGCAGAATGACGAAGAGATCGCTGCGCCGGGATTTCGTACTGAGCGATGGGCTGGGGGACTATTTCGGACTGAGGAGATAATTATCATGAAAGCGATCGTAGTGACGGGCCAAGCCGCGGCAACCGCCGGAATGAAGCTCGTGGAGCGGCCCGAGCCGCAGGCAGCGATAAACGACGTCGTCGTTCAGGTTCATGCGTCGGGCTTCGTCCCGACTGAACTGGCGTGGCCCTCCACCTGGACCGATCGCCGCGGCCGCGACCGAACACCGTCGATCATTGGGCACGAGCTGGCCGGAGTTGTCATCGCTCTCGGCTACGGCACGACAGGGCTGTCGGTAGGGCAGAGAGTGTTCGGCCTCGCCGACTGGCATCGCGACGGTACACTGACGGAGTATGTAGCCATGGAAGCGCGCAACCTCGCGCCGCTGCCGGGCGACATCGACTTCACGGAGGGCGCGAGCCTACCTATTTCGGGTCTCACCGCGTGGCAGGGACTCTTTCAGCACGGCCGTCTTCAGCCGGGCCAGAGCGTCCTCGCTCACGGCGCGGCCGGCGCAGTCGGTTCGATGGTGACGCAACTTGCTCGACAGGCCGGTGCCTATGTCATCGGCACCGGACGTGCCGCCGACCGTCAGAAGGCGCTCGACTTTGGCGCGAAGGAGTTCGTCGATCTCGACAATGACGCCCTGGAAGATGTCGGCGGAGTCGACTTGGTGCTCGATGTCATCGGCGGAGACATCCAGAAGCGGTCCGCGCGGCTGATTCGAGCCGGAGGAACACTGGTGTCCATCGTCGGGCCGACCGAGGCGCGGCCCGTCGACGGCTTGGCGATTGACTTCGTTGTCGAGTCCGATCGCGCTCAACTGGGTGAGATCGTCCAGCGGGTGCGGGACGGACGACTGCGGACGAACATCGGCACTGTCGCGACCCTCGACGATGCCGTCGCCGCCTTCAATCCGACCGAGCGACGCGCGGGCAAGACGATAATCCACGTTCGTCCGTGAGGACTCGGGGAGCAGGGCGAGCAGTTCTGCCCTCGCTATGGATCATCGCGGCCTTTGGATCGTGGTGATCGTCTCGGCTGTTGTCGCCGAACACCTCAAAGCCGAAACATCCTTGATCTGTGTAACAAGCTGCTACGAATCCACTTAGTTCCCATGCGCACGCCGCCGAACAATCGGGACTACGCCATAAGCTTGCCTGCTACACTCTCGCGCATCGGCACTCCACACTCCTTGAATTCGATTCAATACCGCATGGTCCTTTCGGTTCCGTTAGCTTTGACTAATAGGAACATTCGTTGCAGGCAGCAGTTCTCTCTGACCAGGAGGAACGGCAATGGCAGACGACAAGACCAAGCGAGATTTTCGGGACCGCGACCGCGTGTCCGCGGATGAGGACTATGAGGTTCGCTATTTTGCGAAGCAGCACCGCATTACGCCCGACCAGGTTCGGGAACTGATCACCGAGCATGGCAACGACCGAAAGACTCTGGAGCGCGAAGCCAGAAAGCTACACGGTTGATGGAGCGTGGGTTGGAAAGCTTTGAATACTCCGCCGAGCGTTGATCCTGATCCCTGCTGAGAACTGTGCCGACTCCGGCGCCGCGGGTCCTCTGGGATGAGCAGGCAGAGCATGAGCTAGCCGAAGCTGTCAGCTAATCCGGAGTACGGCGGTACTGAAATCGATTGCGAATATGACGGTTGAAATAGCGGCCCTTCGCGAAAGCCGATCGGAACGCGGCAAAGGTTTCCGGGGGCACGCCCTCAAACTCATATCGTTTTGCCGCTGGCCACGAACCACACAGAGAGAATCTGGCTAGCCGGATCATATTCTGTCCTCCTGATCGAGGTGGACGGCATGGGCGCACCCGTTAGGTTGACAATCTCAAACGATCGCACTCGGGTTTTGTTTCAGGACCACGCACTATAACGCGATCATGAAGACGACAGCGACTTACGATTCGACGGCGGGCAGCTTCACGCTCGTCAAAGACCAATGGCGAGGTACATTTCCGATCGCCGATCTCCCGAAATGGTTGACTTTCTACCGCCAGCAGCAGGTTCGGTATCCTGCGCATGCCTCCTCATACGCGCCGGAGGTGGAGGCGCTCGAAAACCTTGTGTCCCGGCTAGGCGCCAATCGATCCGCTTAGCGACCTGTGGATAGTATCGCTCCCGCCCAAAACTGGCGGCCGACACTTTCAAGTACCCGACCACAAACGAAGCATGCGTCGGCCGCCGGATTTTCCGGCGGGTAGAAAGCGTCTTAGGCTCGAACCAGATAGGCCTTCAGGACAAATTTAGCCCGCGGCGCCTTTCTGAGACGCTCGGCCCTAGGTGTTTCATCCCGAGCTTTAATGGTGCACTATTTTCCTTTGAATGGAAGGAGGCACTATGGGCCAGGTTCTGCATGGGTGCGCCACGACGACAGAGGCAATCCGTCGAGCAATACAAAATAGTCAAGAGAGCCTGAGGAAGCTCTCCAAGCGCCATGGGATCGACCCCAAGACGGTTGCCAAGTGGAGGGCGCGGACTGCCGGGGCTCGGCCCGCGGTCCGCCAAAGCCCTCGTTTCGTCTATCGAGCGCCACTTGCAATCTTGTGGCAGCAGCCGCGAGTGCCGTCGACGGCCCCGAGTCGCCGCGAAGAAAAAACTCAATGTCTGCCTTCATCAGCGGCCTCGATCAGTCTGCGGCTTGAAGCTGCAAGTCGCGCTTCCAATATCTTCGGTGTGGCGCCGCGAGCGCCCTTCAACAGATTGTAGATGTTTGCTTATGAGCCGTCGCAGAGCGGCGGAAATGAATCGGAGGAACCTATGGCAGACATTTTCGAACCCCCGGTCCTGGTCGACGATGCGCCTTTCGGCGTGAGACCGATATGCTGCACGATGGATGCCATCGAGTTCCTTGAAGAGTGGCCGTTCGAAAGGCGAAGCAAGTTGCATGCATGCGCCAGCGAGGCCTGCTGTGCTGCCTATGATGGACGGTGTGAGGCCGATGCGGCTCGGAAAGCATTTGTCGCGTGGGCACGCTGGGCCGGCGTCAGCGCCTGCGGATCGGCTGTGATTGATGCGGTGGAAAGGGCGGGAGTGGTCGATGTCGCGGGGTCAAAATAGCGACTCCTCCTACGGCTCAATGGGGGCGGTCGACGAACATGTCCGGCTGCGCATAAGCCTTGCGGATCCGCTCGGCGATCCCGAAATACCCGATGTCGATTTTCACGCCGATGACGGGGCGGCCTCGTAGCGGGCGTCGAGGATGAGGTAGGCAAAGGCGGAGAAGGCATGGCCGCACGGCTCTTCGGTGATCGCCTTGACCTTCCTGGTCGAAACGCCCTGCACATACATCTCCGCAAGCGTCGCCACCAAGGCGCGCTCGGAACGCTGGTAGCGTTCGAACAGTTCGGTGGAGAAGCGGCCGGCCCGGTCCTGCGGAACCCGCAGCTCAAGCTTGCCGACACGCGTGACAAGGGTGCGGCCGTAATAGCCTGAGCGATAGCCCAGCCGCTCCGGCGTGCGTTCACTCTTCGAAGCACCCAGCGCCTCATCCATCTCGGCCTCGAGCACCTCCTGCATAACCGCACGGATCACCTCGTGCAATCCATCCGGGTTCGATAGCAGAGTGTCTTTGACGGCAGCGCTGGCGGTCTTACTCTCTCGATCTTGGTCATGGTAGCGTTCCTTCGCGGGAATCAGGTGACGTTGAACATCACCAGCCTGCCATGACCGCCCTCGCTCAGCGAATTTGCAGAACTCTCAGCACACTACCGCCTTGCCGTCTTGAAGTGCCCTCGCTCGAGGATAACTGAATATCCGAGCTGCCCCGTTCTCCCTTGGGCGTAACGGCAAGGTCGAAGAAGACGTGATTTCCGGTCAGCCGTGATGTGGGCAGCTATTTTGCCGCGCGGCAGGCCTGGTATGCCGATCAACGCTGAGCTGCTCGTTGAGTCCACCCCTTATTTTGCGATCGTTCCTTCGACGGGAGTCGATCGATGAGGCTCCTGCTCGAGCGGATATTGCGTCATGGTCTCAGGCTATCGGATGACTAGGCCCGCGCCAGCCAGAAAGGTGCGGACTGCTTTGCGAACCTCCTGCTCCCGTCCGACCAAAAGATGTCCGCCAGTGTCGTAGACGACCAGCTTGGCACCGGGGATCTTTGCCGCTGCAAGTTCGGCTGCCGGCAGCGTGTTAAACAGGTCGTCGCGCGCGGAGATGACCATTGTCGGTGCAGTGATTTCTTTCAACGGCAGCTCACGCAGGTCGGGGACGCTGTCGATCTTGATTCCGGGGAAACGCAGCGACAGCGGCTCGACGCTCCTGACGAAGCCCATGACGCGTTCCCTTTCGGCCTGCGGCGCGGCCGCTAGCAGCGCCGGCCGAACACCGAGAAAGCGAATGGGTATCGACGGTGCGATAGTCTCAGTGGCCCACCAAGCGAAATCGCCGCCGGCATTGACGGCCCGGAACGCGAACCTGTTGGTGAGGCTCACATTGATCGAGACGGGGCTGGTAGGCGAATAAAGGGCAGGGACGATCAGAATGAGAGCGGCAACCTTGTCAGGGTGCCGGAGTGTCAGCTCGACCGCCGAACGGGCGCCGGCCGAAACGCCGACGACCACCGCTTTGGGAACGTTCAGTCTGGAAAGCAACGCCGCGTGCGCGTCGCCCTGCGCGGCTGGAGAGGGGTCTAGCGGGACGGGCGTGCGCAGATAGCCGAAGCGCGACGGCGCGATGACCCGAAAGCCTCCACCCACAAGATCGGCAGCAATGGCGAGGCCCAGGTCAAAACCGCCGCCGGCGCCGTGGATCGACAATAGCGGAATGCCCGTACCGCTGTCGGCGTATTCGATCGGACCGATGTCGAGGTTGGCGACCAGACTGCCTCGGCCGACGGCGTCGCGCAGCCGACCAAGCTCGTTCCTGTAAAGCAGGAAAGTCACACCGGTCGCGGTCACTATGGCGATGATCATGACCAGCAGGAAACCGCCAATTCGACTCATTGCGAAAGCTCCTCCAAGGGACGAGCGAAAAACTGACCCGCATCACCTGGAAACGACGGCAACGCTATGACCCGAGGGTGCTAGTCGCCGGCCGTGCCGCCAATGACATATTTCTTTCCGTAGGGCCTTGGCGCATTTGGGGCACGTTGTATAGAAAGATAGACGTCGCCCAGCTCTGATTTTCGATTGCGTGCGATCTGCCGCGTCTCCTCGTGCCATTGCTTTGCGTGCATATTTATCAGAAAGTCGCTGCTCAGCGTCGTCATCTCTTCCCGGGCAACCGATTTCGTAATCGAAAACAGATTCTCGCTGCCCTAGGGCGAAATATCCCAGCCGAGCACGATGAATTAATCCGTGTCCGATGCGTCCGCGTCATCATATGCTTGATAACTTCATTCGGCTTCGGTCGCTCGATATCGATCTTGCCCGCCGGAGCGTGCGTCGGGATGGCAGGCAGTTCAACTGACAGCCTATGAATGGACCTCGCTGGAGGCGTTGCTGACGAGGCCCGACAGTTGCCCTCCAAGGTGCAACTCGTGGAGAAGCTTTACGACTTTGATGCCGAGGTGGAGAGCAACACGATCGAGGTCCATGTAAGCAGCCTGCGCAAGAAACTCGGCACAATTCGACCATGTAAGCGATCTGGCTCAGCGCGCCCCCGCGCCAACGATGCCGGTTCCTCGGACCTCGACGTCGGCACAATGTCGTAGCCGATGGAACTATCCCCGAGCCGAAGGACGACATCCCGGGCAATGCGTTGGACGCTCGCTCGCCGCTCTTTAGGTCTTGATCTCCCCGATGGCAGCCGGTGCGCTCGCGGCCTCGGTACGCGCCTGAGAACCGCCCGCTATAGCGGCGCAAAAGCGCTCGAGTGTAAGCATTGCTAGTTAGCGCTTCTGAAACTGTATTGGCGTTAGTGTTTGCCGATTGTGGGGACGTTTTCGCATGAACGCCTTCAGGCGAATGACCGGATTTGTTCTGATCCTGCTGATCGGCGCGGCCATGTTCGCGGCGCTGCACATCGACGCACAGCGGGGCCTCGCGTTGGCCAGGGAACGCTACACCGAAAACTCCCAGGCGGCATCCAGAGCGACTGCCAAGACAGTCGAAGACGCCTTGCGCGCCATCTACGAGAACGTTCGGACCTTGGCATACTTGCCAAGTGTTCGAAACCTCGACCGGCATGGGACGAATCTTGGCGACGAAGGCCGCGCCACGATCCAGCAAATCTATAACAACCTGGCCAATAACGTTTCCATCTCCGAAGTCTATTTCCTGCCGCTGGATTTCGACCCCGACCGCTACGACCCGGTAACCGGCAAGCTCGAGGAGCCTATCCTCCAGTTCGACCAGCTGATCGTGAACGCCAGGGGGCGGACCGACGTCGATGCTTCCAAAAAGCTCGCAAAGCTGGACGACCATTCACTGACACGGCCAGCCGAGGAGATCGAGTCCTACGAATACCATGAGCTTGCGAAACAACTTGCCTGGCTGAAGGCAAACTATCCGAATTCGAGCAACATCGACGGGCTCAACGTGCCGATTATCGGCTCCAAGGAATTGATCACCTGCGACAACACTGGGTTTATCCATAGCGGCAACGATGCCGATCGATCCGGCTTCATCCTCTCGGTTCCGGTTTTCGCAGCCGACGGTAGCCTGCGCGGCTCCGTCTCGGCCATCATGCTCACCTCGGCGCTGAGGAAACTCCTGCCCAACACCGACTATGTCATCGTCAATCCGGGCTACGGCTTCGAATCCGACCAGCACCGGCTGCCGACGTCGCTGGCCACCGATACTCACTCGTTCGCCGCGCCCGACCCGAAGCTGATCTACTCTGAAGTAATCCCACTTTCACTCAACGATCCGAGAAGCGCGTGGCAACTCTGGGTGGGTTTTCCCAACAGCAAGTTCAATGCCAATGCGGATGCCCAGTCAGTGCGCGAATTCGAGTTTGCTGGCTATGCAGCAATCGCGATCGTCACGCTGCTTGCGCTGGCCTGCTGGTATGCGATCGGGCGGACGATATCGATGCAGGTCAATGCTGCCGAGACTTTGGAGCGTCGGGTGGAAGAACGCACAGCCGAGATCCAGCACTTGGCCTCGCATGACATCCTCACCGGCCTGCCCAACCGCGGTCTGCTGGCCGACACGATGGACGAGGCGCTGAGGAGCCTCAGAGAGGGCGAAAGGCTGGCCGTCCATTGCGTCGATCTCGACCGCTTCAAGCCTGTTAACGATACGCTCGGCCATCCGGTCGGAGACGAGCTTCTGCGTGCCGTAGCGAAGCGGCTGAAGGACCAAGCCGGGGAAACCGCCATGGTCGCGAGAGTCGGCGGCGACGAATTCATCATCCTTCAGCTGCTCCTCGATGGCGACGGACAGGCTGGCGCGCTGGCAAGCCGGATCATTCACGCCCTGTCCGGCGAGTTCTTGATCCGAGGCCACAAGATCAATATTGGGAGCAGCATCGGCATCGCAGTCTTCCCCGCCGACGGACAGAGCTCGGAAGTCCTAATCCGAAATGCCGACCTCGCCCTGTACAAGGCCAAGATGGAAGGCCGTGGTACCTGCCGATCGTTCGAGCCCGGCATGGACGCGCGCTTGCAGGAGCGCCGCCAGATCGAAGCTGAATTGGCGCTTGCCGTGGAGAACAAGCAGTTTGTGCTGCACTATCAGCCGCTACACGACGCGAAAACGTCGAAACTTACCGGCTTCGAGGCACTTGTGCGTTGGGATCATCCGCGCCTTGGCCTGCTGCCACCTTCGGAATTTATCCAGCTTGCCGAGGAAACCGGGGTTATCCAAGGCCTCGGTGAATGGATCATGAGGCAAGCCTGCGCCGACGCGGCGACATGGCCCTCATCGATCAAGGTTGCCGTCAACCTTTCGCCTGCCCAATTCAAGCAGAAGACACTACCCCTTCAGATTGCTTCGGCACTCGCGGCCTCAAATCTCATTCCGTCGCGACTCGAATTCGAGATCACCGAGTCGGTGCTGCTTGCCCATAATGAATACACCATTCAAACGCTCCACAGCTTGCGCGACCTCGGCATTAGTATCGCCATGGATGATTTCGGAACTGGCTATTCGTCGCTGAGCTATCTCAGGTCGTTTCCGTTCAACCGCATCAAGATCGACCGCAGCTTTGTTAGCCTGATGTGCGAGAGCAGCGAAAGCCGGGCGATCGTCAAGGCCGTCGCCGAGCTCGGTGCCACGCTCGGCATGACAACCACTGCTGAAGGCGTCGAGACAGAGGATCAATACCAACTGGTCAAGGAACATGGCTGCACCGATGTCCAGGGATGGTTATTTGGGCGACCGATGCCGGCATCCGAGGTTCATGCACTTTTTGCAGTGCCTAATAGCCTAACAGCCTGATCGACAAACCTCCGGCTTTCCCAATTGCACAGGGGCAAGAGGTCGACCTCGGTTCCGCCGCCCGCCAATTTTGGTTCTCCGCGGCAATGACGCCTTCATGGGAGCCGTTTTCGTCTCTCAGACCGGTGCCGACATCGATGTGATTGCGGCTGGTGGCGCAAGCCGAACACATCCGGTTGGGCTGACGACGCATGCATTTGCAGGTGGAGCGGTCCGGCAGGATCACAAAAGGTCAACGTCGCACTACTCGGGCAGACGGGCGGCGCGAATACGAGCGCTACTTCGAAGAGCTTGCCGAACTCGCCGCGCGAGGCTCGCCCGATCCGAAAGCGCTAGCCGACCTTCGCGACCGATACGACACCGACCAGCTCTCGACTTTGACAACACCAGAGTGAGATCGATCGAGGTCAAGCATGATCGCTTGTGGCGCTACGGAGACTTCCAACAGGTCACCCGCGATGTCCTTCAGTGAAGGAGACTCTTGCGACCTGGTCCTGGTTTCTGGATGGTTCCACCCCACCTGGGGTTCATGAAGGTCGGGGCACAAACCAACTCTTTATCAATACTTCACCATAGGGACAACGGACAAGGAACCTTCCTGATGGCTGCGGACTTCTGCGGTTCATCGTGAATTCGAATGAAGAGGTCCTGGCATGAAAGTCACCGCAGCAGGCATCGACCGCATCAAGATCGGCAATGCGGACGCGAGCGGCAACGGCGCGCATTTCGTCGTTTGGCTTTATCTTCAGGTCGACGAAGGCGGCACGCAGACCGGTCAGGAACTGGTGGTGTCGGTGCCGTACGACGCGCAGATGACGTTCGACGATCTCGCCACCCAGGCTTTCGAGAAGGCGCACGCTATGCTTCGCGCCTGTTGCGAGATAGATGAGGCCATGTGGTGGAAGCAGTTCAACCGAAGCCTGGCGCCGCTGCCCGAATGGACGCCGGGCGCCCAGTAGTTGGCAGCGCCCGAACCAAGCATTGCCGGCGCGCTGATGCAATTCGCTTGGAGCGTACATGCGGCGGTCGGTGCAGCTGTCGCCACTGTCGAACTCACCGAACTAACGACCGGGTACGACTTGCGTCTCAGCCGCACGGAAGGGCTGAATTGAGGCGCATTGCTGCTCGGGATCCTAGGTGCCTTGAGCTGACGGCCCGATATTGGATTTTCACGGTGCAAGGTGGCCGCGCGACCGGTAGGTGGCGAGTTGTGTCAATGATGCACCTCTGCCCGGTTGCCTATCGTAGCGTTACGGCTGAATTCGCAAATCAGTTGCTGCTAGAA
This sequence comes from Mesorhizobium montanum, assembly GCF_033977145.1. Classification (NCBI taxonomy): domain Bacteria; kingdom Pseudomonadati; phylum Pseudomonadota; class Alphaproteobacteria; order Hyphomicrobiales; family Phyllobacteriaceae; genus Mesorhizobium; species Mesorhizobium montanum. The sequence continues at coordinate 118,584 of NZ_JAVIJF010000021.1, read as the reverse complement.
ATCAAATCGTCAGGACAATTTGCGATTCTTGCGTATTGCCGACGACCGTATGGCTCGGACGGAGTTCAAGAGTATCGGTTTAAAGGGTCCATCGATTGTGTCAGATCCGATGCACCTCGACGCGCAGGATAACCCTGCCTTAACTGCCGAAGTGGACCGGCTTCTGGCGCACCGCACGCGCGACATCCGCCTCAATGGTGAGATCAAACGCCTGTTTCGAGCAAGTATTTGGCCGCAAACGGCCAAGATCATCCGCGCCTGGATGATCTGGGTGGCTTTGTTGGATGTGCTGACCCTGGCGTTCAACATGCTGATGCTTCCAAGCCCGATCGCCCAGTCCATGCTGCTGCCTGGCGCTATCGTTCCGCCCGTCGCTATTGTCGTCGTCCTTATGTGGCGAAAACCGAGGGCACCCTGGGTCCAAGGGACTTCGCTAATCGCAGGCATGTTCCTGATCTTGTTGTCGGTTGCGTTGGTGGGCGTAAGTGCTGGCGGCGAGTTCTACGAACGGCATTTGAACATCATGCTGTTCGTGGCCATTACAGCCATCATCATCTTCGGGATCCCGCTAGCCTGGACGGTCGCCATCGCCGCTCTGGCGCTCGGTCTCTACCTCATGTTTCAGTTGCAGAACCCGGCTATCGAACCTGAGAGCGCAGTGGCTGCCACGCTGTTTTTCGCCAGCAGTATCTTCGCAACAGTCGCAGCGCGTCGCATCATGACAATTCTCGCTCAGAAGACTTTCCTGTTTGAGCTGCGCGACCGGCGCAGGGTCGCCGAACTGGCTAAAGCGAACGATCGACTGGAACTCCTGGCGAAGACCGATCCGCTCACCGGCATCGCCAACCGGCGCTGGATGACGGAAACGCTCGACCATTTGTGGGGAGGTGACAAACGTTGCCTCGACGGTGCGGCGATGCTGATGTGCGACATTGATCACTTCAAGAAGCTGAACGATCACCTCGGCCATGCCGAGGGCGATCGCTGTCTGATCGAGGTCGCGAGGATCATCCAGGAGAACGTCAGGCGAGATCGCGACCATGTGGCTCGTTATGGCGGCGAAGAGTTCCTCGTGCTCCTGCCCGGGGTGAATGAGGAAGAGGCCGCCTCGGTGGCCGAGCGAATTCGCAAGAGCGTTGAGGCCGCCGGTTTTCCCAACCCTGGATCCCGCGTGTCCCGCCGCGTCACCCTCAGTATTGGAGTTGCGGTTCAGACGTCTGAAGAGGCCATCTCGCCAGAGCAGTTGCAGCGGCAAGCGGATGCGGCACTCTATCTGGCCAAGCAAACGGGCCGCAACCGAGTGCTGCTCCACAGACCGGACTCGTTCGGGCGCAAACGTATTCATTCGACACGGTGATCCCGACGAGTAGGCGACGCGATGTTGTCTCCTGCAGGTGGCAGAGGTCTGCGCCTAGTTGCAAAAACCGGCCGTCGCTCGGCATCGAACATGCACAGCCCCACGAGCATGTTCGCGGTGGCAGCCGCAGATGCTGGCGTTCCAGCTCGGCCTCGCAGGCCAAGGCTCACCGCGCCCCAGGCCGGCGCCGTAAACGGCAAAGGCCGAGAACAAGACGCTAACCTGGTCGCCTGGAGTGCGGCTTGTCCGCGAGAATGGGCCAACAACAACGCCGTTTGAATTATCCGAGCTCATGGATCATAACGTCGGGAATGACCGACTTGGCGATGTCGCACAGACGGCTACGATCGGACAGATCCCGCCATTCGCAATGCCCGCGCACGCGCACGACGCTTCAGGCGGGCGGCGCGGCCATGGGGAGTGCTGCGTAGTCGCGGATGGCATCCCTCTGGTTTGCGATTGAGTATGTCTGCTGCTCGGTGGACATTCGCACATATTGGGCCGCGCGAACCCTTCGCCTCTCTTGAGGACCGGTGCCGACCGCTGCAACCTTGCCCATCGCCTTGCACCGATGTGCCGATTTCTTGATCCAGTGATATAGGGCACGCGGCTTGGTTGGAATTATCGGTTTAGTCTTTGGCAACCATTGTCTTCAACCGCCGGGAAACTTTGACTCACTTCGTGAGCCGGCGCGCCGCTGTTCCGCCGCAATGCGAACGCACTCGGGGCTTTGTTCGCCCCAGCCTGTCAGTCCCCCGGGGGCTTCAGAGGAGTTCGAGTGATGTTTATCAAGAAGGCCATTCTCGCGGTGCTGATGACCGCGGCGCTCGCCGGATGCGAGACGCAGACCGAAGGCCAGCAGCGGGCCACGACCGGCGCATTGCTCGGCGGCGCCGGCGGCGCGCTCGTTGGCCAGGCGATTGGCGGCAACACCAAAAGCACGGTGATTGGTGCTGCGAGCGGCGCCTTGCTCGGCGCCGTCGTCGGCAGCGCCACCACGCCGCAGGAGCCGCGCGGCGGGCAGCTATGCCGCTACCAGGATCGCTACGGCCGCATCTATACCGCGCCCTGCGACGATCGCTATTACAACGGCAATTATTGATGACATCTGCTTCTCCCCGTCGCCACGTCGACGGGGAGAACCCCGGTTCTACCAAGACGAAATCTCTTTCACTCGGCGGCGCTCGATTGAAGCGCCGACTTGCGCGCGAACGAGCGCAGTGAGACGCGGCCCAGCGTCTGCCCGGGCATTTCGATGACCTTGTAAGTAATCCAGGACAGCGCGCAAACCACCGGCAGCACGATCAGGAACACGACGGCGAAGCGAAAGGGCGGGTCCATGTCGTTGCCGAAGCGCGCCAAAACAAAGGCGGCGACGGGCTGCAAAACCAGCAGATGACTCAGATAGATGCTGTAGGATAATTCGCCCAGCACATGAAACAGGCCTCCGCCCAGCGCGACTGCAATCTTTCGGGCCAAGGCGCTCGCCGCGCCGGGCAGCATCCGGTAGAGGACGAGGGCAAAGAAGGCCATCACCAGCGCCTCGCGTATGAGGAATTTCGAAAACCCATAGCCGTCGCCGACGGGAATGGCGGCAAGCGCCATTGCCAAGGCAAGATGGAGCAGTGGCCGCGGCCGCGCTTTGTCGAGCGCGCCGGCCAGAAGCATGCCGCACAGAAATACCTGGATTTTCAGCGGCAGGAACGATGGCATAGGATAGTGAATCGACATTGCGGAAAGCAACAAGGCGGCAATGCCGCCGAGCGTTGCCACGCATATGACGCTCCAGAACCAGCCGAAGCGGCTCACCAGCAGCATAAGTGCAGGAAAGACGGCGTAGAACTGCATCTCGAGGCCCAGGCTCCAGTCGGGCAGCGGCGTCCGATAGGCATAGTTCGGGGAAAGGCCGAAGAGAAATGAGAGATGGGCGAGAACGTTCTTCAGGCTGTCGTCGAGAAAACGATCGGACGCCTGTGGAACACGCTGCAGGAATGAATCGATCGACATCCGGGCCTCGTAGAGAAGAGGTCCGAGTGCCAGCGCCAAGAAGAGCATCACGTAAAAAAGCGGCGCAATTCGAAAATACCGTCGCGTCCAGAATCTCAACCAGGTCGCAGGGCTATGCCAGGGCTCGCGATCCCGCCGCAACTGATAGTGGAAAACCATCAAGAAGCCGGACAGCATGATAAACAGGTCGACACCGAGCGCGGGGTCGCCAAGAACCGGGATGTGCCAGCCCGTCAGAATTAGGCAGTGTCCCACCACAACCCACAGCGCGGCGGCAGCGCGTAACCCATCCAGGCATTCGATACGCGATGACTCGGTCATTCTGTACTCCATGCTGCATTGCAGCATGGCCACCGGAACCGGAATGTCAAGGCAAGGGCCGCCGCAGCGCCGTCTGCCTGGAACGTCTTCAATAGTCGCTGAACTTGATGAGTTGTAACGCCAAGCACGCTTGCGGCCGCAACGCTTGTCATCCGCCGTTCTATAACCTTCGACAAAACCTCAATACGCTGCAGTTCGCGTTCGCTCATTAGAACCAGTCCCAATCTGCGATCTCCCATGCTGAAGGCGAGGAGATTGGCAAGGCACAAGCAGGAGCGACATTCCTACTTTGCCAGATCCGGACATTTTAACTTAGCTGCTGCAACGGAAAGTCGCAGAATCTAGGAACCTAAAAATGGCTTGAATTAAATATATTTTTTCTCTGCGGCGAGCTGGCTGAAACGCGCCATTCTATACCGAGCACTTCACTGACACGCCGCTGCGGCTTTGAGCCGCTAATTCCAACCTGCCTTTTATGCGACAATCGACCTGAAAACGGCAATGGCCGCCACGCCCGAATACATTGCGCTCGGCCCGGTCTATCCCACCATCCTGAAGAAGATGAAATGGGCGCCGCAAGGGCTCGAACGGATCAGCGCGTGGAAGCGCCGGCTGGCACCGAGTCCGTTGGTTGCCATTGGCGGCTTGAATCCGGACCGGCTCGATGGTGTCTTCGAGGCCGGCGCAGACACTGCGGCAATGGTCACGGACATTATGCTGAATGACGATCCCGAAGCGCGCACGTTGGCCAGCGCCATAGCCGCACATCTAGCCAATTCGACGTCGCTCGAAGACAGTGTGCGCGAATGCAAGCGGTTCATCTTCGAGAAGCTTCGGAAGAACGCAGCCGGATGGTTAGCCATTTGAGTCTGGACTGTAATACCGCATTTCGCGTCCATCAGAACGGGCGAGATCGTGTTGATCGGGGCACGCCGCCCAGCGAGGAGTGGGGCATGCCGGTCAGCGGTACCAGGCCGCCCTTTTATGCGACTTACATTGACCACAAGATCGACAGCGGGCCGCCTGCAGTTTCACCGAACGGTGTTCACACAGTCATGGTCATACAACCAGCCCACGCACGAACCTGTCGCGTACTGCGTCATGCAACTGGCCCAGTCCTCGAAAATTGTGCGGAGGCACACTGCCGAGGCTTTTACCTTTGATTCGATGAACCACCACGACCGTCCTCAATCACCACGTCGAGGTCGTCCTGATCTTTTGTTTAGTAGTGCGAGTGGCAGACTACGAAGCTTTCGGGAAGAGCTTCGAATCGGGAATGATCATGCTAGAGCGCCTCTTCCTCATCATCTCGCAATATTGTGAGCAGTGGCGCCGCCTATGACAATACTGGAACAAACATTCCCGATTTTATGTCCTTGAGGACAACGTTGGTATGCATTCGCTTGATTTGAGGGTTCAGGGACATGATCTGCGCAGTGATCTCGTCATACTGCTCCACATCCTGTGCCGTGATGATTGCAATGAGATCCACTGATCCAGTCACATAGTAGACTTGTTGTATGTGATCCTGCTTCTCGACCCAGGTCCGGAATTTCGAAAGAGCGTCATAGTTTTCGCGCTCGATCTCCATTCCGACAATGAACGTCATCGGACTTCCAGCAACCTTGCGGTCCACAAGGGCGATTTCCGCGGAGATGATACCTTCCTCGCGCATCCGCTTAAGGCGGCGCTGAACAGCCGACGCTGAAAGGCCAACCATGTCTCCGATGGCTTCCGCCTTCATCTGACAGTCCCGCTGCATGATCTCAAGGATGGTTCGGTCGAATTGATCCAGTAGTTCCGCCATCTTCTCCTCGCACCGGTGACTTGCCGCAGCCTATAGTCCACATCCGCGGTCTATCGTCAAAATTTGGCCGATGCCCGCTTCTTTCCCGCGATAACTGATGGGTTTGTGCGTTTCCGGGCATTTTGCCCGCCCAGCGTGCACGGTGACCAATTCTTTGGCCATTTTGCAAGCTTCGATCTGCCTCTCTGCTCGTTCATCATCGATCCATCACTCACGAGAGGAACTGGCATGATACAGTACAACATCGCGCTCATCGGTTTCGGCGGTGTCAACCGCGCTTTGGCCCAGATGATCGCCGAAAACAATGATCGTTGGAATGCCGAGCTTGGCTTGCGGCTAAACATCGTCGCCGTTACCGATCTCCATCTCGGCTCGGTCATTTCTCCCAACGGTATCGACGCGCGCTTGCTCGTAGAGACCAAATTCGCCAGGGGCGGGTTCGCGCAACTGTCCGGGGGCAGTGCCGAGGCTGACAATGAAAAGGTCATCAAGCAGGCGCCGGCTGACATTGTCGTCGAGGCGACCTTCACCAACCCGGTCGATGGCGAGCCGGCCATCTCCCATTGCCGTTGGGCACTCGAGACCGGCAAGCACGTCGTCACAACCAACAAGGGCCCGGTTGCTCTGGCTGCCCCAGAGCTGAAGTCACTGGCGGCACGGCACGGCGTAAAGTTTGAATATGAGGGGGCCGTCATGAGCGGTACCCCGGTCATTCGTATGGCTCAAAGGACGCTTGCCGGCGCCGGGCTTCACGGTTTCGAGGGTATCCTAAACGGCACCTCCAACTTCGTTCTTGGTCGTATGGAAGGCGGACTCGGCTTGGAGGAGTCGATAAAAGAAGCACAAGATCTCGGCTATGCGGAAGCCGACCCCACCGCTGATGTTGAAGGTCACGATGTCCGGCTGAAAGTCGTCATCCTGGCAAATGAACTGCTGGGCGGAAAGCTGACGCCGCAGGATGTTGCCTGCAACGGCATTTCGGGCCTGACCGCGGCCGACATCGACGCGGCGGCACGGGAAGGCTATCGCTGGAAGCTGATCGGTTCGGCCTCGGTGAGCGGCGACGGCGGCATCGCGGCCCGCGTGGCGCCGCAGCGCCTTCCGCTCGATCATCCGCTCGCCGCCGTTGGCGGAGCGGTCAATGCCATCTCGTTCAAGACGGATCTTCTGGGCGCCGTGACGGTGACCGGACCCGGCGCAGGCAGGGTCGAGACGGCCTATGCGCTGCTCTCCGATATCATCGCCATCCATCAGTCTCGCCCTTCCGCCAACAAGAAGGAAGCCGCGTGATGACCGCTGCAAAATTGCGGATCGCCGATATCAGCGAACAGATCACCGTCAGAAATCCCTATGACGGAACGACGATCGGCAGCGTCGAAAGCACGGTTGCCGACCAGGTCGGCACGCTCATCGCTCGTGCCAAAATCGGAACTGTGTTGTCGCGCGCACTGCCGAGACACAAGCGGGCGACAATACTGGAAAAGGCTGCCGGCGTCGTCGAAAGCCAGAGAGAAGATTTTGCCCGGTTGATTGTACGGGAAGCCGGCAAAACCATCGTCCAGGCGCGCAAGGAAGCTTCACGCTGCGTCAATACGCTGAAGCTCTCCGCGGAGGAAGCAAAGCGCAACGCCGGTGAGGTTATTCCGTTCGACGCTTACGCTGGTTCCGAGGCGCGTCAAGGCTGGTTCACGCGGGAGCCGCTCGGGATCATCGCGGCGATCACTCCCTACAACGACCCGCTCAATCTTGTCGCCCACAAGCTCGGGCCGGCTATCGCCGGCGGCAATGCCGTCTTGCTGAAGCCGTCCGAATTGACCCCGCTTTCGGCGATCCGCCTGGTCGAAACGCTGGTCGAAGCCGGCCTGCCCGAGGAGATCGTTACGATCGCTGTCGGCGGCCCTGACCTCGGTAGGGCGATCATCTCGGAAAGAGAGGTCCGAATGGTGTCTTTCACCGGGGGTTTTGCGACCGGAGAAGCAATCGCCAGGACGGCAGGGCTGAAGAAGCTCGCCATGGACCTCGGCGGCAACGCACCGGTCCTCATCATGTCGGATTGCGACTTCGCGCAGGCTGTCGATGCGTGCGTCTCGGGCGCCTACTGGGCTGCCGGCCAGAACTGCATCGGCACCCAGCGGATTCTCATCCAGGCGCCTCTCTATGAGCGGTTCCGTGAGGCATTTGTGGCTGGAACGCGTAATCTGCTTGCCGGAAATCCGGAGCGCGAGGATACCGATGTCGGGCCGATGATTTCGGAACGGGCGGCCGAACGCGCCGAGACGATGGTCAATGAGGCCATCGCTGCGGGAGCAACGCTCCTTTGCGGGCACCATCGGGCAGGAACGGTCTATCAACCAACCGTGCTAGAAGGCGTGCCGCAGACGTGTGGATTGTGGACGGATGAAGTCTTTGCCCCCGTCGTCATGCTGCAGCCTTTCGACACGCTCGCCGATGCGATCGTGATGGCGAACGATCCCGAATACAGCCTGCACGCAGGTGTCTTCACCAGAAACATCGGCGACGCATTGGACGCCGCCGGGCAGATCGAGGCAGGAGGAGTGATGATCAACGACTCTTCCGACTATCGGTTTGATGCCATGCCGTTCGGCGGCTTCAAGTATGGCAGCATGGGCCGTGAAGGCGTGCGCTTTGCCTATGAGGAGATGACACAGCCAAAAGTCGTCTGCATCAACCGGCCCTAAGTCAGTTTTCTCCGCACAAAAGGCGTCATGTCGCGCAATTTCCGCGCAGCGGGCAAGAAATGCGCGGGAAAGCCGCATGCCGGACCGATATTATCCGGCAAAACGCAATAAGAATTCGACAGGGGACCAAGGCATGACGAAAAGGGCTGCTCCTGCCTTGCTCGTGGATGATGTTCACAAGAGCTATGCCATGCATGAGGTCCTGAAGGGGATTTCGCTGTCGGCGCAGAAGGGCGATGTCATCTCGCTCATTGGGTCCTCAGGATCAGGCAAGAGCACGTTTCTTCGATGCATCAATTTTCTCGAAATTCCAGATCGCGGCCGCTTCGTCATCAATGGCGAAGAGGTTCTCATGAAGCCTGATCGGGGCGGACGCGGGCATCCGGCCAGTTGGCGGCAGATCGAGCGTATCCGGACCGGCCTGGCCATGGTGTTTCAGAGTTTCAATCTCTGGCCCCACATGACCGTACTCGACAATGTCATCGAGGCCCCCGTTCATGTGCTGGGGATGGGCCGCAGGGAGGCGATCGATCGGGCCGACAGTTTGCTTGCGAAGGTCGGACTTTACGACAAACGACACGCCTATCCGGCCTTCCTGTCGGGCGGCCAACAGCAGCGTGCATCCATCGCTCGTGCCCTTTGTGTCGACCCGGCAGTGATGCTGTTCGACGAGCCTACTTCCGCTCTCGATCCCGAACTTGTCGGCGAAGTCCTGAAGGTTATTCGTGATCTCACGGACGAGGGGCGAACCATGCTGCTCGTAACGCATGAGATGAAATTCGCGCGCGACGTCTCCAGTCACGTGATGTTCCTGCACCAAGGGCGTGTCGAAGAAGAAGGGCCGCCGGCTCAAGTCTTCGGTGCGCCGATAAGCGCCCGTTGCCGAGAATTCACGGGCGCGCTGAGCGGCTGACCCTCCTGTTTCCAACCTGACGAAAACTCAAAAAGGGGAATTGCATGAAATTGCTGTCCATCCTGCTGACAGGGGCCGCGCTCGCGCTTTCAAGCGTCACGGCGAGCGCCGAAGTTCGCTTCGGCATCATGAACGAACCCTATCCGCCCTTCTTTACCAAGGACCCCTCCGGCAAGTGGGTCGGCTGGGAAATCGAGCTGATGGATGCCGTCTGCGCCGAGATGAAGGAAACCTGCTCGGTCGTCGATATGTCCTGGGACGGCCTCATTCCGGGGCTCCAGGCGAAAAAGTTCGATGTCATCTGGTCGTCGATGTCGATTACCGATGAGCGCAAGCAGACGATCGACTTCACTGACAAATACTACAATACCCCGAGCAAGCTGATCGGCGCCAAGGATGGCACGGCCGGAGCTTCGCCGGACGATGTTTCGGGAAAGACCATCGGCATCCAGGTTTCGACAATCCAGTCCGAATACTACAAGAAATATTTCGCCGACAAGGCATCGGAAAAGACCTATACGACGCTCGATGAGGCCTTCCAGGACCTTGCCGCCGGCCGGATCGACTACGTCTTCGGCGATTCCATCCCGCTGTCGGAATTCCTCAAATCCGACTTCGGCAAGGACTGCTGCAAAGACATGGGCAATGTGAAAGACGACCCGGCCATCCTCGGATCTGGGATCGGCGGCGGGCTGAGAAAAGGCGACGAGGCACTGCGCGAGAAGCTCGATGCGGCAATCGCCGCTGTCAAGGCAAACGGGAAGTATGCGGAAATCTCGAAGAAATACTTCGATTTCGATCCATACGGTAAATGAGTGCGGGCCACGGCGGATGACGTAGCCTCATCCGCTGTCCCTGTGTTTGCCCAACGTTTTTGCCGCGGTCATTGCCCGCTGCACCGCCGGATTGTCCCCGGGAACGGAAGCGCCTCCCGCTTCGCGGCTTTCGTTCCCAGTGACAAATCAAGATAGGCCTTAGATGACGTCGTCCCAATCGATCCTGGAAATGCTTTCACCCTATCCGCCTGGATGGGGCGGCGTGCTTCTCAAAGGCGCGCTTTCGACCATCTCGATATCGCTGGGTGCTTACCTTGTCGGGATGCTGATCGGTCTTGGGGGGGCACTTGGCAAACTCAAAGGCAACCGGCCGGTCCTGTTTCTTCTCGACCTCTACACGACCGCGGTTCGCGCCATTCCTGAACTGATCCTGATCATCGGGCTCTATTATGCCGGCACCGACGGCCTGAACCGGATTCTCTCGAGCTTCGGTATACCCGCCATCGAAATCAACGGTTTTGTCGCGGCCATCGCCGTGCTCGGTATCGTCCAGGGCGCCTATATGACGGAAGTGCTTCGTGGCGCGATCCTCGCGATTCCTGTTGGGCAGATCGAGGCGGCCAGTTCCTTTGGCATGCGTCCGTGGTTGAGGTTTCGTCGTATCGTTCTGCCGGCCTTGATGCCGAATGCCCTTCCCGGACTTGCCAATCTCTGGATGTCCGTGACGAAGGACAGCGCGTTGATCGCGGTCGTCGGCTATCAGGAACTGGCGCTCGCGACGCGGATCGCGGCCGGCAACACGAAGCACTACTTTGTGTTCTTCCTCGTCGCTGCCGCCCTTTATCTCGTCATCACGCTTCTCTCCAACGTCGTTTTCGGCCTGCTGGAGAGCCGCTATCGGCGCGGACAACCGAAAAACGTTTAGGACGGGCCGATGAATTTCTCATGGATATTGTCCTACTGGCCGCTTATTGCCGCAGGCGCGGTTCAGACTGTGCTCCTGCTCGTCATCTCCGTAGGGTTCGGTTTCATTCTGGCGATCGGCCTCGCGCTCGCGCAGGTCAGCGGGCCGAGATGGCTGAAATGGTTTGCCCGTGGCTACTGCACCTGCCTTCGCGGCACGCCACTGCTAATCCAGTTGTGGTTGCTTTACTACGGCGTCGGTTCGCTGTTGCCGATGGTACCGGGGCTGCGCGGTAGCTTCCTCTGGCCGATCGTGCGCGAGGGCTTCTTCTTCGCAGCGCTCAGTTTCACGCTCAACTATGCCGCCTATGAAGCTGAGGTGTTGCGTGGCGCGCTTCTCGCCGTCCCCAAAGGCGAGCTTGAGGCTGCTCGCTCCTTCGGCATGACTTCTTGGACGCTATTGAGACGGATCTGGCTGCCGCGCGCCATGCGCATCGCATTGCCGACGATAGCGGGCGAGGTCGTCCTGCAACTGAAAGCGACCCCCCTCGCCTTCACCGTAACAGTGATGGATCTCTACGCCGTCGCGTACAAGGTCAGGCAGGACACGCTGCTGGTTTACGAACCACTGATCGTTGTCACGGTCTTTTATATCTTCCTCACCCTTCTGATCACCCGCAGCTTCAAGATGGTCGAAGCCCAAGTTCCCGTGCGCCGCTGATCTATCAGTTCTGCCCAGACGGGACGAAATTCAAGGAATTCACGCATGTTCACCGGTTCGATTGCCGCCCTCGTCACCCTCTTTCGCGCTGGAAAAGTCGACGAGAAAGCCCTTCAGGATCTCGTGCAATGGCAGATCGATGAAGGCACGCATGGCCTCGTTCGCGCGGCGTTTCAGACAAGCGTGCCTGAGCGGCGACTTCAAGAAGGTGCTGGAAACGCGCTCGCGCGTCTTGGACGTATGACTGGCGATGTTCGGTTGCCGCTCTTCACAGTCAGCCCCGCCATTCGCACGTCATTCGCACGGAGATCGAAGAGGCGATGCTCCATGCCGTGAAGGATCGAATGGTCCGACGGAAAACGGGAGCAATGCATTTGGACGCGCTGGCGGCCCGTCGAACGCTTTCTAACCGCAGATTCCGCTCCAATCAGCGGTTACAAATACTGAGGCCGGATTAGAGTCCGCATAAATCGCATTCTGCAGGAAGGTCTTCCATGTCGTCGAACATCTCATCTCCCTTCGCAACTGACAGCTCGCGCTCGAAGGCACGCATGACCCGGTTGACCCCCGCAAGCGGCGGTGGAGCCCTGCGTCGGGAAACCTTGGCGCTCGACGGAGGACTGACCATCGATCCGATCACGAAGGCCATCGCGCCCAACATCTCAATGTCGGTCAACAATGTGTTGGTTCCCGGTGACGGTACCTTTTCCGCGGACGGAGTGTCGGACCTGACGGCTCTGCCGTTTCTGTATGCCCGCTGGACCAATCCGACTGTGCGGCAACTCGAGCAGCGCATGGCCGCACTCGAAGGTGCGGAGGATGCGCTCGCAACGGCGACCGGCGTGGCTGCGATCGCAGCCACCTTCCTTACCTTTCTCAAAGGAGGCGACCATCTGATCATCAGCGACGTCTGCTATGCGGGCGCCAACGAGCTGGCACGCCGGATACTGCCTGACTACGGCATTGAGGTGACAGCCGTGAACATGTCGGTCATTGGCGACGTTATCGCGGCCTTCCGCCCCAATACGCGGCTCGTCCATTGCGAAAGCCCCTGCAATCCAATCTTGCGCCTGACGGACTTGGCAGAAGTGGCGAAGCTGGCGCACGAGCGCGGCGCGCTGGTTTCCGTCGATTCCACGCTTGCCACGCCGGTCGCGACCCGCCCGGTCGTACTCGGCATCGATCTCGTCATCCACTCGTTGACCAAGTTCATCAACGGCCACGGCGACGCCCTCGGCGGCGCCGTGTGCGGGCGCAAGCAGCTGGTGGAGAAAATCCGCTCACGCGCCGGTGTCTATCTCGGCGCCTCTTTGTCTGCACAGAATGCCTGGCTTATCCTGCGCGGGATCGACACGCTCTTTCCCAGGCTGCGGACAATATCCGCATCAGCGATGCAGATCGCCCGCTTCCTTGCCGAACATCCAAAAATCAAGGCTGTCACTTACCCCGGCCTGGAAGCCCATCCGCAGCATGCGTTGGCAAAGCGTCAGATGGATGTGTTCGGGGGAGTTCTGACGTTCCAGACCGACGACCCGCGGGCGATGGCAGCCCAATTCGCTGACAGGCTCCGCGTAGCGCATTACGCCTTTTCGCTTGGCCACCAGCGCAGCATCGTCGTCCTTCTCGATACGATCGAAATGATGAAATCGACCTACGGTCTGCGGGGTGCACAGCTCGACGACTACCGCGCCTTCGCCGGAGACGGTGTCTTTCGCCTTTCCATCGGCCTGGAGTCGGTCGACGACCTGATCGAGGATCTTGACCAGGCGCTGCGTGCATAAGGCTCTTCCCGGGGGAAATGATGACATTGGAGCGGACCGAAACCGATATGCTCGGCGCGCGGGATCTGCCCGCCGAGGCGCTGTTCGGTATTCACACGCTGAGGGCAGCGGAAAACTTCGACGTATCGGGAATTAGCCTGCGGGACTTCCCCGAATTCATCCAATCGCTTGCCATGGTCAAAAAGGCGACTGCACGAACCAACAGAGACCTGCAACTGCTGGCTCCCGATATTGCCAATGCGATAGACCGGGCATGCGATCGACTGATGACTTGCGAGGATCTGGCCCGCCATTTCCCGATCGACATGATGCAGGGCGGCGCCGGAACGTCGACCAACATGAACGTGAATGAGGTCGTCGCCAATCTGGCGCTTCTGGAGATGGGAAAGGTGCCGGGCGACTACGCCGCGGTGCACCCGAACGACCACGTCAACCTGTCGCAGTCGACCAACGACGTCTATCCGACAGCCATCCGCCTAACGGTGCTCCGCGGCTGCGTCGCTGTGCTCGAGGCACAGGAAAGGCTGAGGGATGCCTTTGGCAGAAAGGGTGAGGCATTCGCAGAGATCACCAAGGTCGGGCGCACCCAGCTGCAGGACGCAGTCCCCATTTCCCTTGGCCAGGAGTTCGACGCCTTTGCCGAGACCGTCGACGAAGACGTAATTCAGCTTCGAAAAACCATGGATCTGATGCGCGAAATAAACCTCGGCGGTACCGCCATCGGCACTGGCGTCAATGCTCCAGCAGGCTTCTGCGCCAGCGCCTGCCAACATCTTTCGCGAATTTCACAGCTTGAAGTGGTTCCGGCACGCAACTTAGTGGAGGCGACGTCCGACACTGGCGCCTTTGTGTCGTTTTCGGGCATGCTGAAACGGATCGCTGTCAAGCTTTCCAAGATATGCAACGATCTGAGGCTTCTCTCCAGCGGCCCTCGAGCCGGCCTTGGTGAAATCAGATTGCCCCCGCGACAGGCCGGCTCCTCGATCATGCCGGGCAAGGTCAACCCTGTCATTCCCGAGATGATGAACCAGATCAGCTTTCAGATCATCGGCAATGATTTGACGGTGACGCTGGCGGCGAACGCTGGACAATTGCAATTGAATGCCATGGAGCCGGTGATCGTTCTCAACATCCTTCAATCCATGCGACTTCTGGCGCGCGGCATGGATATCCTGCGAGAACGTTGCATCGACGGCATCGAGGCGGATGCCGAGCGTTGCCGCTTTCTCTATGATCAATCGCTCGTTCTCGCAGCATCGCTCAATCCAATTGTCGGATACAGCAAGGCTGCACTTTTGGCCAAGGCGGCGCTCGCCTCCGGCACAAGCCTTCGCCATGCTGCCGAAGCCGACGGCTCGTTGAGCCGCGCTCAACTGGATCAGATTTTCGGCGTCGCGGAGCCCTCCTGAACTGTGTTGCAACGCGCTTAGCGCCGAAAGCATCGATCATGGCCGTATTCACCGACCTTTCCGATGATGACCGCGATTCAATCGCGGTCGCTTATGGCATAACCCCTTTGACCTCAGTAATCGGCATCGCCGACGGAGACACCGAGACGACGTATCTCTTCCGGTCACAGCGGGGCGAGTACATCGTCACTCTGTTTGAAAACGGCGCTGAGCCGTTCGACCTCGAGCGCGCGTTTCGGACCATGGAAGTGTTGTCGGCCGCGGGTGTTCCCTGCCCGAGGACCGTCCGCGACGAAAACGGTGAGGCAACGATCCGTGTGGCTGGGAAGCTTGTGGCGGTCGTCGGCTTTGTCCAGGGTTCGCCGTCCGCTTGCGCGAGCCCGGCCAAGTGTTTCGATCTCGGGCGGCGCATCGCGCAAATCCATCGAACGCTAATGCCTGCTTCTCCCGGCAATGGACAGGGCCTGCGAAGGGGGCCGATCCATGGGGCGCTGTTTCCGGACAATGTGTTTTTTCTCGGCGATAGCGTCAGTGGCATCATCAATTTCAGGCTTCGCCACGACGATGTTCTGATCGCAGAATTGGCAAACGTGCTGGTTCGCTGGACGATGCTTCAAGACGGAGCGCTGGATATGAACCGCGCGGAGACAATCCTGAAAGGATATTGCGGCGTTCGTCCGCTTCAGGATAATGAGCGGCAATCGCTGGCCGCGTTCGTTCTCGCCGCTGCTGCGACTTTTTTGGCTGTGTCGGACGGTGGCTCTGATCTACCGGTTCGGGTCGGAAATGCGTTTGTTTCAGCGCAAGGCTTGTTGCGGCTAAGGGAAACTCAGATTGATGCCGCATGAAACGGCTTCTTGACCGCGCAGACGAGCGCATTCTCTTGGAGCTGACCAAGAATGCGCGAATCTCGCACGCGGAACTGGCTGCGAAGGTCAATCTTTCTCGCAACGCCGTTCGCCAGCGGATCGAGCGCCTGGAGCGGGATAGCCTCATCAAGGGATATACGATCATTGCAGGCGAGGGACGCCCCGTGTCTTCGGCGATCACGGCAATGATGTTGGTCTATCGCAATGATCGTATGCGGGGCGGTGATGTCATTCAAGCGCTGCGACGCATCCCGGAGGTCATAGCTTGCGACGTAATGAGCGGCGAATTCGACCTGGTCGTGCGTGTGGAGGCGACGGAGGCAGATCGCATCCGGCAGATCTGGCAAGAGATTTCGGCATTGCCGGGTGTGCGAGATACCCTCACAGCGTTCGCGCTATCGTCGATGATCCGGCGTTGAAACCTTCATGGATTGCTGCCGGACTTGTCAGGCAGGAGCGTATTCGTTGGCCTCGAAGACGTGATGATGCACGCGGCCTGTGAACATCTTGAGTAGCTCGCCAGTCACCTCGCGGCTCTGCAATCTAACGCTGGACTGAAGCGCCTCGTTGCAGGCGTCCATATCGGGATAGCGGATAGCCAGCGCCATGGCATAGGCCGGCGCACCGTCGTCCCTCCCCGTGCCGTCCAGAACGCGCACTTCCTGCGCGCCCGGAAACTGCGTCCACAGCGGCACTAGGCTTTCCTTGACGAAGCGGCGGAACTCTTCCTCGCGTCCGGTATGGATTTCGCCTTCGAAGAGGGCGTAGCGGATGATCATTGAACAGCTCCTGCGCTGATGTTGTCGTCGCGCGGGCGAAATCGCCCGCGCTTTGTTGAACTCGCTGGGGTTTCGTTTGGGTAGCGGTGCGAGCGCATGCTTTTAGCGCCCGCGCCATGCGGGCCTACTTGCCCCAAATTTTCTTGTACTCGTCGCGGTAGCCATTGCCGGGATCGAACGAATTGTTAGGGCCGCCGTCGAACTCGACATTATCGGCCGTCACGACATGCAATGGCGACAGATAACCCGACCCTTTTTCGCCGGCGATGGCGCGGTTCAGTTCGTCGACCAGCTGCCAGCCCTGCAGGTTGAGCGGCTCGGCGACCGTCACCTTCTGGAACTGGCCGGCGCGGATGCGCTGATAGGCCGATTCCGAACCGTCGCCGGCCGCGACGTTGATCGGCGCATCGGTGCCGGCCTTACCGGCGGCGGCGAGCGAGGGTCCCATGAAGTCGAAATAGAGGTCGTTGATGGCCAGCGAATGCGTCCAGGCATCGCCGTATTTCTGCAGCAGCGACGTCGTCAGCTGCGGCATGCGCTGCGAGGTCTCGGCGATCGGCGTGTCGACATATTCGAGCACCTTGCCGCCCAGCCGCTCGATCTCCGCCTTCATCTTGTCGGCTTTGGCGATGGCGATCGCATAGGTCGAGTCGGTGAAGATGACGACGCCGAGCTTGCCCTTGGCGTCGGCATAGGCCCAGTCAGCCGCAGCGGTGGAGACCTGCATGGCGTCGGTCGATACATTGGCGAACACACCGCTCTTTTCGTCGGGCCCGATCACCGGACCGGCATGCCAGGATACCAGCGGAATGCCGGCTGCTTTCGCCTGCTCCAGCGCCGGCGCCTGTTCGACGGCGTCGAAGCCGTTGATGACGATGCCGTTGGGCTTCAGCGCCATCGCCTGGCCGAACGCCGCGGTGCGGCCACCGATCGAGCCGGCACCGTCGATCACCTTGACCTCCCAGCCGATCGCCTTGGCGGCTTCCTCGACACCGGTGGTGACGCCGAGAATGCCGCCGTTCTTGAGGTCGCCGGCCAAAACGACGATGGTCTTGCCCGGCTGCGCCTTCGGACCTGTGGTCGGACCGTCCCAGGCTGTGACTTTCTGCGCATATTTCTGCACGACAGCCATGGCGTCGGCCATGGCATCGGCTTTCGCCTGGCTGGACAACAGAGCTGGAGCCGCGATGGTGATGGCCATCAAGGCGGCGGATGATTTCAGAAATGTCCTACGTTGCATATTGGTACCTCCCTTTGCTTTCGTTTCAGAGTTTAACTGTTGGATCATCGGTGATGCGTCACCGGCTGATATCTCCGGCCACCGGGCCGGAACCGGCCGGATGGGCGTTGACATAGATGGCGTAGAGCGAAGTCTGCGCGGTGATGTAGACGCGGTTGCGCTTGGGGCCGCCGAAACAGAGATTGGAAACCAGTTCAGGAACTAGCACCCGGCCGATCAGCGTCCCGTCCGGCGCATAGACACGCACCGAGTCGGCACTCGAGGCCCAGATGTTGCCTTCGCGGTCGATGCGGAATCCATCGAACATGCCGGCCCCACACTCGGCAAAGACGTCACTTGCCCGAACCGAGCGGCCGTTGTCAGCGAGTTCATACGCGTGAATGGCGCGCGGCAGGCCCGGCACATGGCTGGCACCGGTCTCTGAGACATAGAGGGTCTTCTCGTCGTGTGAGAAGGCGAGGCCGTTCGGCTGCACCCTGTCAGTGATGACGGTACTTACCTCGCCTGAGACCGCGTCGAACCGGTAGACATGCGAGCCGCCGATCTCGGCTCTGGCGATCTTGCCCTCATAGTGGCTGTCGATGCCGTAGACCGGGTCGGTGAACCAGATCGACCCGTCGGACTTGACCACGACGTCGTTCGGCGAATTGAATCGTTTGCCGCCGATGCTTTCGACAAGCGCCTGCCAGCGCCCGTCATGCTCGAGCCGGGAGATGCGCCGCCCGCCATGTTCGCAAGCGACGACCCGGCCGTCGCGATCGAGCGTATGGCCGTTCTGATAGTCGCACGGTGTCTCGAAGACGCTGACGGAGCCATCCGTTTCGTTGTAGCGCAGCAGCCGGTCGTTGGGGATGTCCGACCACAGCAGATGCTTTGCCGAGGGTACATAGACTGGCCCTTCCGCCCAGCGGCTGCCGGTCCACAGCCTTTCAAGCTTGGCATGGCCGATAATCAGCTTGCCGAAGCGGTCGTCCAGAATCTCGTAGTCGCTCATACTGTCATTCCGAATAGGTTCCGGCACCGGGAGTGCGGCTGCGGCCGATCATTCCGCGGGTGGCTGGGCGTTCCTGATCCTGGCGTTCTGGGCGGCACCGCGCTTGCGCTGGGCGTAGCCGGCAATGCCGATAGCGACGAGCAGCGTCACCCCGTTGAACAGCGGCTCGACGAAGAACGAGCCGCCAAACTGCTGGATGCCAGAAATGCCGACGGCTAGGATGATGACACCGGTCATCGTACCCCAGACATTGACGCGCCCAGGCTTGATAGTCGTCGAGCCGAGAAAGGCACCGACAAGCGCCGGCAGCAGATATTCCAAACCGACGCTGGCTTGGCCGATGCGCAGCTTGGACGCCAGCAGCACCCCGGTCAGCGCTGTTAACAATCCTGAAGAGACGAAGGCCCCGATGACGAAGCGGCGCACGGGAATGCCGTTCAGCGCCGCAGCCTTCGGATTGGCGCCGATTGCGTAGACGTAGCGGCCGATCGGCAGGTATTCGAGGATGATCCACAGCGCAACGGCGATGGCCAACACATAGAGGCCGGTGATTGGCAGCCCGACCACCATGGTGCCGTTCAGCGCATAAAAACCGTTGGGCAAAACGCCAACGACTTGCCTGCCGCCCGTGTGCCACAGCGCCAGTGCATAGAGCACGGTGCCGGTCCCAAGGGTGGCGATGAAGGAATCGATACGGGCGACTTCTACCAGCAGACCGTTGAGGAAACCGGTCGCGGCCCCGAGCAGCAACACGATCAGCACCGCTAGCGGCCATGGGAAGCCGAACATTGTCTGCAGGCTGATGGCGAGGATGTGCCACAAGACAATGCCATAGCCGACCGTCAGGTCGATGCGCCCCGACGCCATTGGTATCATCGCAGCCAGCGACAGCAGAGCGATGATCGCCTTATCGGAGATGATCGAGCGCAGATTGAGTAGCGTCGGAAAGGTGTTCGGCAAAAGGACCGAAAACAGCAGGATCAACAGCACGGTCAGGATGACCAGTCCGTAGACGGGCAAAAGCCGGGCGATCTTCTGCCCCAGCGATAGATTGGCCATCTCACCGCGGGTCGGTTCAAGTGCGCTGGATTCGATCGATTGCATGGGCTTTGCTCCCAGAAAAGTCAGGCGGCTTCGGAAGCCGATGCCGCGGTAATCACGGCCGAAGTTGTGAGCTCTTTGCCGGTTAGTCCGCGCACGATGCGGCCGCGCGAAAACACCAGGGCCCGATGGCAGATGTGGGCGATCTCTTCGAAGTCGGTCGACACGACCACCACGGCGAGCCCGGCTTCGAGCGCATGCCCGATCAGCCGGTAGATCTCGGCCTTGGCGCCGACATCGACGCCGGCCGTGGGGTCCTCAGCAATTAGCAACGTACGGCCGGTATGCAGCCAGCGCCCAACCACAACCTTCTGCTGATTGCCGCCGGACAATGCCTCGATCGGCAGGTTTGGATCATTGGGGCGCAAGCCCACCGAGGCGCCGATGGCCTGCGCAAGGGCTGCCTCCTTGTGCGGGGCGAGAAAAGAAAACAGGCCACGCCTGCCGGCGCCTGGATTGAGAAAACTGTTTTCGCGGATCGACAGCGAGGCTGCGATCGATTCCTCGGTGCGGTCGCGCGCGATCAGCCCGACGCCGGACGCCATCGCGGTGATCGGGCTCGACAAATCGGGCGTGGCGTCGCGAATGGTCACTGCGCCGGCAAATGGCTGACAGCCGAACAGCGCACGACCGACCAGTTCCTGCCCGGCGCCGCGCAGCCCGACCAGGCCAAGCAGCTCGCCCTTGCGCACCTCGAATGACACCGGGCCGGCGCCCAGGCAAATCAAGTCGCGGACGGCACAGATGGTTTCCCCGGCCTTGGTCTCTGCCTTGGTGAAAACCTGGCTTACTGGACGGCCGACGATCATCTCGACCAGTTCTTCCGGACTGGTGTCGGCGACCTGCTTCTCACCGACCAGCCTGCCGTCGCGCAGCACAGCTACCCTGTCGGCGATGCGGAAGATCTCGTCGAGCCGGTGCGAGACATAGATCATGCCGACGCCGCGCTGCTTGAGCGGGCGGATGGCGTCGAACAGGCGATCGACCTCATCGGCCGGCAGGCTGGCGGTCGGCTCGTCGAGCACCAGCACATCGGCTTCCGTGGCTAGCGCGCGGGCAATGGCGACCAGCGACTTCTCTGTACGGGACAGATCCTGGACGCGGGTCGTCGGGTCGAAATCGCAACCGACCAGTTTCAGCGCTTCCCGCGCCCGTTCTTCCGTGGAGCGCCAGTCGATGAGGCCGGAGCGCAGTGAAAACCCTTGCGCGAGGCCAACATTCTCACCGACCGTCATCCATTCTATGAGACCGAGATCCTGGTGAATGAATGCCACTGGCTGGCGCTGGTTCGGGCGCGACGGGCGATGGTGATAGGGCTCGCCACGAAACAATATCTGACCGCCATCAGGCCTATAGATGCCGGCAAGCGTTTTGATTAGCGTAGACTTGCCGGCGCCGTTCTCGCCGAGCAGCGCCAGGATCTCGCCCTTGCCGACATCGAGTGTCACGTCGGAGAGCGCGCGGGTACCGCCAAACTGCTTGGTGATGGACTTGAACTCGATCAGTTTTTCTGCGGCCACAATGCGTTCCTCCCGAGATCGCTAAAATATGTTATCGATAACATTTTCGGGCGTCAAGCATCTAATTCGGCACCGCCGGTCAGTCGGTCTTGCCGTCGAGCAGGCGCATCATCTCGGCCGAGTCCTTCGGTCCCAACCCGGCAGCGCAGAGCAGCCGGTGAATCTCGACCACCTGGCCGGTCATCGGCAGCGGCGTCTTGGTTTTCAGCGCGAAAGCCTGCAGGGAATCCAGATCCTTCAGCATGTTGTCGATGCGGCCGGTCGGCGAGTAGTCGCGCGCGGCGAACTTCGCCATGAATTCCTGCAGGATGCTGGAATCGGCGCGCCCGCCCTTGAGCGCCGCCGGGATGGTCCTGGGATCGACACCGCCGGCCTCGGCGAGTTTGACCGCTTCGGCCACCGCCTGGAACAGCACCGCACAAAACAGCTGGTTGATGAGCTTAGTCGTCTGCCCTGCCCCACTTGGCCCCATCAGCGTGTAGTTGGCGCAAAGATGTTGCATCAAGACGCGGGCGCGTTCGAAGTTCGCCGGCTCACCGCCCGCCATCACCGTCAGCTGGCCAGCCAATGCGCCGGGAACGCCGCCCGATAGCGGGCAGTCGAGCCATTTCATTTGAGTTTCATCCGCAAGCCGTTTGGCCATATTGGCGGTCTCGACGGGGTCGATGGAAGACATGTCGATGAGAAGCTTGTCGCGCGAACCTTCGGCCGCGACGCCGCCCGCGCCGAAGACCACCGCGCGCACGATATCGGCATGGTTGAGGCTGAGGATGACGAAATCACTAGCCCGCGTCGCCTCCGCGACTGACATCGCCGATACCGCACCTTTGGCGGTCAGCGCCGCGACCTTGGCTGTGTCGAGATCAAACACCGTGACCGCTTGCCCGGTCTCGATCAGTCTTGTGGCAATCGCCGATCCCATGATGCCGGCGCCGACCACGGCGACTTTGGCTGCTTGGCTCATCTCAACGTGCCTCTCTCTTCATCCTGGCAGCGGGAATGATGCCGAGGGTGCTAAGCCCATTCAGCGCCGCAGCCGCGATACTGTCCACCGGGGCGTCGATGTCGACGCTGACCACCAGCGGCTCGTCGGCAGGACTCTCCAGCGCGGCGAGCTGGCTGTCGAGCAACGCCGGAGGAAAGAAATGACCGCGGCGCTCCGCCAATCTGGCCTGGAGCACCGCGCGCGTTCCTTCCAGGTGCACGAAGGACACCGCTCCGTATGCCGCTCGCCGCAAACGATCGCGATAAGAGGTCTTCAGCGCCGAACAGCTGACGACGAGCCCACGGCCCTCTTCATGTGCCTGACGAAGAGCAGCGCCGATCAGGTCAAGCCACGGCCGGCGGTCGTCGTCCGTCAGCGCCATGCCCGCCGACATTTTCTCGACATTGCCACGCGGGTGCAACGTGTCGCCTTCGACAAAGGCAAGGCCAAACCGCGCGGCGATCTCGATGCCGACGCTGGTCTTGCCGCATCCGCTCACACCCATCACGACGATGAGTGCGGGCTCAAAGGCAGGTCGTGATGCCGCCGTCGACATAAAGCGTGTGCCCATTGACAAAAGAGGAGGCTGGGCCGGCCAGAAACACCGCGGCGCCAACCAGTTCGCCGACATCGCCCCAGCGTCCCGCCGGCGTGCGGTTGGTCAGCCAGGCCGAGAATTCGGGACTGTCGACCAGCGCCTGGTTGAGCGGAGTCTTGAAGTAGCCCGGCGCGATCGAATTGACCTGCAGGCCGTGCTTCGCCCAATCGGCGCACATGCCGCGCGTCAGGTTGCGCACCGCGCCCTTGGTGGCGGTGTAGGGCGCAATGTTGGTTCGCGCCAATTCGCTTTGAACCGAAGCGATGTTGATGATCTTACCGCGCTTGCGCTGGATCATGTACCGCGCCACCGCCTGCCCGACGAAGAAAACGCTGGAGATGTTGGTGCGCAAAAGCTCCTCCCACTTGTCGGCGGGAAAATCCTCGAGCGGCGATCGGAACTGCATGCCGGCATTGTTGATGAGAATGTCGATGGCGCCGACGCCATCCTCGATCTGGGCAACACCGTTAGCCACCGCCACATGATCGGTGACGTCGAAGATTGCGCTGTGGGCTCTGAAACCTTTTGCCGTAAGCGCATCAACCGCCGCTTCGATTTTGCTCACTGTGCGACCATTGAGCACGATCTCGGCGCCGTGCTCGGCCAGCCCTTCCGCCAGGGCCATGCCTATGCCCTGCCCCGAACCGGTGATCAGCGCGCGCATGCCGGTCAAGTCGAACAATGAACTGCCCATGGGGTCCTCCCGAGGAATGTCCGGAAGCGGATACGATTTGCGTCGCGTCCCCGCCAGTCCCTATTGACATGTATGTTATCGATAACATAGTCAATGGGAAAAATGAACTCCTGGGAACGGACGCGCCATGACCGACATAATGATGATAGGCCCCTATCCGGAATGGGACTTGGAGGACCTCGAGCGCACCTATCGCGTTCACAAGCTCTGGCAAGTCGAGGACAAGGACGCGCTGATTGCCAGCCATGCCGGCACCATCCGAGCCATCGCCACGCGCGGCGAGCTTGGCGCCAGCGCCGCGCTGATGGCGAAACTGCCGAAGCTCGAGATTGTCTCCTGCTATGGCGTCGGCACCGATGCCATAGACCTTGCCTACGCCAGGGCCAACGGTATTCGCGTCACCAACACGCCTGATGTGCTGACCGAGGACGTGGCCGACATCGGCATCGGTCTTCTGCTTGCCGTGGCGCGCCAGATTCCCCAGGCCGACGCCTATGTACGCGATGGCAGATGGCGCAAGGCCAACATGCCGCTGGTCACACGCGTTTGCGGCAAAAGACTGGGCATTGTGGGGATGGGCCGTGTCGGCGCGGCAGTGGCCAAACGCGCTTCTGCCTTCGATTGCGACATCGCCTATTTCGATGTGCGAAAGCGAGACGACCTGCCTTACGACTTCTGCAGCGATCTGGTCGAGCTGGCGCGAACGAGCGAATTCCTGATCGTCACGCTGGCCGGCGGCGACAGCACAAAGCACATCATCGATGCTACGGTATTGGCCGCACTTGGGCCGGACGGCATCGTGATCAACATTTCGCGTGGCAGCACGGTCGATGAGACGGCACTGCTGACGGCATTGGAATCGGGAGCGATCAAGGGCGCCGGGCTGGACGTGTTCTGGAACGAGCCGACGATTGACGAGCGCTTCCTAAGGCTTTCCAATGTCGTGCTGCAACCGCACCACGCCAGTGGCACGGTAGAGACCCGCAAGGCAATGGGACAGCTGGTCCGCGACAATCTCGCCGCCCATTTCGGCGCTAGGCCGTTGCTGACGCCGGTTGTGTGAGGAAGGAGCGCCAGCATGAAGTCGATCGTCATCCACGCGGCAAAGGATTTGAGGATTGAAGAGACCGATCTCGGCGCGCTTGGCGCCGGACAAGTCGAGATATCAGTCGAAGCTGGCGGCATCTGCGGCTCGGATCTGCACTATTACAACCATGGCGGCTTCGGCGCGATCCGGCTGCGCGAACCGATGATCGTCGGTCACGAGGTCGCCGGCACTGTCAAGGCGCTGGGCGGCGGCGTGTCCTCGCTCGCTGTGGGCGACCGCGTGGCAATCTCGCCCAGCCGGCCCTGCAATGGCTGCCGCT
The DNA here is from genome assembly GCF_033977145.1 of Mesorhizobium montanum. Lineage (NCBI taxonomy): Bacteria > Pseudomonadati > Pseudomonadota > Alphaproteobacteria > Hyphomicrobiales > Phyllobacteriaceae > Mesorhizobium > Mesorhizobium montanum. The sequence goes on along the minus strand of NZ_JAVIJF010000021.1, from coordinate 93,743 downwards.
ACTGTCTGCAAGGCATGCAGAACCAGTGCCTCAACATGCGTTTTTACGGTAGCGCCATGCCGATGCCGCACATCCAGGGCGCCTTCCGCCAGCGCCTCGTCGCCGAGGCGTGGCAATGCCAAAAGGTCGCCGACCACGTCTCCATCAACGAAGCCGCCTTCGCCGAGCCCTTCGCTGTCACGCTGCATGCGGTGAACCGAGCCGGATCGCTGCTCGACAAGCGCGTGCTTGTCACCGGTAGCGGGCCGATCGGCGCGCTTTGCGTCCTCGCCGTAAGAGCCCACGGCGCGCGCGAGATCGTAGCCACCGATGTCATGGACGGGGTACTAGCGAAGGCTTTGGAGATCGGAGCCGACCGCACGATCAATGTCGCTGCCGATGGCGACAAGCTCGCCGCCTACAATGTCGACAAAGGCAGCTTCGATGTGATGTTTGAAGCCTCCGGCAATGAGCGCGCCGTGCGGGGCGGGCTCGACGTCCTGAAGCCACGCGGCGTGCTGGTTCAGCTCGGCCTTGGCGGCGACCTGTCGATCCCGCAGAATCTCATCGTCGCCAAGGAGATCGAGATGCGCGGCAGCTTCCGTTTTCACGACGAGTTCGCTCTTGCCGTCGACCTGATCAACCGCCGTCGCGTTGACGTCAAACCGCTGCTGAGCGCGGTCTATCCGCTCGATGAGGCGATCGCCGCTTTTGAGGTCGCCAGCGACCGCAACAAGTCGATGAAGGTGCAGATCGCCTTTTAGGGCGAGATGCGGGTCAGGTGCTTCCGCGCTCTATGACGCGGTAGGCGGTCAGGAATATCTCCTGCCCTCGTTTCTTCTCTCCGCCCCTGATTACCTGGATCAGCCGGCGCGCTGCCTGCTGACCGATGCCATAGCAATCGACGTTCATGGTGGTGATGCCGGGATGGCAGAAAGCGGCTACCTCATAATCGCCAAATCCCGCAATCGCGATGTCTTCCGGCACCCGCATACCACGGCGCTGGCATTCCATAAGGGCACCGAAGGCAGACAGATCCGACACGCACAGCACCGCCTCGGTATCTGGCCAGCGCTCAAGCATGCTCACGACTGCTTGGCCGCCCTGCTCGATCGAGATCGGCGGCACGCCGAACGACACCAGATGGCCGGGTGACAGACCGAGTTCCTCGATTGCCTTGATGAAGCCTTCGCGCCGCTGGCTGCCGCGCGTGTCGCGCGACGTGGTGCCGCCGATATAGCCGAATTTTCGGTAGCCCTTTGCAGCCAGGGTCTTGACCAAAAGCCCCATCGCCTCCTCATTGGAGAAGCCGACCACCTGGTCGATCGGCTTGGCCGGCAATTCCCAGGTCTCCACCACCGGAATCCCGGCGCTCTTCAGCATCCGGCGGGCCCGGTCTGTATGGGCGCCACCGGTCAGAATAATGCCTTCCGGCCGCCGGCGCAGCATTGCCTCGATCAGCTTTTCTTCCTTCTCGGTGGTGTACTCCGTGTAGCCAAGCAAAAGCTGCAGCCCGGTGCTCTCCAGCTCGTCGGTGATGCCGCGCGCCGTATCGGCAAAATTCGAATTGTTTATCGACGGCACGATGGCAGCAACGAACCCGGTCTTGCGCGACGACAGGCTGCCAGCAGACTGGTCGAGCACATAGCCGAGGTCGTTGACCGCGGCCATGATCTTTTCGCGCGTGGCCTTCGAAACCCGGCTGCCTTCCTTAAGGGCCCGCGAGACGGTCATCGCAGACACACCAGCACGGTTCGCCACGTCCGCCATTGTTGGCGCATGGTTGTCATCAGAAATCGTCGAAGCCACTTTGCCCATGAACGCCCTCCGTCAGCCAACTGCATCGTTCGACGGGAAAACAGATATCGAACTTCCTACCACCTCGTATGACCCGATGTTCCAAGCAGGGGTAGAGTACGAATCCAATCGGATCTTGGAAATGTTATCGATATCACGCGAGCTTAACAAGTGCAGCGATCAGGCGGCACGCAGAGATTCCAAGTGGCAAAGTTGTCGGGCACGCGTTCTCAAGCGACTGTGTCACCATGGGCCAAGACATGGGACGAACCGAGACCACCGGCGTCGGCTCGACCCGAAGGGACTTGGCTAACAATGCGCGCCACCTCCCGGCGTGCGTTCCCACAGGAATCGCATCGGCACGCCGGGCTTCTCGTTGCGGATCTCGGCGTCGTTCCGGCGCGCGATCGCAGCATCCACGTCGACCACGAAGGCCGGCCCATGCGAGACCGGCTCACCGTCACCCGCCCGGCCCGCTGTGATTCTCGTCTCGTGCTCCATGAGAGTACGAACATAAGTTAATCCTTGCATTGCGATCACTGAACGATTATTGTCGTATGATCATAATTCTAAATAGGAGCTCATAATGACATCAATTTCGCAGGTTGCGCTCGTAACAGGCGCCACCTCAGGCATCGGCAAGGCCGCAGCGACCGCCTTGGCCGCCGCAGGTTTCCAGGTGATCGGAACCGGCCGCAACACCGCGCAACTCACCGCGCCTCCCGGGGTGACCTACCTCGACCTCGACGTGACCAGCGACGAATCGGTCGCCTCAGCGGTCAAGCAGGTGATCGACCGGTTCGGGCACATCGACGTCCTGGTCAACAACGCCGGCGTTGGCTCAACCGGCGCAGCCGAGGAGTTCTCGATCACCCGGACGAAGGACATCTTCGACATCAACGTCTACGGCGTCATGCGCACGACCAAGGCGGTGCTGCCGCACATGCGCGCCCTAGGGCGCGGACGCATCATCAATGTCTCCTCCCTCAGCGGGTTCGTCCCCAGCCCGTTCATGGCCCTCTACGTTTCGACCAAGCACGCGGTCAATGGCTACTCCCAGTCGCTGGACCACGAGGTTCGCGAATACGGCGTCCGGGTCCTGCTCGTCGAGCCCGGCCCGATCAACACTCCGTTCGCAGGCCACAGCGTGGAGGCCGACATTCCCATGCCGCTCTATGCGGCGGGACGGCGCAATTACGACGAGCTGCTGGAGAAGAACCTCAGCAACGGCGACGACCCCGCCGTCGTCGCCAAGGTGATCGTCGCGGCGGCCACCGACCGGAACCCGAAACTACGGCGCACCGCCGGTACGACCGCCTGGACCATCAACGCGGTGTACCGCGTCGCCCCGGCCCGGATCTTCGACCGCGTCATCCGCAGGTTCAACCGGATGCCGACCTGATCGCCGCCGAGATCCACTAACCAGTCATACCGTATCCGGAGCGCAAGCCCGGCTGAGATGGAGGAACGCATGGTGCGTTACACGAAAGAACACAAGCAGGAGACGAGGCAGCGGATCATTGCGACGGCCGGTCGACGGCTCAAGCGGGACGGCATCGACGGCTCCGGAGTCGCGACACTCATGAAGGACGCGGACCTGACCAACGGCGCCTTCTACGCCCACTTCGAATCCAAGGACAGCCTCGTCGCGGAGGCAGTCGCCGACCAACTGCACACACTGCACGCCAACATCGTCGAACAGGCGGAGCCCGGCGTGGCCGGCCTTGAGCAGATCGTGCGCTGGTACCTGTCGGCCCACCACCGTGAAAACCTCGGCGACGGCTGCCCCAACGCTGCCTTGCTCGACGAGATCGGGCGCAGCCCAGATGCAATCAGGCACGCGTACACCGACGGCGTGCTGGTCGTCATCGACGGCCTCGCCGCCCGCATCGCACCCGAAGATCCGCCCTCGGCCCGCGTGAAGGCGCTCAGCCTCCTCGGCCTCATGGCCGGGACGCTACAACTCTCCCGCGCCCTGACCGACCGGCAGCTTTCCGACGACCTCCTCGAGCAGGGTCTGCGCAACGCCCTGGCCCTCGTGGACACCGAGCTCTGACCATGACCCTCAGTTCCGCGACAAGCCCCCGCACACCCGGCACCTCGCCCTCGATCAGGCAGGGAAACACGATGACCGAGCTTCCCTTCAACCCACAGCTGCCGGCCGCGCGGTTCCTTCCCCGCACCATCATCACCGCCGGAACGCTTCCCGCGCTCCGGGTCCTCACCAAGCTCACCAGGATCACTCGGCGGCCGGACGCGCAGATCGTATCCGTGGACGCCGACGTGTCGGTACACGTCTTCCGCCCGGCGTCGGCCCAGCCTCGGACCCCGGCCCTGTTGTGGATACACGGCGGCGGAATGGTGCTCGGCGACGCGGCCCAGGACAGCGGCTTCTGCCGCCGGATCGCCGATCAGCTCAATATCGTCGTCGTCTCGGTGGAGTACCGGCTGGCGCCCGAGCACCCGTTCCCGGCGCCGCTGGAAGACTGCTACACCGCGCTGCAATGGCTCGCCCGCCAACCCGACGTCGACCCCGCTCGTATTGCCATCGGCGGCGCCAGCGCCGGAGGCGGTCTGGCCGCGGCGTTGGCGCTGCTAGCGAAGGAACGCGGCGAGATCCGTCCGGTCCTGCAACTGCTGTCCTATCCAATGCTGGATGACCGGACTACAACCCGCACCGATATCGATCCGCGGCGGCTCCGCCTCTGGAGCCCGGCTAGCAACCGGTTCGGCTGGCGCTCCTACCTCGGCCCCGCCACCGCGGGAGGTAACGTACCCCCGCTGGCCGCACCAGCCCGCTACGGCGACCTCTCCGGCCTGCCGCCCGCATGGATAGGCGTCGGCACCAATGACCTGTTCCACGACGAGGACGTCACATACGCCCGGCGGCTGCAGCAGGCCGGCGTCGCCAGTACCTTGCACGTAGTGCCCGGTGCCTACCACAACTTCGACTCCATTGAAGCGAAAGCCGCCATCTCCCAGGCCTTCGTCGAGGCCCAGACGACGGCACTTGACGAAGCACTCAACGGCGGCTGAACGGACGCACACGACAGGTCACCCCGCCCGCGGCTACCTCGCGCGGCTAACACGTTTTTGGAAGGCAACTGCCATGAAGGCTTTCGTCGTTGATAAGTACAGCAAGAAGGGCATTCTGCGGCTGGCAGAGATGCCGGAACCAGTTCTCCAGGACAATGATGTCTTGGTCGAGATTCATGCCGCAGGCCTCAACCCTCTAGATTCCAAAATCCGGGATGGGGAATTCAAACTCATTTTGCCCTATCACCCACCCTTCGTCCTGGGGCACGACGTAGCGGGAACCGTCGTGCGGGTTGGGTCAAAAGTCCGCAAGTACAAGCCGGGCGATGAAATCTATTCACGGCCACGCGATGGCCGGATAGGTGGGTTGGCCGAATACATTGCCATCCACGAAGCCGACGTAGCGTTGAAGCCGAAAAATCTCACCATGGAGGAGGCCGCGTCCATTCCTCTGGTCGGCCTGACCGCTTGGCAGGTGCTGGTCGAAACGGCCAATCTGAATAAAGGCCAAAAAGTCTTCATCCAGGCCGGTTCCGGCGGAGTGGGCATGTTCGCTATCCAGCTTGCCAAGCATCTTGGCGCAACCGTCGCGACGACGGCGAGCGCGGCGGGCGCCGATCTTCTTAAAGCTCTCGGCGCCGACATCATCGTCGACTATAGGAAAGACGACTTCGAGAAAGTCTTGTCGGGCTACGACGTCGTCCTGAACAGTCAGGACGCAAAAACGCTTGAAAAATCCCTGACTGTGCTGAAACCGGGCGGCAAGCTCATTTCCATCTCCGGTCCGCCGGATCCCGAATTTGCCAAGGCACAGGGACTGAATTTGATGCTTAGGCTGGTGCTGCGCTTCCTCAGCCGCGGTATCCGCGCCAAAGCCAGACGGCGTGGCGTGAGCTATTCGTTCCTGTTCATGTGCGCGCAGGGTGATCAGCTGAGCAAGATCACATCCCTCATCGAATCCGGCGTGATCCGCCCGGTTGCGGATCGGATCTTTCCATTTGAAGCGACCAATGAGGCTCTGGCTTATGTCGAGACAGGACGCGCCAAAGGCAAGGTCATCATTAAAATCGGCTAGCAACGCTGGCTTTGTAAGAAACCAAAGACCACCTCGCTTGATATCCGCCCATGCCCCTCCGAGACCCCAGCTCGGTCGCCCTGTTTGTCTGCTTTCAGGAAGGGGCGAAGCTGGCTCTACGGCCGACCTTGGGCGCGAAACGGTCGTTCGCGTCGTGGAGAACGTTCGTCGGCCTCGAGCAGACTTTGCCGTTCCCCACCGATCCCTTGCTCGTCAAACGTCCCGATTACTTGTGCCGCGTCTCGAGCTCGGCGACCAGCCTTGCATCCAACCGCCGCACCGTCAGCGCTTTTGTCAAGATCACCAGTTTCGCCGTCTCTTCCAGTTCCTCGGCGGCGAAGACTGCGTCGCGAAAACTGCGTCCCGAAACCACCGGACCATGATTGGCCAGCAGGACGGCGGCATGTTCATGGGCATTGGCCACTACCAGCGGCCTTACGGCGGCAGAGCCTGGGTGGGTGTAAGGCAAAAGCGGCACGTGGCCGACGCGCATCACTACCTAAGGTGTAATTGGCGGGATGGCATCGTCGGGGTCGGTGTCTTCAAGGCAGGATAGTGCCGTGGCGTAGGTCGAGTGAAGATGCCCGACGCCGCCCCGACTTGAAGCCATGCACGTCCGTCCCCTTGATGGCTAGCAGAACCCCTGGAAGCTGTGTCCGAAAGTCCCTTGATCGGATGAGCAGCAACCAACCTCGATGCTCGGTTGAAACCATGAAGTAATCCTGATCTCACCTTAGCCTAACTTAAGTTGGGCCTGAGGGTTCCACCTGAAGGGGTCGGACCGGTTTGGACGACTTGCGCGACGTCGAAGCGTTTTGCTCCATTGCACGGCAAGCTTGCGGATTGATGGGCGCAGCGCATCCGCCGGCGTCTCGTCCTGCGCCATACACGGCGTCTTGGCGCGTCGGCCGACCCTCGGTGGCAGTGGGAAGGGTGGCGGCGGTGGCTAGTTTGCAAGCCGGACCGGAGGCGGGCAGATTCGTCCGGAAATGTCGATTTTTTAATTAGGCCACGGGGAAAATATAATGTTCCCAGTGGGAAGTATTAATTAAAGTTCCTTTTTGGGAGCTCCCGAAACAACTGGCGACAACCAGGAGTTAATTCAGGATGGAGTGCCGTTTCTTCATTTCAATTTACGCTAATTAACCACAATAGACCGATGATGACCCATATTAATTTGGGCTTCCGACTTAATAGGAGGGTCTCGATGACGTTGTTTCACACCACCGTCGGTGCTGCCTTGCTGGTCGCATGCCTGGACCAATCTGCGATCGCCACAACGCAGAATGTCATCTTCAATGGTACGGTCACCGCGACCTGTACGCTCGTTGTAGGCTCCAACGGCACGATGACGGTGAGTCCCGACCTCCAGTCGCTGAGCTCGCATAACAGCCGCGGTTCGGCTGGAATGGTCACGCTCGCCACCACCGGAGGTGTTTCGCTGAGCGTCGATCCGGTGACCCTCACCACCGTGCCGGCCGCTGACAGCACCGCCACCACCTGGACACCGACCTATTTGGCCAGCGGCGCCCACACGATCGCAGAAACGGGGGCGTCCACCGCCCTGACCATCCCCGGCGCCGATCTTGTCTCGGTCCATCTCGCCGGCACCAAGGGCGGCAGCAATCGCTTCGCGAACGGCAACTATCAGGCAACGGTAACGCTGCGTTGCGAATGACGTCCCCGCGAAGGAGGGGTCCTTGAAACATCCTCTGAACCTGGCGGCGGCGCTGGCCGTCGGATTGATGCCCATTGCCGCCGGCGCCCACTCGATGTCGCCGATGCGGGGTGAGGTCAACAGCTTCACCGACGCCTTCGCGGTCCGCGTCTTCCCCGCCAATCCCTACAGCCAGAAGATAAAGGTCGAAATCCGCGTCTACGATCAGAATTTTCAGCCAGTGGACGCCAAGATCTCTCCGAGTATCTTTCAACTGGGTTCGCAGGCTTCCCGTCCTGTCCTCGTGGTCGTGCCCTTCGCCGGCGCTGCCGAGCGTAAAGTGCGTATCTGTACCGAGAGCATCCCCTTTCCCAATCAACAGACGCAGATAAAGGGGACCTTTTCCAGCCGTTCGGCGCTGACGACGAGCGGTTGCCCGGCGAGCTGCCGCCAGGCACCAAGAATTGCGCCGGCGGGGCCGGGATCGGCACCGGCCGGGCAAAGCTGCCAGGCATCGCGCAGGGTGGCTTCGTCCTCGGCCCGGCCGGCGAGCCGCATGCTGGCGGCGGCGCATTTGAGCGCCAGTCGCTGCCGCCACGCGCCAGACCAAGCAGGCTGCACGCTGGCAAGCGTGTCCAGCGAAGCCAAGGCGGCGCCGGCCTGGAAGGCGGCGTCGGCGTCTCTAGACGCGGTGTCGGCGGCGAGAGCCCAGCCCGGGACGGCGGGCAGCGTGGCAGGACTGGCGGTCGCGGGATCGAGTCGAATCATGGGTTTGGAGGGTAAATCGCGCGTGCGCTTTGTACCATCAATTTCGCGCCAAAACGCACAGCCTGTCGCACAATCAAAACGAACGATAATGTTGCATTATCAGCCATTTAGGCGCAAACCTGACGAAGACCGGAGTGTTCGAAGCCGCTTCTCAGACCGGTCGCCAGGCATCTTGCCCAGCCGGTGCCAGTTCCCCGGGCAGCCTCGTCGTCATTCGTCATTGAGGGACGGTCAATTCTTCCCCGATAGCAGCGATCAGGGCAGATAGCTTGGCGCGCACCCGCGGAGGCAGTTGCATGGAACGCAAGATCAGACGCCGACCTTCCGAGCTGGCAATGAAGCCAATGCGCTCATCGGGGGGTAGAGGGGAAGGCTCACTGCGGCTCTCGCCATCCTCCGGGAGACCTTCGAAAAAGCGGCTGACCGGGACGCCCAGCGACTTGCCAATCTCGTAGATCATGGACGCACTGATGCGGTTCCGTGCGTTCTCGTATTTTTGGAGCTGTTGAAAGCTGACGCCTATCGATCGGGCAAGCTGAGCCTGCGATACGTCCGACAGCACGCGAACCGTCGCGATCTGTCTGCCTACGTGAATATCAGCGGGGTGGGGGTCACGCTTGATCTTTGGCTTTGGCGCTGCCCTGAAAGGACGCGAACGTTTCGGTTTCAACAATGCTTTCGATGCTCCAACAGGCCATTCTCCGTGCAGTGGCCCTGGTCGTTGTGTTGATCGTCAGCCAAATTTGCGCGCAGGCGGCAGGACTATTCTGCCGGAGTATCCGGATATTTCGACCCCTGCACCGAAAGCACGCGAGCGGCTTGCGAAACCCTCGAGAATATCTCGCGCCGCGTGTCCGCCCGCGGGGACGGGAACCAGTCCGCCTGTCTCGGATCCGTGGCGCCCATTTGCCTCGCCGATCACGACGGGCAGAAGGTCTATCGCTTCGAGGATTCCGTTCGCATCGTAGCGGCAAGCAGCGACAATGCTCTGCCAGACTTCGGGAGGATCCCATTCGCTCTCGTCCGGATGGACGTGAAAGAGGAAATTTCCGAGACCGTAGAAGATTGGCGAGCCATTGTAGATTTCCACCGCTTGAAGAACGGGGGCACCGTGGCTTACGAAAAGGTTTGCTCCAGCGTCAATGCATGTGCGGGCAAAGGCCTGAACCCAGCGCGGCACGTCCTGCCAGCCAGGTTCCCAATGGTGGTGGTGCAGATAGGCAATCACAAAATCGCCTTGCGTAGCCGCGTGCCGGATGGCCGACAATTGAATATTCGCACTCTGCGGATCGATCTCGATCAACCGGCTAAAGTCAGCTGCCTGGGTGAAGACGGTCCCGTAGAAATTCAGTTCTTTCCCGCTCGCCAGCTCGGGCGGGTCCTCTGGTTGCGCGTAGTTGGCGATCTCAAGATGCGAGCTTTGCAAATGATCGCCAAGCCTTGCGAGCCTCCGGAAATGCCCGTCCGGCACCCCGATCTTGCGAACCGTCTTCAGCCGGTTGACGCCAGGCCGAGCCGGACGCGAAGCCGTGCGGTTCTCGGCATACATGTTGGCCGGCCCAGGGCCTGCATCGAGCGCAAGCAGGGAGACATGGCGATAGCCCAGATGGCGCCGGCCGAGTTTCGCGGCGTTCGTCTCGTCGATCCCGATCCCGGCATGCAAGAAGCCGCGCGTCTCTACTTCGTCCAGCGTGGACTGGATGCCGCAAGGGCCGAGATCGAACGCGTGGTTGTTGGACAGGGCAAGCGCGTTAAAACCAATGTCCTGCAATGCATCCAGCACTTCAGCCTTGGAATAACCGAAGTACTTGCCCTTGGTCGGCCAACCGCCATGTTGGCCGAGGATCGTCGACTCAAAATTGGTGAAGACAACGTCACCTTGCTGCAGGAATCGTTCAACCTCCGCGAACCGTTCGTCTTGAACATGGCGGATGTCATGCGTGATTAATGATTGGCCGGTCACGACCGCACAAAATGGATCTTTCATGGAACTCGCCCTGTAGGTGTGAACGTGGGTGCTGGCGCGCAGCCAGCACCACTTACAAGTGTTTGGCTGCTATCCGGCTACTTTGAAACGGCCGGAGAAATGTCCATCTTGAACCACTTCAGGCTCAGCGCTTTGATCGTGCCGTCCTTGGTGGCAGCGTCGAGCGCCGCATTGAACTTGATGAGCAACTCTCTGTCGCCTTTCCGCATGCCGGCGCCCACACCCGGCCCCCAGAGACCACCGTTCAGCTCCGGTCCAAAAAACATCGCAACCGAGCCACCAGGCGCCTCCAAGAAATCGCGCCATGTGAAATAGTCGGCAAGGCCGCCGTCCACGCGCCCCGCTGCAAGGTCAAGCTTCAGATTGTCGAGGCTGTCGTAACTGCGAATAGTCACGACATCGCCCAGCAGTTGCTTCACGACAGCCTCCGAATTGGATGACCGCAAGACGCCGATGGCTTTGCCGCTGAGGACTGACCTGAGCCGCTCGATGGTTGTCTTCTCCCTGTCGCCAATGGTCGAGAGGTTGACCTTCTGCTTGGTGTCACCGGCGTCGAGCCCAAGTTCCTTGCGCACGATGAATTGGTTAAAGCCACTGGCGTAGGGGATCGAGAACGCGATCTGCTGCTTTCGCCTCTCGGTGATCGCCATGCCCGACATGATGACATCGTACTTGCCGACGAGCAGCGCCGGGATGATCCCATCCCAATCCTGCGCGACGAATGAGCATGTGAGCTTCATTCGATTACAAAGTTCGCGACCGACATCGACGTCGTACCCGTAGAGCTCGCCATTCGCATCTGTCCCGTCCCAGGGTGGCGAGGCACCCTCGGTGGCGATCGATATCGCGCGTTCACTTTCGGCACCGGCCGGGAATGCTGCGAGCAAGGACGCGATGGAAATGGCAATAGCCAGGGGCATGCGCATAAGGCACCTCTTTCGTTTGGTTTGGGTGGAAAGCGGTAAGGCTGCGTCGTCACGGCACGGGTGTCGTGATCTCGTGGTCAGGCAAGGCCGGCCGTAACCGCGCCTTGCGTCGTTGCTTCGGCGTGCCGTCCGTCGAAAGCCGTTGCTCCAGAATCTGGGTCGCTTTCACTGCCGTCGAGGTGAGCGCCAGATAGATCGCTCCGGCGACGATGAAGATCTCGTAAGGCGCGAACGTCGCCGACACCATCTGTCGAGCCATTCCAGTTATCTCGAGCAGCGTTACCGTGCTTGCCAGCGAGGATCCTTTGATCATCCCGACGATTTCGTTTCCGTAAGCCGGAAGAGAAATCCTGAAAGCGATCGGAAAGGTGACAAGGCGGGCGATCTGCAAGCGTTTCAGGCCAAGCGCCCTGGCGGCTTCCACGACACCTTTCGGCACGGACTGGAGACCGCGGCACAGTATTTCGGTGGTGTGCGCCGCGCTGTTTAGCGAAAAGGTAAACAGGGCGCACCAGAAGGGATCTCGCAGGATCACCCAGAAGATGCTGGCGCGCACGGCCTCAATCTGGCTCAGGCCATAATAAAGCAGGAAGAGCTGAACGAGCATGGGCGTTCCACGGAATGCGTAGGTATAAGCCAGCACCGTGAACGAGAGGCTCGGTCGCCCAAACGCGCGGGCAAACGCCAACGGCACCGACAGAAGAAATCCCGCCGTCAGCGACAGGACTGTCAGGGTCAAGGTGAGACCGATGCCCGAGGGCAGAACCAGCAAGGCGTCGAATATCAAGCCGAAGTTCATGGGGCGCCCTTCTATCGACCGAAGGCGGGATAGCGCCGCTCCGCCAACCGGATCGACAGCAAGGTGATCGTCGTCAGGAAGAGATAGAAAGCGGATGCCGCAAGGTAGAAGGTCAACGGCGCGCGCAAGGATCCGGCGCCGACATAGGCAACGCGCATGATGTCAGTCAGACCGACGACAGAGACGAGCGCCGTATCCTTGAACAGCGATATCCAAAGATTGCCGTAGGCGGGCAACGCCAGCCTCAGCATCTGAGGGCCAACGACGAACAGCCACCGCTGCAAGGTACTCAGCCCAAGCGACTTCGCAGCTTCGGTCTGGCCCGCTGGCACCGCCGCGATCGCACCGCGGAAGATTTCGGTCGCATAGCCGCTGAAGACAACGGTAAGCGCAATGACCCCCGCAGTGAAAGCGTTCACCTCCACATACCTGCCAGCGATCTTGCTGGCGAAGGTGGTTCCCCCGAAATAGATGAGGAGGATAATGAGGAGTTCTGGAACGCCCCGAACCACCGTGGTGTAAGTCGTCACGACACCTTTGAAACGGGCCGCAGGCGTGCCCTTCGAGATGGCCAACAGCAGACCGAATGCGGTGCCGAGGAATCCGCTAACGAGAGCAAGACTTACCGTAACCAGGAAGGCTACAGTAAATTGAGCAGCAAAACCACCCATGTGGCTCTTCCATCTATTCGCAATTTCGCAATACATGCCGCATCTTTCAGCGGCACATCTCTGTCTGACGACCTAAGATTGCGAAATCAACTAAGGGTATCCTGCAATAAATGTCCAGGATTACCCTCTAAATTACTGGTGCAGCTTTTTCATTCAATCTATAATTTTCAAAATTCTCTCTATAACGAATGATTATACAGGCGCTCCTTTCTCGCGTCCTGAAAATCAAGCGCCATGCAATTTGCCCGTGTCGGCGCAGCCTGCTGAGGCAGTCTCAGCGCCATCGCCTCGTGTAGTTGCGTTAAGCGCCTCTAATTCCGTCCTGTGGCGGGCAGGTGCCGGCCACGACAGAGATATCATCGTCACGCCAGTTTCAATCAGAACTCGTTGTCGGGCCGGACAAGGTCAACGTGGTCGACGCCGAGAGCTTGTGCCAGCTCAAAAAGCGTAATCACGGTCGGATTCCTCCGACCACGTTCCAGGCCGCTGAGATATTGTTGACTGAAGCCGGAACGCGCTTCCAACTCTTCCTGGGTCAGGCCTTTTTCTCGACGCAAGCGGGCGAAGTTCCGGCCGACCAATTTGCGCATATCCATGCGCCGGAAGATCGCGATTTACATACTTTGAGTTTATCAACTATAATATGTAAATGATTGGTCTGAGAGAGATATCGGCCTGTAGGCGGGCGTGGGCGCTCGGAGAGGTCGACACAGAGATTGTACCGGCTTCGTCTGCTAGACGCGCCACATGGGCATGGTCTCCTCCATCATCTGCCGCTCAATCACTACACGGCCGGTGAAGGGCTCTCGGGAAAAGGGCGTAAAATGGAGTTGCTTCAGAGCGGCCTGAAGGTCCGACAATTGCAGGTGTTTCGTCAGGTGCTGCGGACCGGATCGACGAGACGGGCAGCTGCCGCGCTCGGGATAAGCCAACCGGCAGTAAGTCAGCAGGTGAAGCAGCTTGAGACCGCGCTCGGCCTCAAACTCTTCGAGAGATCAACCAACCGCATCCTTCCATCGCGGGAGGCCTGGGAACTCCTGCGCAATGTAGAAATAGCCCTGACGTCTTTGGATCGGCTGGAGGCATCGATTTTCTCGATGAAGAACGATGAGAAGCAGCGGATCGCAATTGCCGCGCCCGCCGTCTTCGGTTTCGTGACATTGCCAAAGGTCGTGGCGACTATCCGTTCGAAAACGGCTTCGAGTGTCCGGTCAGTTTCGGGCAATTATGAGCAGGTGGGTGAGCATATCCTGTCTGGGCGGGCAGATCTCGGAATTTCAAGGCTACCTCTGGATACCCGGCTGTTTGAATGGGCACCAATCGGCTCGGCACGCAACGTGTGCATTTTCCAACGCGACCACCGTTTTTCAAAAAAGACATGTGTCGAAGCGCATGACCTGGCGGGGGAAAAGATCGTCGACATCGATCCTCAGTTTGCATCGCATCAAATGAACTTCAACGCACTGCGCTTTGTCGGAATCGAGCCGGATATACTGGTGGAATACGACTCCCATGGTTACGAGGTCGGCTTTGTTTCGGCCGGGCTTGGTGTCTCCATCACCAACGAAATCATCGTGCGTGAATATGCGGCGTTCGAACTGGGTGCAAAGCCGGTTGAGCCATCGGCCCTCTACCATTACGTTGCGATCTGGCAGAAAGGCAGGGTCTTTTCCAACGCATTGGAAGTCTCCCTCGAGGCGATCCTGTCGGCTTTTCACCCGGTAGCGCAAAGCGCACCGACTGTTCTACCGCTACACGCTGCATCCCGCGGCGCTGATCGTTCCTCTTAACCGCTTCGGAACTAAGCCTTGCGCTCCTGCTTGGCCTTTGCGAAGCCACGATCCGTGGCGATAAAGCGCTCAAGCATGGGCACGATCAAGCGCAGCGGATCAGCAGAAGGCCTTCCTGCTTCTCCTCCAAGAATCTCGGCATACCTGGTCAGGTCGCGATGCAGACGTGCGGGCAATTCCACGGAGACTTTGACAGGCTTGTCATCGGCAATCGGCGCGAGCTTCAGCTTGGCCATTTCAGTCACCGTAAGGTTCGAGGACAAGATCGCGCGTGACCAGAACGCGCACGGGAAAACCTGGCCGTATCGTTAGCGTTGGCGCTATTTCGAGCTGGCGCTGGACGATCTGCTGACCGACCTGACTGACACTGTCGGAAGCCCCGCTGCGCAGCGCGCGCACGATATCGCTTTCCTGACCGGACGAGCCAGCCTCGGCCCCAACGCTGAGTATGGTGGAGAGTGCGGCCGCCTTGAACAATTCGCCCCAGTGATAGTCGACGCCATCCTCAAGGCCAGCGTAGCCCTGCCCGTCCGCGCCAGGCTGGCGCTCCAGAACAATCGAATGGCCGTTCGGGAAAATCAGCCTGTTCCAGGCAAGCAGCACGCGGCGCTGCCCGAAACCGACTCCGCTATCGTACTGGCCAATAACGCGGGTCCCTTGGGGGATTAGAAGCGTCCGACCGGTCGGACTATCGTAGACGTTCTCCGTCACCTGCGCGGTGATCTGACCGGGCAAGTCGGAACGGATCCCGGTGATCAGCGCGGCTGGGATGACGGCTCCAGCCTGAAGCGCATAAGGTGACGCGGGAGGCACGACACGGTCTGCCGCGACGGTGCGGCGGTCGGCCGCCGCATTGAGGAACGCAAGCTGGCGATCCTGCGGGGTTTGTCCGGAAAGATTCAGACCCGAGAGGTCCGGTGTAGCGACATTACCCGAAGGCTCGGCTGTTGCCCCAGTCCTGGCTTCTGTCTGGAAGAAGACACGCGATGTGCGGGCCGCCTCCTCTTCAGCCCGCCGGCGTTGTTCAGCCTCGTCAACTGTTGGCGTTGGAATGGTAGGCGAAACGACGGGCTGCCCCTTGTTCTGAGCGTCGAGCATCGGGCGGCCGAGATCGCCCGGCAGCGGCGGCCCAAGGACAGGGCCGGTGTAGTCGCGTGGCAGGTTGGCGAGCCCATCAGCCGGCTGCCGGTTAGAGGTCGAATAGAGTTCCTCGCCGTGAATGTCTCTATCGCGCGTCTGAAGCGCGTATACCAGCGCGCCGCCGATGCCGAGCGACGCGACGAAGGCAACGCCGGCCAGCGCCTTGCGCGACAGACGGGTCACGCGCGGCGGCTCGGCACGAAGTCGCATCGGCGCAGTGGCGGTTTCGTTCTCGTTCATGACTGCTCCCCTCCCCTTTGCCTTGGCGCGTTGGTGACTTGCAACACTGAATTGGGAGTTGGCATCCAGGACAGTCGGTCCGTCTTGATCCCGTCGCTTCGGACAATCCGCACAGCCTGTTGCCGTTTGCCGCTGCCAAGACGCAGTTCGGCCGCGCCGAAAAGGCGATCGACAATCAGGATGTTTTGGTAGACCCGGCTGTTGACGATCTGGGCTTCGCCGTCCGGACCGATGACGAAGAGCGGCGGCATCTCGCCTTGCACGATCCCGCGCGGGAACTCGATATAGACGCGTCTGCCGTCGTCATAGACGGCGATGGGTTTCCAAGGCGGCGTATCACCTGTGAGACCATAGCGGTAGTTTCTCCTGGCAACGTCCGGCATCGTCGGCGCTGCGGGCATAGTCTGTTGCTTGCTGCGCGGCAGGGCCGGATATGCCCATGCCACAGCCGGCATATAGGGCTTCTCGCCCGCCCTGAGCTCAATCATGTAGCTGCGCCGGTCGGTGGTGATGACGAGATTGGTTGTGATGTCCGCGCGCGAGGGCTTCACCAACACATGGACGCGCCGGGTGACGCCCGAGCCGCTCTCGGTGTCACCGATGATCCAGCGCGCGGTGTCGCCGGCCGCAATCGGGCCGCTGCCAGTCAGGTTCTCGCCGGGTTCGAGCGCGATGTCCGTTATCTGGCCGGGTGCGGCATAGACCTGGTAGAGCGCCCCTTCGCTCCAGGGATATATCTGGATCGCGTTGTAGTAACCCTCGCGTCGAGGCTGGATACGCGCGGCCACGTTTGCGTTCTCGACGCGCGCTGTCGGCGTATCGCCAGCCACGCCCCCCAGTGTTGGTGTCCAGCCGGGTGGAATGTGTGGCGGCTTTGGTTTCTCTTCGGCGGTCCTTGCCGGGACGGATGGCAACGGTGGCACGTAGGCATCATAGGCAATGCGTGGCGGCTTCTGGAGCGTGGCACAGCTCGTGAGTACGATCCCCGAGAAGAACACCGACGCGAGTGCGGATCCACGACAAGCTGGAAATGCGACAGCACGCTTTGCGAGGCTCATTGGCTCATCTCCCGCGACCAGTTGATGGCGTTGACGTAGATACCGAGCGGGTTCACTCGAAGCCGTTCGGCGTCATGCGGCGGCTGGACCACGATCGTCAGGATCGCGGTCCAGTGTTCCGTGGTGGAGAGCTGACCGTTTTCATAACGACGCTCGGTCCAGGCGACGCGGAAAGAATCCGCGGAGGCACGGATGACCGAGGAGACCTCGACCGCCACCTGCTGCTTGCCGACTTTGGAAAAGGGTTCGTTTGCGCGGGCATAATCATTGAGCGCCGCGGCACCCTGGTCGGTGGTCCATTCATAGGCGCGCAGCCAATCCTGGCGCACGATGATCGGATCGGCCGGGATCGATCGAACCTGTTCGATGAAACGGGCGAGATGCCAGGCGATTTGCGGATCGGTCGGCTTGTAGTCGGCAGTCGCCGGCGCGACCGTCTGCGCCTGTCCGAGCGCATCGACCTGGACTACCCACGGCACGACTGATCCGCGGGCTGACATCCAGACAACCGAGCAGGCGAGGCCAGCCGAAAGGATCAGCGATCCGAAGGCCATCATGCGCCAGTTCCTCGCCTGCACACGAGCAGAGCCGATGCGCTCGTCCCAGACCTGCGCCGCCCTCTGGTAAGGCGTTTCCGGCTTAGGGGTCTTACCGTAGTGGACGGCGGGTCGTCGAAAGATGTTCATTGGTCATTTGCCTTCGGAGAGAGAAATCGAGGTTCCACTGCCGTGGGCTTCGCCGGCGCGCACGGCGTGCGCTGTGGTCTGGACGCCATGCGACAGGCGCTGGGATCGCTGAATGCGTTTGGCCCAGTCGGGTGGGCTTCTGCCGGCGCCGCCTGCCTTGCCGTCGCGACTAAACGAGGGATCGTTGGCAGCTTCGGCAGCGCCCCCGACGGTCCCCAGGGTCGATGAACCACCGGTGGCCCCGACGGCCGAATTGGCGCCGGAAGCGAAGCTCGACTTCATCGATTGGCTGGCGCGGGCGGCGGCGCGCTTAAGCGGCGAGGCAGCAGCAGACACACCAGCGCTTGCGACGCCGCCCACGCCGGAGACGATGGCGGCGGCGCCAACCTGGCCGGCAGAGCCGAGCATATAGGCACTCGACGCGCCACCTGCGAGGAACGAGCCGCTCCGTGCCGCCATTGGGGCTGCGGAAAAAGCAGCACTCCCGCCGCGCATCGCAAGGCCGGCCGTGCCGCCGGCAACCAGCGCCATGCCGCCTGCCGCGAGGCCTGTTCCGACGGCTGCCCCAGCGCCAAGCTGCGGCCCACCGGAGACAAGACCGTTGGCAATGCCGGGGCCGAAGATACCCAGACCAAGCAGTGACAGCGCCGCCAGCACGATCGCCATCGCCTGATCAATGGTGGGGTTATCGCCGCCGAAGCCTTGGGTGAACTCGCCGAAGAGCGTCGAGCCGATGCCGATAACCACGGCAAGCACCAGCACCTTGATACCGGACGAGATGACGTTGCCGAGCACCCGTTCGGCCATGAAGGCTGTCTTGCCGAAGAGACCGAACGGGATCAGCACGAAGCCGGCCAGCGTCGACAGCTTGAATTCGATCAGCGTGACGAAGAGCTGTACGGCCAGGATGAAGAAGGCGAGCAGGACGAGCGCCCAGGCGAAGAGCAGGCAGGCGATCTGGATGAAGTTCTCGAAGAAGGACACGTAGCCCATCAGCCCCGAGATTGCTTCGAGCAGCGGTCGTCCCGCATCGAGACCGGTTTGCGCCACCTTGCCGGGGCGAAGGAGGTCCTGGACCGAAAAGCCCGTACCGCTCGCCTTCAGGCCAAGATCGGAAAAGCTTTCGAAGACGATCCGGGCGAGGCTGTTCCAGTTGGAAATCAAGTAGGCGAAGACACCCACGAACAGCGTCTTCTTGACGAGCCGCGCGAGAATGTCATCGTCGGCGCCCCAGCTCCAGAAGAGAGCGGCAAGCGTCACGTCAATGACGATCAGCGTGGTGGCGACGAATGCGACTTCGCCACCAAGCAGACCGAAGCCGCTGTCTATGTAGCGCGTGAAGGTGGCGAGGAATTGGTCGATGACCCCTGTGTTGCCCATGCCTATCGCGCCTCCGACGAGGACGCATCCGGCGACGGCGAGGTGGCCATACCAGAAGCCGAGCTCGCAAACGGCGCTTTGAGCCCGAGGAACCGGTCACGCTGTTCAGCCCACAAGCGCAAACAACCGCTGTCGTGCAGAGCAGCCTCACCGAGGGTTTGGCAGCAGCGAAGGCCCTCGCCAGGCGAGTTCGGCACCAAAGCAGTCGGCGCCTGTGGAGCGACGTTATCCGGTCTTTCCACCTTCCGGGTCATCTCGAGCGCGGTTGCCGTGACGGCCACCGCGACGAAGACGACGGCGACGATGCGAGCGAAGGTCCTGCCATCCATGGCCTTGAACTCACCGGTTGAACATCTTGGCATCTGAGGCCTGGTAGCCAGAGCCGGGGATCAGGAAGCGGCGACGCTGCTCACGGCCCTGGTCGGCGGCCGCAGCACGTTCGGCTTCGGTCAGTGCCTGGGCGCGACCGTTGGCGGCGATAACGGCAGTGAGGTCGGCGAGCTGTTGAGCCTGAAGCGCCAGGAGTTGGTTGCCGGCCTGCGTCGCCTGCAGCCCGCCGGTCGCCGATTGGCTGGCGTCGACAAGCGCTGACATCTGCGTGCGATTGATGTCGATGTTTCCGACGACGCCCGCCTGCACGCGCATGGCGTCCTGGAGACCGCCAACCGTATTGTGCCAGCGCGAGCGCGCATCCGTGACGAGTTGTTCATCAGACGCGGAGAGCGAGACGCTGCCATATTGCTGCTGGAAGATCTTGTCGACCTGCTGGACGTCGAAGGCGATGTTCTGCGCCTGGCCCAGGAGCTGTTGTGTTCGCTGCACCGATTGCTGCAACTGCTGCAGTGAGGAGAACGGCAAGCTCGCAAGGTTGCGCCCCTGGTTGATCAGCATCTGGGCTTGGTTTTGCAGCGAAGTGATCTGGTTGGTGATCTGCTGAAGCGATCGCGCCGCCGTCAGCACATTCTGGGTGTAGTTCGACGGATCGAAGACGATGAATGCCTGTGCCGGCGCAGTCACCATCAGCGAGATCGCAAACGGTGAGGCGAACACTGCGGCGGCCAGCAATACTGCGCGCGAACGGTTTCCACGGCTATTCATGATTGGAGCTCCTTTTCAGCTTGCGTTACGGAGGTGGACAGGTCGGCAATGAGGTCAGCGGCCCAGCCGGCGTTTCGGGCGCGCAACCAGGCTGAGAGGAAACCATCGCGTCCGTATTCGGCGGCGATGCTGGCGATCAAAGCCTGATCGGTTTTTGAGGATGCGGCACAGAGCGCTAGCCCAATTTCGGACAAGCCAAGTTCGAAGAGGCGGTTGCCACGCCGGGACTGGCAGTAGTAGTCGCGTTTCGGCGTCGCCCGCGCCACGATCTCTATCTGGCGGTCGTTGAGGCCGAAGCGGCGATAAATCGCTGTAATCTGCGGCTCGATCGCACGCTCGTTTGGCAACAGCAGCCGGGTCGGACAACTCTCGATGATCGCAGGCGCAATGTTCGAATTGTCGATGTCGGACAGCGACTGGGTGGCAAAGATGACACTGGCGTTCTTCTTGCGCAGCGTCTTCAGCCATTCGCGCAGCTGGCCGGCGAACCCTTCATCGTCAAGGGCGAGCCAGCCCTCGTCGATGATGAGCAAAGTCGGCCGCCCGTCGAGCCGGTCACCGATACGATGGAAGAGGTAGGAGAGAACCGCAGGTGCTGCTCCGGTGCCAACAAGACCCTCGATCTCGAACGCCTGGACGGATGCCGCGCCAAGGCGCTCCGCCTCGGAATCGAGCAACCGGCCGTAAGGACCCCCGATGCAATAGGAGCGGAGAGCTTGCTTCAGATCGTTCGCCTGCAGCAGCACGCTCAAGCCGGTGATGGTGCGCTGTTCAACTGGCGCCGAGGAGAGCGACGTCAGCGCGGTCCAGATATGTTCCTTGGCATCCGGAGTGATAGGGACGCCTTCGCGCGCCAGGATTGCCACGACCCAGTCGGCCGCCCAGGCGCGCTCATAAGTGTCGTGTATGCGGGCAATTGGTTGGAGGGAGACCGAGACTTCCGTGCCTTCGGTGAGTTCGCCCCCTAAATCGTGCCAGTCGCCACCCATGGCAAGCGTAGCGGCGCGGATCGAACCGCCGAAATCGAAGGCAAAGACCTGGCTGCGCGCATAACGGCGAAACTGCAGGGCCATCAGCGCGAGCAGCACCGACTTGCCAGCGCCGGTCGGCCCGACAACGAGGGTATGGCCGACATCGCCGACATGCAGCGACAACCGGAACGGGGTCGAGCCCTCGGTCTTGCCGTAGAGCAAGGGGGGCGCACCGAAGTGCTCGTCCCGTTCCGGCCCCGCCCACACGGCAGAGAGGGGAATCATGTGGGCGAGATTGAGTGTCGAGATGGGTGGCTGGCGGACATTGGCGTAGGCATGTCCGGGCAAAGAGCCGAGCCAGGCATCTACGGCATTGACGGTCTCGACCATGGCCGTGAAGTCACGACCTTGGATGACTTTCTCGACAAGGCGCAGTTTCTCTTGCGACACGCGTGGATCGGCGTCCCAGACGGTGACGGTCGCAGTGACATAGGCCATGCCGGCCACGTCGGCCCCGAGCTCCTGCAAAGCCATGTCGGCGTCGGCGGATTTGTTGGCGGCGTCGGTGTCCATGAGCACGGAGGCCTCGTTCGTCATGACCTCCTTCAGGATCGCCGCAATGGACTTGCGTTTGGCGAACCATTGCCGCCGTATCTTCGTCAGCAGCCTGCCGGCATCAGTCTTGTCGAGCAGGATTGCGCGCGTCGACCAGCGATAGGGAAAGGCGAGCCGGTTGAGATCGTCGAGCAGACCCGGCGTGGTCGCAGCCGGGAAGCCGACGATGGTGAGCACGCGAAGATGCTGGTCGCCAAGGCGCGGTTCAAGACCACCGGTCAGCGGCTGGTCGGCCAGCAGCGCATCCAGATAGACCGGTGTCTCCGGGACGCGCACCCGATGACGCTTCGTCGAGACAGTCGAGTGCAGGTAGGTCAGCGTCTCGCTGTCGTCGAGCCACCGGCATTCCGGCATAAAGCCGTCGAGCAAGGAGAGCACGCGCTCGGTGCGGTCGACAAAAGCGCGCAGGATTTCGTTGGCATCGATGCCGGATTGTTCGCGCCCCTCGTAGAGCCACGTTTCCGCGCGCGCCGCGTCCTCGGCCGGCGGCAGATAGAGGAAGGTGAGGAAATAGCTCGACACGAAGTGAACTTCTTCCTCCTCGAACTCGGCTTTGCGCTCGGCGTCGACCAGGCGAGAGGCCGGATCGGGAAACTGGCTTTCGGGATAGGTCGCAGCGTCGTGCCGCTGCGCCTCGACGAAGATGCTCCAACCCGAACCGAGGCGACGGAAGGCATTGTTGATCCGGGAGGCCACCGCGACCAGTTCGGCCGCCACGGCGGATTCGAGATCTGGTCCGCGGAACTGCGAAGTTCGCTGAAAGCTCCCATCCTTGTTCAGCACCACGCCCGGTGCGACAAGCGCAACCCATGGCAGGTAGTCGGCAAGGCGGCTCACGGTGCGGCGATATTCGGCAAGATTCATCATCACCGCGCCCTCAAACCGACAGATGAGCGGGGAGGCGCAGATGCCGGCGGCCGACTTCCACGAACAGCGGATCGCGTTTTGCAGCCCACACCGCCGTGAAGTGCCCGAGCGCCCAGATGATGAGACCTAGCAGCCACAGACGCAGGCCAAGGCCAACCGCGCCAGCCAGCGTGCCGTTCAGAATTGCGATAGAACGAGGTGCGCCGCCGAGCAGGATGTGTTCGGTCAGGGCCCTGTGAACGGCGACGGTGAACCCTGGCACCGCGTCGAGCTGTTCGAAAGCGGTTGCCATCAGATCAGCGCCCCGCCACCGAACGAGAAGAACGACAGAAAGAAGCTCGACGCCGCGAAGGCGATCGACAGGCCAAAGACGATCTGAATCAGCCGCCTGAAACCGCCGGAAGTATCGCCAAAGGCAAGCGTCAGCCCCGTGACGATGATGATGATGACGGCAATAATCTTGGAGACCGGACCTTCGATCGACTGAAGGATCTTCTCCAGTGGCTGCTCCCACGGCATCGAAGAGCCGGCGGCATTGGCGGCCGGGGCCGCCAGGAGAGAGACGATGAGGCTTGTGGCCGCTGTAGCCAGGTGCTCGCGCGAAAGCTTGCGGATCATGAATTGTCTCCTGTGTTGTTCGGGGTGGCTTGGGAGGTGCGATAATCGCCGTCGGACCCGAGTCCATCGATGCGTGCAAGTTCGGTCAGCCGCCGCGCGGAACCACGTCCAGACAGGACAGCGACAAGGTCGATGGTTTCGGCGATCAGCGCGCGCGGGACGGTGACGACGGCCTCCTGGATGAGCTGCTCAAGACGGCGCAGCGCCCCGATCCCGGATCCGGCATGGATGGTGCCGATGCCGCCGGGGTGCCCGGTGCCCCATGCCTTCAGAAGGTCGAGAGCTTCGGCGCCTCGCACTTCGCCGATCGGGATGCGGTCTGGTCGCAGGCGCATTGAGGAACGGACCAGGTCGGCGAGCGTGGCGACACCATCCTTTGTCCGCATGGCGACAAGGTTGGGCGCGGCGCACTGGAGTTCGCGCGTGTCCTCGATGATGACGACGCGGTCGGTGCCGTTCGCCACTTCGGCGAGCAAGGCATTGGTCAGGGTCGTTTTGCCCGTGGATGTGCCGCCGGCGACGAGGATGTTCGCGCGGGCAGCGACAGCAGCGCGCAGCGTCGCCGCCTGGTCGGCTGTCATGATGCTTGCCGCCACGTAGTCTTCGAGTGTGAAGATCGCGACAGCAGGCTTGCGGATGGCGAAGGCTGGCGCGGCAACGACCGGCGGTAGAAGTCCTTCGAACCGTTCTCCGGTTTCGGGCAATTCAGCAGACACCCGCGGAGAGCGCGGATGCACCTCCGCGCCGACGTGATGGGCGACCAGACGCACGATGCGGTCGCCATCGGCGGCGGACAGCACCTCTCCCGTCTCGGCCAGACCTTCGGTAAGGCGGTCCACCCAGATACGGCCATCGGGGTTCAGCATGACTTCGACGACCGCGGGATCGTCGAGGAGCCGTGTTATCTCGGCTCCGAGCGCTGTGCGCAGCATGCGCGAACTGCGCGCGCGGCCTTCGGCATTGTTGTGCGAAACCACCATCTGGTCCCCGCTTTTCTGTCGGGAACAACTCGGATGGTCCCCGCTCGGGGATGACTAAGAGAACCGGATATTGGCTCGCTTCAACAAGAATATCGAGACGTAGTAGCGTGGCGTACAAATACAGGAGAACGGCGGCGCTGCTGCCTTTTTTCTTCGGTAGAGAGCGCTTCTGAGGTCGAACCAGTCAGCCGGCCGCCGCAACTAAGGTGGCGATATCGCCGCGAGCCGCGCCTGCCCTATTGCCGATTTTGCGGGACGGAGCCGCCGCAATACAGGCTTCCCGCATCCGTTGCTGGTTTCATACGCGATCCCGCATACTCGCCATTTATACGCAATCGCGTATAACGCCCATCTATACGCGAATCCGTATATTGCGTGCCATGACAGGAGAACGATGGTGATGACCCTCGGCGTTGGATCGGATCCGCCTGCCTTCCCCACCTCGACCCTTACCCAGCCCGAGTAGGAGCCGAGGGCGGTCGTCGTTGCCGTCACCTAGGATTTATCGACGAGTGGCAAATCTTGCTCGACTTAACTGGAACTGAGGCCGAGCACTCGCTCTAAATTCTCATACGCCGCACGATGCCTTTCTCGTGGCATGCGTTCCAGATTGTGCAGCTTCCAGCGAACCGCGGGGAGATTGTTGGCCCCCTCTACATCGAGCAGGTTCCAATCTGGACGTCTGGCTTTGAACGACAGAAGGAATTTGCGCTGATTCTCGGTCAAAGCCCTGTTGAGGTCGCTGATCAATCGTTCGCGAACGGTGAGGAGTTCGTCGAGGCTCACTTCGATCTGGGACATACGGACGAATTCGCCTTCGTAGATGCCGGCAATGTTCTTGCGGGTAGGCTGTAACAGTTCGGCCATCGTCCGGTTATGGCTGATGAGGTAAACCAGAAAGGTCTTGACCAAATCCTCGGTGAGGCCCTCGTTTTCAAAGAGCAGCTTCACGTCGAAAAGATCCCGCGGATGCTGCCGGTCGAGTGCGGCACAGATCTTTCCGGCATACAGGTCCGGGAGGGAAAGCAGCTGCATTTCGACATAGCCGAACTGCTCTTCGACTGCCGGCGATACCTCGCGCAATTCCTCAGGAAGCACGGATCCCCGCAAGACCGGCGAGAGCTCGATCTTGATGCGGTCGGCGCCCTGCGAAACGAAGAGGCGCAATGCATCGGCCTGATGCTCGAAGGAGCGAATGATTTCGGTGCCAGGCATCGCGGCGCTGATGGCGTCCGCGATGCGGGCAAGCGCCTCCGCCACGTTCTTCAATGCCGTGTCACGATCATCCATCGGCAGATAGACAAGGTCGATGTCGACGGAAAGGCGCGGAAGGTCGCGGAAAAAAAGATTGATGGCGGTACCGCCCTTCAGCGCGAACGACCTCTCGACTGCCACCAGAGGCAGGATGCGGGTCAGGAGGCGGACTTGTCGGTAGTAAGGGCTTGCGGTGTCCACATCTCCTCCGGGACGGTTATGCGATATTTTGGATCGAGTCTGCCGTCTTTGGCCAGAACCCTGTTGCCGCTACCAAGGCCGAGCGCATCGAGTGCTTTGGGAGCGGGCAGCTTTTTGAACCATGCATAATCATTGCGCTCGGCCATCCAGTAGAATAGCCGGCGAACCTTGACGCTAGTGCATTTGCGCAAAAGCTGCTCCATGCGCCGCGGCGAAAGCGTCGTCATCCCCTGAAGCAGTTGATTGGCGTGCTCGAAGGAGATCGTCGCCGGAACATCCATCAGCACCTCCAGGTAGGCCCTTTCGGGCGACGACAAGGTGACAGGCCAGAAATCTTGCCGCCGGCCCGGAGCTTCCACATCTATGAGGGTGCGCTCGAGCGGATCGTATTCGCGGTGGACGAGTCCGAATCCTAATAGCGAGGAAAGGCGGTTGTGGCGTATGAATTTTACGGTCGGTATCGCATGGTTCAGCCAGGTCGGCAAAGCAGCCTCGCTGTAAAGATGTACTGACCGTTGGCGCGACATCGGCAGGTAATGCGCAAATCCCTGCAATTCGAGCGCGGTCAGCCCGCCGACACTAAGATCCCTACCGAATATACTCTCCAAGGCAGCCACCACGCCTTGCCAGGTCAAATGCGTCCCAGGCCGCACATACACGCCCGGTGCCAGCGATTTGAGCTGGTTGCTTTTGAGCAGATTATCGACGGCGTGACGATCAAACTGCGGGCTTTGTTTCTTTAGCCACTGCTTCGTTACCGGAAGGCCCTCGGGTACCAGGGTTTGAAGTAGTTCTCGGCGATCAGCATTCGTTGGCATGAGTTTATGGATTTCTGCGTACGCGGCGATGATCGCCGCAATTCTTAATTTCTATAAACTACCACAATCGCCGTTGGTTTACAACAATGGCAATTTGCGGCGATCATCGCCGCATCGCTGGAAGAGCGTAAACATATTTGCTAATCTAAGCACCAGCCGGACCCACCGCCAACGCGCAAAGTGATGCAGCCTAAATCCCACCGGCTTCTTTCGGGTCGACGTCCTCCGAAATCTCCTGCCGCAGTTTCGGGCCCTTCGCCAGGCGCCTACCCAAGGCCGCGACGAAGGCTTCGTAGCGTTCGGCCGCCTTGGCCCGCGCGGCTTGGGCCGCGGGTTCAGGCAAGGCTGGGGTGGTCGCGAGCCAGAAGCGGACGAACACGGCAAGTGTCTCGACCGCAATGCCGATGTCGCGCTCCTGCCTGGCCAGGCGGCGGTCAACCTGATCGAGGCGTCTGGCGATCGCTGCCTCGCGACGCTCATCCGCGTCCGGCGATAGGAACGACGCAATGGCAGCCTCCGCGATCATGGACTGGGATTGTTCACGCCGCGCCGCGTAATCCGCAAGCATCACCATGACCGCCTGATCGAGATAGACAGAGATCTGCACTTTCTTCTTTCGACTGGTCATGGTGCCTACAAGTCCATGCCGTCATCGGGGTCGAGGGAAACCTGCCGCGCCACGCCCTGCATGAGGCGAGCCAGGCGTCGATTGCGGACAGCTTCGTCGTCGTCGCTGTCGTCGGGCGGCTCGACCTCGAACTCATTTTCGATCGGAGCCTTTTTTTCAACTGGACGCGAACGATTGAGTTCGGGTTGCAGCCGTCGCTCGGACTCCGTTGGATCTCCGTCGTCCTGCGGGCGCGCTCCTGCACTGTGCGCAACCTCTGTGCCAGTTGAGACCGGCAATCGGGTCCAGTCGTCAAGATCGCCGTTTTCGGATCGGGCCAGTTCGGGTGGGGGCAAGACGCGGTCCCGAAAACGGAGATCTTCGTAGTAACGTGCCTTTTTCGCCCGGATGGGCGGCGTGCCCGCCACCATCACGATCTCGTCAGTCGGGGCAAGCTGCATGATCTCTCCAGGGGTCAGCAACTGGCGGGCCGTCTCCTGCCGCGACACCATGAGATGTCCGAGCCAGGGCGAGAGCCGGTGGCCGGCATAATTCTTCATCGCCCGCATCTCGGTTGCCGTGCCGAGCGCGTCGGACACACGCTTGGCTGTCCGTTCATCGTTCGTGGCAAAGCACACACGAACATGGCAGTTGTCGAGGATCGAATTGTTTGGGCCGTAAGCCTTCTCGATCTGGTTCAGCGACTGGGCGATGAGGAAACTTTTCAAACCATAGCCGGCCATGAAGGCCAGCGCGCTCTCGAAGAAATCGAGACGGCCGAGCGCCGGAAATTCGTCCAGCATGAGCAGTAGCCTGTGCCGGCCTGTTTTGGCATGCAGGTCTTCGGTCAGGCGGCGTCCGATCTGATTGAGGATGAGGCGGATGAGCGGCTTGGTCCTATTGATGTCCGAGGGAGGCACGACCAGATAGAGCGTTGCCGGCTGTTTGCCGCCGACGATGTCACCGATCCGCCAGTCGCAGCGCCGCGTCACCTCAGCCACTACGGGGTCACGGTAGAGACCGAGGAAGGACATCGCGGTGGAAAGCACGCCGGAGCGTTCGTTGTCGGATTTGTTGAGCAGTTCGCGCGCTGCACTCGCGATGACCGGATGTGGACCTGCCTCGCCGAGATGGGGTGTCTTCATCATTGCCGCCAGCGTGGTCTCAATCGGGCGTTTCGGATCGGAGAGGAAGGCAGCGACACCGGCCAGAGTCTTGTCCTTCTCGGCATATAGAACGTGAAGGATCGCGCCGACCAAAAGCGCGTGGCTGGTTTTTTCCCAGTGGTTGCGCTTTTCAAGACTGCCTTCCGGATCAACAAGAATGTCGGCAATGTTTTGGACGTCGCGAACCTCCCACTCGCCGCGGCGGACTTCCAGGAGAGGATTGTACGCCGACGATCTCGAATTCGTCGGGTCGAAAAGCAGCACGCGACCATGCAGGGCACGAAAGCCGGCGGTGAGTTGCCAGTTCTCACCCTTGATGTCGTGGACGATCGCCGACCCCGGCCAGGTTAGCAGCGAAGGCACCACCAGGCCGACACCCTTACCCGACCGGGTCGGGGCGAAGCACAGCACATGCTCGGGCCCGTCGTGGCGGAGGTAATGGCGGTCATAGCGCCCGAGCACCACCCCGTCGGCGCCGAGCAACCCGGCAGTTTCGACTTCCCTCCTCTCCGCCCACCGCGCCGAACCATATGTCTGGACATTCTTGGCTTCGCGTGCCCGCCATACCGACATGCCGATCGCGACAACGATCGACAGGAAGCCGCCGGACACTGCTATCAACCCGCCTTCCACGAAGATATTCGGGGCGTAGGCATCGTAGAAATACCACCACCAGAACAGAGCCGGTGGATAGTAGACGGGCCAACCGGCGAGTTCGAACCAGGGCGGACCGAGTTGGGCCTGGAAGCCCAGCCTCCATGCCGTCCATTGCGTTGCCGTCCAGGTCGTCAACAGCACGATCAAGAAGACGCTGAGGATCTGACCCCAGAGGATTTTCGTCGCGGACATGGTGGCGGTCCTTTCTTGTCTCAATCAGAGGCCGAGTCCACGCTTGCGGCCAAAGCTCCAGTCGACGCCTCCGTCATCACGGGAGACACCGGAAACATGCTGGCCGAGATGCTTTTCGAGCGAGGGCGTCCACCGCACGAGCTGGAACCCAAGGCCGTCATCGAGCATGGCGAAGCGGCCCGAGGCCAGGACGATCCGCTGACGATAGGCGCCGGCTACATAGTCGCCGCCGGCGGCGCGATTGAAGGGCAGGCCGGTCTCAGCCGCGAGCTTCTCACCAACCAGTTGGAGTTCCCGACGGCGCAGCGTCTCGATCAGGTTGCGGCTGAAAATGATGCGCCCGCCAAGACGCTTCGCAAGGCCTTCGCCGGCCAGGTAATCGGCGCGCTTTTCCATAGCCTGATGAACCTCGGCGCCGAAGCCGGCTGCGCTCAAGGCGGCAGGCCCGCGCGCGATGTTCTGCCGATCGAGCCAGGTCGCCCCCGTCGCCGCGATCTGGCGATCAAGATCGAGATCAGAGCGCACCGCGAGTGCGGACCGACGTTGGCCGCGCGCATCATCGAATTTGCGCAGCTCGACGATCGATCCCGGTGTGCTGTCGCCAGCCGCCTCCAGATCGGCAAGCCTGATGTGATGGGTGCGTCCATCGACGCCGTCGACCACGGCATACGCCGTGCCAGTCAGCTCATCATCGAGCCCGCGATCGACCAAACGGCCGATGATGGGCACATCGAGGCTTTCGGCCGCGAGCACATAGCCGGCCAAGCTACGATCGATGCCCTGCTCGGACAGCGCGCGGTGCATGCGCTTGATGATGTCGCCACGCTCGCCGAGCTCACGCAACGTTGCTTCGACTTTGTCGTCGATGACCCACTGGCCTGGCCCGACCTGATCGGCAAGACCGAGAGCTTCGAGCTTACGCAGGCGGCCGACCTTCTGCACCTGATACTCGTCAGGCTGCCTATGCCCACTTGGGGCAAGATCGATGACGCCAGTGCGGACGTCGCGAAGCAGCTGCCGGTCAAGCTGGGTCCAGCGTTCGGCTTCGATCTGCCGCCCCAAATTGCGGCGGATGTCGTGATCGGAGCGGGGGCCGAGTTCCTGCGTGACGAGATCGGCGGCGCGCGCTCGCATGCCTTCCTTGATGTAGTCGCGCGAGATCACAAGGTCCTGCCCGTCGGCTATACGGCCGCGCAGGATGATATGGATATGCGGATTGTCGGTGTTCCAGTGGTCCGCCGCGACCCAATCGAGCGTCGTGCCTAGATCGTTTTCCATCTGGCTCATCAGGTCACGGGTGAAGGACTTGAGATCAGCCATATCGATCGCGTCCTCCGGCGAGACGATGAAGCGGAAATGATGGCGATCGCCATCGCAGCGCTCGGCGAAACTCTTGACGTCCGCATTGTCGGTTCCAGAGCCGAACATGCGGCCTCCTTCCCCTTCACGGGTCACACCCTCGCGCCGCAGGTAGTTGAGGTGTGCGGCCAGCGGTGCGGCGCGCGCGGAATGGCGGACGACCCGGGTCTTGATGACCGTGACGCGCGAGCGGCCGGTCAGCAGACGGTTGGCCTGGACATTGGCGATCCGGCCTCGGCCGAATCGTGATCGGTTGCCCGGACTGATTTGACCGGATCGGGAAATGCTGCCGCCTGCCTTCTTCGCCGCCGCCAGTGCCTGTGCGATGAACGGCCGCGCAGCTTGACCGCGGTTGGAGCGAATGCGGCCGGCTCGGATGCGGAACTCGCGCTGATCGGTCACGTCGCTGCCCCGCAATGTGGAAAAGCGCATGCGGATACAAAGTTTTGGGCGTTCGACGCACATTGCGCCGAACGGCCGCAATGTGCGCATCGCCCCTGAAAAACCCGACAACAACAACCGACCGGCCGACGCACAATGTGCGGGCTTTTATCTAGCCATCCCTCGGTCGTGTTGCTGGCATCTCCCCTCCCCGCACGCCATGGCACGCTGGAGCACGAGATGGTGCGAAGCGCGTTGAGGAAGCTCATGGCGCGGGCCTTTCGCTCACCTGGGTGAGAACAGACCGGTCGATCGCGATGTAGCGTCGGCCAATCCTTCCGCGGGCGCAGCGTTTGAAGTATCATCGCCGGAACGCTCCAGCTGCATCGAACCATTGTCCAGCTTGCTGATTGGCCGCGCGGCGAATAGCGGAGCGTCCTTCCAGCTGTGCTGTGCTGGGGCTGCCGGACCGAGAGCTTTGGGTGCACCGTCGTTGAGGATGGCGGTTGCAACGACGGCAACGTAAGCGCGTGTCTCCCGAGGCAGCCGCCCGCCCTGCAGCGATGCCTCGTAGCGTCCTGGGCCGGCATTATAGGCAGGAATCCAGCCGCGCGATCCGTAGCGATCAACCAACTCGCGGATATAGGCCGAGCCCGCGATGATGTTGTCGTGCGGGTCGTAGGGATCGCCGCCGAGCCCGTACCGGGCGCGCAAGTCCGACCAGGTATCGGGCAAAATCTGCATCAGACCCATGGCACCCTTGCGCGATGTGGCGCGGTGATCGCCGGCGCTCTCGGCGCCAAGGACGGCGTGGATCCAGGCCGGCGGAAGGCGGAAGCGGCGCGCCGCTTCCGCTATGTGGGTCTCGTAGGGACCGCGCGCCGTCGACGTGGCGACTGGCGGGCTGTGGGCCGGTGCAATTGCGGGAACGACGCAGTTGAAGCAGAGCCCGGCAAGCACCAGCAGAGCTGAACGTCGGGTTGCGCGAGGCAACGCAGGCGTTCCCAACTGGCTCGTTGGCCGACGGCGCGCCAACATCGCCTAGTCCTTCTCGGCGCGGTCACGCAGACGCGACCACTGCAACGACCAGGATTTTTTGTCAGCGCCGTTTTGGAACAGATAGGCGCGGATCGGCTGCGCGAAAGTCGGGTCGTCTATCTGCAGCGATATGAACTCTCCCGCCTTTTCGCTGGAGTGTTTCCAACCGGCGCCAATCGCGATGCCGTCTTCGCCACCAGCGTGCACACGATAGTCGGGCGCATTGTCCGTCTCGTTCGCTTCGGCCGCGACGATCGCAACCTCGAGGTTGAGGCTGAGCGTGCGGATTCGTCCCGAATACCCGGTCTGATGGCTAATGAACTCGCCGATCTGTGGCATTTCCTGTCTCCTGTCTTGGATGTCTGCGGTGACGATCAGACGGCATAGAGGGCGCCGCCGGTGGCGCGCTCACCGCGCTGGCGCACGCCATTGGAAGTGGCCGTCGCCCTCCTCGTCCGTCCACAGCGGAACCGCGCGGCCGATGATGTGATCGGTGGGGAGGAGGCCGAAGTAGCGTCCGTCGAAGCTGTCGCGGACGTGGCTGTTCATCAGGAAAACGGCGCCTGCGGGAATGCGCAGGCAGCCCTGCCAATCCGGCAGGCTACGACCGGCGTGATCGCGTTTGAGCGCCATACCGACGTCAGTGCCATCGACTGAAATGACCAGCCCTTTCCGGCACACGGTTTGGCCTGAAACCGCAAGGATGTGCTTGATGAGCAGCACGCGCTTCGGCAGATAGCCGCGGTCGGCGAGCAATGTTACGAGCCGTTCGGGCGGCTCAACGGCAACGAGATCGTTCGCCGAAAACGGCACGCCGCCGCCGATCAGGTACAGGCCAATCGGTGTACTGGCAGAAGCATTCCAGATGAACCTTGGCGACACCGCGGTAAACGCGGGACTGAGCACGGCCGTGGTCGCCAACACCGTCGCAAGGAAAATTGCGGGCCGCGTCATTGCTGGACCCGCCGCCGGAGCAAGTGGGCGCGGTGTAGATCCAACGTATAGGCGCGCGGCTCCTGGCCCGCCGTCAATCGGTTGTGGACATGCCGCCAGTGATCAGCCGAGACCGCTTCCGGATCGATGCCGAGTTGCTCGATGCCATCGATCAGTTGCAACACCCGCTCCACCCTGGGCCAGCCCTCAGACCTGAGCAGGATGTCGCCGCCGGGTCGCACGAAAGGCAGCGTCTGGTGTGCTTCGCCTTCGGCAACAGCGCGCACGATATCGATGCGAGAAATGATCGTGCCGAAGTCGTTCGCGGCCCAGCGAGCCAAGGCAAAGACGGTGCCTGGGCGAAACGAGACAATGCGCCGGTGGCGATCGAGAATCTTCTCCTGAGCGACCGAACCGAAGCGGATCCAGTACTCGATCTTCTTCTCAACCCATGTCAATTCGACGCGGGTCAAGCCGTCATCGTCCCTCGCGCCGAACACCGATCGGCCTGAACGGAAGTCAACGACAGTGCCCATTGGTTGTCTCCTGATTTGGCGGGGAAGCAGCCGCGTGATGGAGTTGCTGAAGTGATGCTGGCGTGGTGGATCCGCGCGCCTTCGCGCGGGGCCCAATTCAGCGTCCATACCGTCCGGCCGGCGTCGCAGCCGCGGACGGATGGCGCTTGGCCGGAAGGACAGAGCCGCGGGGGTCCGAAGTCGAGGTCACGGCCCCGCGCTCAGCCCAGGCCTGGAGATCGTCCACGGCGTAGACGACACGGCCGCCGAGTTTGCGATAGCCAGGACCGGTGCCGTAGGTACGGTGTTTCTCGAGCGTGCGGGATGACAGGCTGAGGAACTCGGCAGCTTCCTTGGTGCGCAGAAAGCGCGGCGGCAAAACGGCTAGATCTGGTCGCATGTATCGAGCCTCCGTGGGGTTTCGAGAACCGCTGGTGCTCAGCGGCGGGCAGCGACCACTGTGGCGGAAGGGCGGCTTCGCAGGGGATGGGGAAGATTGGGGGGTGCAATATTCCCACCCCGACAGCGCTAGGAGCGCTTGCGATGGCGCAGCAATTGCAGATAGCCGCCGGCGATCATGGCTCTTCCACCCTTGACGAGACCGATCACTGTGTTGCGAAGCGACGAGGTTTTCCAGGCATTGGAGGCAACGCGCCCCGTCCCATAGAAAGCGATCGCGATTTCGCGGTAGCTGGCGCCGTTCGTGCAGCCGTCGGCGGCCCGCATCATCAAGCGCAGGCGGCGCCTCTGCTGAACAGTCATTCGCGTATCGGGCGGCACCGGCCGCCTGTTATTGCCGCGCCAGAAACGAACCAGAGCCTCGATCCGCCCCAGGGTCTCGGAATCCAGCGGGATCAAGGCCGCGCGGGAACAACTCGCTTCGCTGCCCGGAAAGAGGAGGAGTTGCGTTGCGATCCCGCTGTCATGGATGGCGTGCGACCCCTGCGGACTGTCGTGGTGAGCACTGATCCCGGCGAGCGCCGTGGACCGGTCGGATGACAGGAAATCCGGCGACGGCACGAGGGCCAGCACTGCGGGGTCGGCAAGAGGCGACCACAGAACGTCTTGCGTCAATGCGGACAGGTCGGGACGGGCGGCGAAATCGCAACCCCCAGCGTTTCTGCGCTTCTGTTGGAAACGGTTGCGTCTCTGCTCCCAAACGGGCGAGAGCCGCGTAGAACCGGTGATATGAATTCCAACGGCGCAGGCACTCCCAGGCCAACCCTTCGACTGGTAAGCTGTCGAAGAATTCGTAGCTGGTGCTGTCCCGCCAACGTGACGTGTCCGGCTTCATCGTGCGGTCCTCATCAGGCTGCAAGTGGTGCCTGAATCGATTCCGGGCGATTGCGATTGGCGGAAGACCCTGGATGGGCATCGCGTGATGCTTTTTCAGCATCACCGGCCGACAATGTGCGTTAGGTGTCGGTCTTGCGCAAGAGATGACGGTAGCCGGTCCTGGTCATCCAGCGCGCCCGCGCCAGATGGCTGTCATGAACCTGTCGCGCGCGATGCGGCTCTTCTTTCGGATCGATTCCGAAGAGGATCTTGACCACCTCGCGCCAATCGGCGCCGTCGGCGTCGGCGTCAAACAAGCGCATGTAGAGCTTGATGTGGCGGCGATCATAGTCGGTGAGCTCGTCTCCCGTGGGCGCGGTGTCGTCGAACGGCTCAATCATGATGTGCACTCCCCCACGGGCGAGACGTAAAACAATTCTTACAGATGTCACGGTGGCTGCGGAGGCTGCTTCGCGAGCATCACACGATGCTGTGCCGGCATCGCCACCCCTTGAGCCTCTGTGGCTTTGATTTGATCGGGAGGTTCCGCCCGGACGATCCGGGCGGAACTTCTGATGGGCGTGTCCTATTCCGCGTTGCGGCGGCTCGGGCGGGACCAGATCAGAGTGAAACCCTCACCGTCCTCGTCGTTGAAGAGGTTGGCGAAGATCGGGCCGGTGAAGCTCGGATCGTCGAGCTTGAGGCCCAGATAGTCGCGGCCCTCGTTGGACTGCTTGGACCAGGCGGCGCCGATCTCCGCACGGCCGACGAAGACGCGGTGGCTTGGGGCATTCTCGCCGTTGGCGCGGGTTTCGGGGACGATGCGGACGCCGCGGGCTTGGACGCTGAGGGTGACGATTTCGCCAGTGAATTCGTTGTTGCCGGACTTCTTGAAGGTGCCGATGGTAGCCATGGTAGTTCTCCTTGTTTCCTGTTTGTCTCGAGCCGCACCATTGCGGTCTCGATGGTGCTCGAAAGGTCGGAGGCGATCGTCGGCGCACCCATGGGCCGAAGCGCAGCGGAGGATGGCGCGGGAGCGACTTTGTTGAAGCGCGAGGAATGACGGCGAAGCCGGCAGGGGAAGAAAGTCGTGACGCGCCATTGCGTCACAGGCGATCGAGGCGAAAGCCGTTCTTCAGACCAGAAACACCAATCGAAGAGACCGCGCAGGTGCGCTCGCCACTACGGGAAGGTCAAGGAGATCTCGGGCAACCTCAACCGACTCGGCGCCGGCAAGTGCAATCCCACTCGATCGACAATTCTATGCGACGCGGCTCGCACATGGCATCGGCGAACTCGCGTCCGCTGGTGATATCACGCAAGGCGACTATCTCGACCGCATTGCCGCAGACGGCATTGGCCTCTGGACGATCGCGCAAACACGCCAATCTGTGCCCGGAGCGAGGACGGTCCGCTGTTCTTCTTCGCGGGCGTGTGGACGCGCTGGCAGGGGGTCCGCAGGGTCAAGGACGGGCCGGGGACTCGAGCTTTGCGGCTTCCTCACGACCAAGCCCAACGCCCTCATAGCGCCGATCCACGAGAAGGCTATGCCGGTGATCTTCACTACCCGGGAGGAGGTGGAGACCTGGCTCACAGCCCCGTGGTCAGAAGCGCGGCACATGCAGCGACAGCCCCCGACGACGC
This sequence comes from Mesorhizobium montanum, assembly GCF_033977145.1. Taxonomy (NCBI): domain Bacteria; kingdom Pseudomonadati; phylum Pseudomonadota; class Alphaproteobacteria; order Hyphomicrobiales; family Phyllobacteriaceae; genus Mesorhizobium; species Mesorhizobium montanum. The sequence continues at coordinate 57,565 of NZ_JAVIJF010000021.1, read as the reverse complement.
CTCAGTGATTGTCGAGAAGCCGGCCATACAGATCATGTTTCCACAGCAGGCTCCGGCTCAAGGCTCGCTTTTCTAAGCCGGCTTGATTGTGACATTGGGCTGCGCGATTGTCGCTGCATAGTGCGTAGGTGATCGATGAAGCGTCGAGGCAAGGCACTGACCTTCGTACCCACAGAAATTCACGTCAGCACAGTCGACGACGACAAGGGTGTGCTAGGCATCCTTTCGATCAAGACCACGGAAGGCCTGTTGGATATTGCGCTTGATGTGCAAGCCGCAGACGCCATTTTGAACGCGGTCAGTTCCATCAAGGCGAAGCTAGACCCGGCCTAAAAGAATGCCCGGGCGGCATCCCGGGCTAGCTGGAGGTCTTGGGAGTGCGCCGATACACTCTACCCCAATCGGCACACGCTAACTTGCTTCACCATCGTGACGGGCAGATGAAGGCCATACTTGCTTGTCGCCGCGCATCAAGCGGTAGCCCTCTTCCAGGCTGCCGATAACCGTTAGGGCTTCCGTTGCTGAGTAGAAGGTTGCGATTGGAAAGGCCCGACCGTCTTGGATCGTTCGAGCTGGTAGGCCTCCCGGGTCGGCTTGTCTTCGCCCACCAAATGTTCCTCTTCAAGGAGGCATATTAGCGACACTTTATGAAGCTTTCGTGAGGCAGGTAGGTCAGACGTTTTGAGCACGGCGGTTTGCTAAACATCGTCGCGCCAGAATACCCGGCGAACCATACGGACTTCGTCAAGCCGCCTCACACGTACCTTCAAGCCCTGCCCGGCACTGGGCAGCAGTATATCCACGTCGAACTCCCGTCGCTTGCAGCGCTCGCAGCGCATGTGCCGCTCCACATCCCAGAACGGAATGTCTCCCATCAGCTTGAATAGGTCACCCGGGAGGTAGTGGCGCGTGATGTTGCAGTTGATGCAGCGGACGCGGATTAGCTGCCCAATGTCATGGGCGCGGCTTACGTCTGGACCACGCGTCGAGTTCTGCTGCTGGGCTCCGGCATGGCCAATCGATAGGAGGGTATTCCTAATTATATACGTGACATAGCCAATTCCTGCTGCTACTGATTCGAGCGACAGGCCGGCACGTCACGGAACTTAGGAAAGTTCCTATGACTGAGACGAGAGACATCAAAGAACCCTTTCACGTCACCCTCGAAATGATTGGAGCAGGCGTGGAGCTTTTTGAGAAGCATGACGCTGAGAAATATGACCCAGAAGTGCTGGTGGCGGCGATTCTCTATCGGGCGCAGGAGTTAGCCGCTGCGGAGGCTGTCACTTCTTAGCGTCGGTGATTTCGCGATGCATCAACGTTTCAAGCTCGTGTACGTCGCGCGTTGTCGTGAGCAATCGGGCGGTTGATAGAATTTCCATTAGCGCACAGTCGATATGCCCCTTGTCAAACTTCAAGGGCGGATCGGTGATAGAAAGGCGTTCGAAATCAAAATTAAGCCTGAAACCGTTTTCGAGCGCAGAAATGGAAGCGCAAGCGCGTGCCTTCCTTATAAGTTTATCAGCGTTCTCTCTAGGCTGGAGTGAATGTACTCCATGCCCAAAATTCGCGACATATTTAATAATATCGTTTCTACTTACCCACTCGCCCGTCACATACATGATGCGCTGCGCAAGAAAGTTGTCTAGTCGGCACTCCGCCACCGCGTCAGGGTCAAATCCGGCCCCGACCTGCATTCCTGACCAATCGGTTCTATGGACAATAAGGCCGGCAATCTGTGCCGTGAACGCGACGATGTTGGTCCCAGTGGCGAATATGGGGTTTGGCTTCTCTTCGACGCGTTTATAGAGCCGATGTAAATCGTGGACGGTAAGAGCTACTTTGCCCATTCGCGGCGCAGCAACCTTCGCCAGGTCTCTCTCAACCAGGATCCTGCGCAGAAGCACACTGATCCGTCGAAGTTCCGCCGCAGAGGGATCGGCTTTCGCGACTACCTCTCTTAAGTATGTTAGATCGTCAACAAGCGCGCATCCGGCTTCGAAGCTTTCGGCACGGAATTTCGCGCTTTGTTCGGGTGTGAGAGACATGGAACCAAAAGAACAGCGGAAAGAATTGAGCGACAGAGAAACCGCGCACCGCCGCGATGCTGCTCTACGCCGCGCCCTGACAACCCCTCCGTCCAAGCACGAGACGAAGGGGAAGCCAAAGGGCGAGAAGAGTCAATCGTCGGATCGAAAGCGCTGACGCTTCCGCCAGCGCATGAACGCCGCCGCCTTCTGTTTAGGCGTGAGCGGTTTCGTCAGTTTGTTGATAGGTAAGCCGCTTTCCAGTAGTGCCACGGATCAAATCATCCGAGCGCTCGCGGTCGGTAACGCCGAGGGCCGTGCGGCGATTGTAGCGGAAATCGAACTCGGCAAGGTAGCGATGCAAGTGCGCTTCGCCGCAATGCTGATAGACGCCGATCATGCCACGCTTGAAGACCGAGAACACGTTCTCAATCGTGTTGGAGTGAACAACCACGTCGCCCTCGCGACGGGCATATTCGCCAGCCGAGTGCTTGGTGGTGCGGTGTGCAGCGTATTCCTTGCCAGTAGCCTTGTAGAGATTGGACTCATCGGTCATGAGCATCGAAGCACGGTCGGCATTGCGGACCAGCACGTCGCGCACCGTGGCCTTGGTGGCGTCGTTAAGGTGGAACATGCGGGCCTTGCCGCCACGCTCCACCAGACCGACGACAATGCGCTTCTGTGCGCCGCCGCCCTTGCCCTTCTTGGTGAAGGGGCGGCCCTTGCGCTGCGCTGACACGCGGGGTGTCTCGCGCTTGCCAATGTAGGTTTCGTCGGCCTCAACGGTCTTGCCTTCGCCGCCGAGCGGACCAGATGACTTAACGTCTTCGGCCATCGCTTCGCGGATGCGGTGAGCCATGAACCAAGCGGTCTTGTAGGTGACGCCAAGCATACGGTGCAGCTGGTGCGCGGACATGCCTTTCTTGGATGAGGCATACAGGTGGAAGCCGAGCACCCATTTGCAGAGAGGGATTTTCGACCGTTCCATAACGGTGCCAACAGTGACGGTGAAATGCTCGCGGCAGGCGTTGCACTGGAACAGACCGGGACGGTGCGACTTGCCGGCAAGCTTGTGGATCGATGCCGGATCGGCGTTGCCGCAGTGAGGGCAATAGGTACCGTCAGCCCAGCGAATGCTTTCAAGGTGCTCGCGGGCCGCGTCGTTGTCATTGAAGATCGGATCGGTAAGGTTCGTCATGGTCTGTCCCTCTTGACCCTTTATCGGTCAAGGCGGCTGCTATGTCAAGTATATAATTAGGAGGGTATTCCTCAAAGAGTCAATTCGACCGTTGACATCTCGTTCCCTTTTTGTTCACTTTGGCATGGACCATTAGGAGTCAATAAAATGGACCGCATTGTCAGACTCGACACCCGCCAAGAGGCTGGCCTCCAAGCTATCGCGGATAAATTCGTCGCCACGCATCAGGGCGACGTGATGAAGGCCCTCAAGGAGATGATCGTGCTCAATGGCCGCCTGCAGGAAAAGCTTGATGCAGCGGCTGGGTCGTCCCCGCGTTCGCGCCGGCTGGCTGGATGAGGAGCGAAGCTATGGGCACTTACAATCTCGACACCACCACCAAAGCCGAACTGCACTCGGAGGCCCAAAAGCTCATCGCCAAGTATGGGAGCCCGGTGGATGCCGTGGAGGCACTGATGGCCTACAACTGCGAGCTTGAGACCCAGATACTAGCCATCGCCCACCGATATCCCGGGCTGGTCGCCATCAGCTTTGACCACACGCACCCCACAGTGGCGTGAGCGGCATGGCCGAGAGCATTCTCCCGCAGCGGCAAACCCCGAAGCTCATCGTGGTCACCGCCTTCGACCGAGACGAGGAGGGCAGCCTCCAAGCGGTCTACGGGCCGGCAGAGCAGCAGAGCGAGGAGCGGGCCATAAGGACGGCAAGGGCGCTAGCGGGAAAGCATGCTGGTGCCATTGCGTGGTCCCGCGAGGCTAACCCTGCCGTTGGCGAGTATGGGGAGCCGAAGACCCTCTTTGTCGGGGGCGACGTGCCGGATATGGAGTGACACCAAGCTACCCGACCGTATGTGCGACGCAGTGCCTTGCCGGCTCCCGGCAATGCACCGAGAGTTCATGGCGCGTGGGGATCGATCTCGCCGACGATTGCCGAAGCATCTCCGTCGTACTCGTCCGAAGGCACCACGGCGAGCGTTCCGTCGCCGGCGCGAAAGATGACGATGCTGACCATCAGGCTGGTGGCGAGGCTGAAGGCGAAGGCGTTGGCTTCTACGAGGGACATTGATCCGGCTCCTGTTTTGGAAGCGGGGATCGATCCCCGCGTGACAGGCGCCCGAAGAGTCCGGCCGAGGGCCGCAATCACCGTGAAGGCAAGGCCGAAACGGCGGCACGCTTTGCGTAGTCCGACCCTTCATGGGTTGATGGCATCAGGCCCTCGGACCGGATCAAGGAATTGCGCCGACAACCGCGGGGATTGATCCCCGCTTCCAAAACAGGAGCAGACGAGGTCCGGAACCTCGTGGTCCGGCCGCCTTGCATTCATCGACGCCATGCCGGCAGGAGCGGTCGTCCGATCAATGTGCCGGGAGCGAGAGGAATTAGAGCGAATGACCTTGGGGCGAGTTGGCCGATGCGGCCCCTCAGGATGCGCCGAACTTCATCACCGGAATGCCGAGCCTGCGGGCCTTGTCGGAGAGATTGTCCTGAATGCCCGAGCCGGGGAAATGGATGACGCCTATCGGCAATGTGTCGAGCATGGCGTCGTTGCGCTTGAAGGGCGCGGCCTTGGCGTGCCTGGTCCAGTCCGGCTTGAAGGCAATCTGTGGCACCTTGCGGTTGTGAGCCCATTTGGCCGCGATCAACTCGGCACCCTTTGGTGATCCGCCGTGTAGCAGGACCATGTCCGGATGCTTACCGTGGACCTGGTCGAGCTTAGCCCAGATTAGCCGATGATCGTTGAAATCGAGCCCGCCGGTGAAGGCGACTTTTGGCCCGGGTGGCAACAGCATCTGCCTGTCTGCATGCCTCCTCGCGGCAACGAAGTCCCGGCTGTCGATCATTGCCGCGGTCAGGTTGCGATGGTTAACCACAGAGCCCGAGCGCGGGCGCCAGATCGAGTGGGTGTGACGCTCGTAATGCTCGGCGGCCTGGTCGCGCATCAATTCGAAGGCGTTGCGGCGTTCTAGCAGCGTCTGACCTTGAGCGATCAGTTGTTCGAGTTCGACAGACTTGATCTCGGATCCATCCTGTTCGCGCTGCAGCCGCTGCTGGCCGAGCTCGTTTTCATCGAGCTCGCGTTCGATCCGCTTGGTCGCGCGATGGAACAGATTGACCGTACCCCACAGCAGCTCCTCGAGGTCGGGTTCAAGACGTGTGTCGGCCATCGCCACCAGGAGAGCGTCAAAGATGTCGGCGATACTGGCTGCGACCACCCGGCCTTCGGGAAGCGGGCGCGGATCGGGTTCGTCGTCGAAGGGACGGTAGCCGTAGAGCTGAAGCTCCTGAAGGACGTGATCGATGGGTGATGATGCGGGTTGCGGTTCGAAGTCGGTATCGTGCTCGGTGCTCATGGCGGCTTGCCTTCGTCGGATCGGCCGCGCCCATCGCGGCCTTCATGGCGACGAAGGCGATGGACGACCCGGACTTGCACCCGAAGCGCCAGCGCAGGGCCGGAACGGGAGTGAAGGATGGCGAAGCCCGGCTATTTTGTCTCGCGATGGAAAGGCCGGAGGACGGGGCCCCGCGCGGCCTGCCGCGTGGGGTGGCAAGGGCCGCCGGAAAATAGCCGGGCGCAGCCATTGCCTGTCCGGACCGGCCGGCGCCCGATCGCCCTCTGGAAGGCCGTGGGCCGGCCCTCGCCCCGCGAAGATCCACGTGCGCACCCAAGCCACGCATCATTGCACGCCGCCCCTTCTTCCCTTTCCGGTCAGGTCGCCAGCGTCATGAAGCGCGCGACATCCTGCGGCGCGATCTGGACCCGCAGGATCGCCCTCAGGGCATCGGCACCGAGCAGACGTAGATCCTCGTTGAAATCGACCAACTGCGGCGTCAGAACCATCGCCTCGATACCGGCCGCGTTGGTGCGTTCTATGAGGGTTGCCACCGCTGCGTCGCCTGCCGGATCATTGTCGCGGGCGATGTAGAGCCGCCGCAATGAGTCGGGGAACAGGATTGCTGACAAATGGGCCGCCGACAGGGCTGCCATCGCCGGCATGGCGGGCAGGACAGCGCGTTGCGACAGCATGGTCTCGATGCCTTCGCCGGCGGCCATGACATCGCGGCAGCAACCAAAGCGGACGGCGTGACCGAGCAGTTCGCCCATGGCTCGTCTCGGTGTGTCGATCGGAGCGCGGCCGAGATGGGCCTCACTGAATCCGCCCGGATCGAGCCAGGTGCGGTGAGCGCCGGTGAGCTTGCCTTGAAGGTCGGTGACCGTTGCGATCATTGCCGGCCATGCTTCGGTCGGGCCGCGGTCCGGACGGTAATAGCAGTTGGGATGAAACCGAAGGCTCCCAGTGTCATGCAGGGCTGTGATCCCGCGTCCACGCAGATACATCTCCACAAGCGTTCGTGTTATCGGCCGCGACATCGAGACCAGCCGCCTCGCCGCCTCGATGGAACCGCCAGCAGAGGGAACGGAGGGCATCCTGCGTTCGTCTCGTTCGCTCGCCGTGCGGGGCATGGACAGAAAGCTGCGCGCCTCATCGGAGACGTCCTTGAAATCGACCAGGCCAAGCGCTTCCCGAATGACGTCCAGCAGATCGCCGTGCTCGCCGGTGGCGGCATCGGTCCACTTTCCGGCGGCGCCCTTGCCGGATTCCGATCCCTTGAGACGGACAAACATCGAGCGCCCCGGTGCATTGCGGGCATCGCCGACTAGCCAGTAATTGCCAACGCGGCGACCATTCGAAAGGTAGCGACGGCACACAGCCTCGGCCCGCTGGGCAAGACGGCTTGCCAGTTCGGATGCATCACGAGGCGGCATCAGGAGGCTTCCCTCTCGCTGATGCGCTGTATCGGATGGCGCTCGATAACCTTGGCGAGCACCGTGGGTCCGCTCGCGTCCGTGGGCACGAACATGCGTAGCTTCCAGGATACGATCTCGTGGAAAAGCCCGTAGGCCGTTAGCCGCTCGCGCATGGTATCGGTGAAGCCCGACAGTTCGATGCGATTGGCGCCCATGACACGGACGCGGCGCAGATGAAGCCCTTCCGCGAGGTCGAGCATCGTGCTCCCATCCGCAAGGGCGTCGAACGCATCTTGTGCCGTCAGCGTGCTGACGCCGGTTGCGAGCGCGCCGGCGGCCCATGCGGCCGAAACCCTGCGGCCGATGATGCGCTCGCCCTCGTCGGTCTGGAGCCGATAGACACGGCTCGACTCGTTTGGAAGCCGCTTCCAGATCGGCAGCAATAGCCCCGCGACAATGTGGATGGTCGAGTCCGAGAATGCCGGGACGCCCGCGACCTCGGCGCTCCAGGCAGTAGTGAAGGTCTCGCGATCCGCCTGCTGCCAATGACTGTCCTCCATCATGCGTAGGAAGGCATGGTGTCGTTCCATCGGCCGGATCAGCCGGACCCGCCGCTCGATTTCGCCATCATCGAGCATGAACGATGGCGCGGGAACCTGCACGGCAGCGCGGCCTGAGCGTTCGTTGACCAGCAGGATGGCGCGCGGATCGTCGAGCTGGGCGATAGCTTCCTCGACCGGCACGGGTCGGTTGCGCTGGCGCTGATCGATGGTGAGGAGCTGTGTCTCGGCGCCGGTGCCCGGATGGGTGTAGATCGCCCGCCGATCGGTGACGACGAAATTCTCCGCGCGCAGCGTTTCGAGCCCAAGGTCGTAGACCCCAGCCGTGATGGCACCTTCCACCTTGGCTGTGAGCAACTGCTCGAAAGTCGCGAACAGGATGTCCTGCAGTTCGATGGTGAGCGCCAGAAGGCGATTGAGGAAAGTGGTGATCGGCGGCAGTTCGTCCTTGATGCCGTTCTCGTCCGTCAGCGTCAGCCCCGCGGTCTGCTCGAACAGCTTGAGCGAGCAGCCCTCCACCTTGCCGCGGACGATCAGCAGATAGAGCTGGCGCAGCGCATCGCGGGCATAATGCGATTCCAGATTGTCCTCTGGCCGGAACAGGCCCTGCCCGCCGGTCTGGCGCTGGCCACGCGTGATCGCGCCCAGCGTGTCGAGACGTCGGGCAATCGTGGAGAGGAAGCGTTTCTCGGCTTTCACATTGGTGGCGATCGGTCGGAAAAGCGGCGGCTGCGCCTGATTTGTCCGATGCGTGCGGCCAAGGCCCTGGATGGCGGTATCGGCCTTCCAGCCAGGCTCAAGAAGATAGTGGACGCGCAGGCGCGTGTTACATGCGGAAAGCTCCGCATGGTAGCTGCGGCCTGTCCCGCCGGCATCGCTGAACACCAGGATGCGCTTGACGTCATCCATGAAGGCCTGCGTCTCGGCGAGATTGGCCGAGACAGCGCGGCCCTCGACCATCAGGCGTTCGCCCTTCCTGACGATGCGCCGCGACCGGCCCGTCACCTCCGCTACCACGTCGGTGCCGAAGCGCTGGATGATCTGGTCGAGCGCGCCAGGGACCGGCGGCAGGCTCGCCAGCTTCTCGATCAGCGCCGTGCGGCGCGCGACCGCCTCGCGGCTTTCAACGGGTTGGCCATCGCGAAACACCGGCCTCGACGACAGGTTCCCTTCCGAATCCGTGAAGGGTTCGTAGAGTTGAACAGGGAAGGAATGCTCGAGGTAATCGAGCACATATTCGCGCGGTGTGATGTCGACGCGGACATCGTTCCATTCTTGCGTCGGCACCTCCGCCAGCCTGCGTTCCATAAGCGCCCGCCGGTGGAGACGATCTGTATCACGGTCGAATGCCCGGACTGGAGATCCTGCTCGATCGAGCGGATGAGCGTCGGCGTCTTCATCGACGTCAGTAGGTGACCGAAGAAGCGTTGCTTGGCGCTTTCGAAGGCCGAGCGCGCGGCGGACTTGGCCTGGCGGTTCAACGTGCCGCAGCCGCCGGTGATGTTGGCGGCCTGCATGGCCGCGTCGAGATGGTTGTGGATGACTGCAAAAGCACCGGCATAGGCATCGTAGATCCGCCGCTGCTCAAGCGTCAGCTCGTGCTCGACCAGTTCATATTCGACACCCTCGAAGGAGAGCGAGCGTGCCGTGTAGAGGCCGAGCGCCCGAAGGTCCCGGGCCAGCACCTCCATCGCCGCCACGCCGCCCGCCTCGATCGCCTCGACGAACTCCGCACGCGTCGAGAACGGGAAGTCCTCGCCGCCCCAGAGGCCAAGCCTCTGGGCGTAGGCCAGATTGGCGACGGTGGTCGCGCCGGTGGCGGAGACATAGACGACACGGGCGCTAGGCAGGGCTTGTTGCAGGCGCAAGCCGGCGCGGCCTTGCTGTGAGGGCGCGACATCGCCACGCTCTCCCTTGCCGCCGCCGGCGTTCTGCATGGCGTGCGCCTCGTCGAATATGAGCACTCCGTCGAAATTCGAGCCCAACCATTCGACGATCTGCCTGACGCGCGAAACCTTCTCGCCACGGTCGTCGGAGCGTAGCGTGGCATAGGTTGTAAACAGGATGCCTTCTGGAAGTGTGATGGTGCGCCCTTGCGGAAAGCGCGACAGCGGCGTGACCAGCAGACGCTCCATGCCGAGCGCGGCCCAGTCGCGCTGCGCGTCCTCAAGCAGCTTGTCTGATTTGGAGATCCACACGGCCTTGCGTCGACCCTGCAGCCAGTTGTCGAGCACGATGCTCGCCGCTTGGCGGCCCTTGCCGACGCCGGTCCCATCGCCGATGAAGAAGCCGCGCCGAAAGCGCACGGCTGCCGGCGCGTCGTCGGGTGCTGCTTTGACAACATCGAGCGTGTGGTCGACTGACCATGATCCCGCGAGAAATCTGCAATGGGCCTCGCCGGCGAGGATCACCGTTTCGAGCTGGGCGTCGGAAAGCGACGTCAGGATATCGCCAGGAAGTGTCGGCCGATAGCTGGGCTTTGGCGGGGCGACAGAGGCCATCGCTGCAGACTGGACCAGCCTGGTCGGGTGCGCCTGGGAGCCCGGAATACGGATCGTCTGCAATCCATATTCCTCGTAGATCGAGTCGGTCAGCCGCGCTCCCTCGTCGGGTGCCCAATCGACCGTCTCGTACGACAGTTCAACGCCGGCCGGCTCGGACAGCTGCCGGTGAGCTGGACCTGCGACTGTGCGGGCGAGATAGCCGCGGACCGTCCGGGGCGCGGTAATGCGGGTAACGCCCCTGGCCGCTTCGGCGGTTGGCGGCCGTGCCGGGACGTGCTTCTCGATCCAGCTGAGCAACGTGGCGACATCCGGCGCAAAGCCGGGTGAGGCCGGAAAGAAGGACGGATCGCCAGCCAGCGCCTTGTCGATGACCGTCAGCCGGGTGTCGATCGCTGTGCCATGCCTGGCGTAGACGGTTCCGCTGATCGTGGCGGTGAAGACGACGCGGCCATGCTCCTGTAGGCGCGCGAATGCATTGCGCCACGCCGGTATCTCCGGCCCGAAGCTCGCGCCGGTGATGGTGACCAGCCGGCCACCGTCGGCGAGCCGCGCGAGCGCCGAGGCGATATGGCGAAAGGTCGCGTCTGCTACGCGCCCCTGCACATTGGCGAGGACCGAGAACGGCGGGTTCATCAGCACGACAGTGGGCAAGCTGGAGGTATCAAGATGGTCGTCGATCTGCGCCGCGTCGAAGCGTCTGACCGTGAGGCCTGGAAAAAGATTGGACAGGAGGCCGGCACGCATCTCCGCAAGCTCGTTTAGCAGAAGCGAGCCACCGGCGATCTCGGCGAGGATCGCAAGCAGACCTGTGCCGGCGGAAGGTTCAAGCACTCGGTCAGTTGGCCCTATCGCGGCGGCGGTGACGGCTGCGAGACCGAGCGCGACAGGCGTCGAGAACTGCTGCAGCGCCTGGCTTTCCTCGGAGCGGCGGGTATGCGTGGGCAGAAGGTCCGCAATCTGGTTGAAAAGCGGTAAGGCGGATGCCACGGAGCCGGCTTTGCGCAGAAGCGACTTGCCGTATTTGCGAAGGAACAGGACGGTCGCGGCCTCGCAGGCGTCATAGGCCGTCTTCCAGTTCCAGGCGCCGCTCGTGTCGGAAGCCCCGAATGAGGCTTCCATCGCAGCTCGCAGGACGACGGCATCGACGCGCCGGCCGCATTCGAGGTGGGGCAGTAGAAGCAGGGCTGCCGCATAGGCTGCCGCGGCTGGATCGACAGACGTAACGGCGGAAGGAGCCGCACTGGCGGTTGTTGTCGGAGACAAAAAGTTCATCGGAGATCCTCTGGAGAGCGAGACCGGGAAAAGCCCATCGGCGCTCTCTCTGACCGCACGGGCTCAACCCGTTCCGGCCGGACACTCGCTCTCACGACAGCACGTAAAAACGCCCGGCACTCTTGGGAGCGCCGGGCGTTCGGACGGGGAGTGGCGCCGGCCTATTCGGCGGCGTCGAGTTGTTTTTCTTCCTGGTCGACCAAAGCGATTTCATTGTCACCTGCCAGGAATTCAGGCAGCGCTTCATCTTCGTCGCCAGGGTTCGTGTCGACTGCTTCTACGTCAACATCGACAAGCCGCAGAGGCTCAGGCAGCCAGCCACTATCGGCGAGCAGGCGCTCTGCTTCCTTGGCCATGTCGCCCTTCTTGAGGTGATCGATGAGCTGGAAGGCGCGCTCGCCAGCACCCTCGCGAACGGCTTCCAGGATACGCGCCTTGGTGACACGGCCGAGATAGTTGCCGACGGTGGGGCGCCATCCGGCGTCAATCATGTCGAGCCCAACTGCCCGGGCAAGATGATCGGCGTCCGCAAGGCGCTGCCGCACACCGTGCGCAGAGATGGCGCCTTTGCCGTAGCGATCAGCCCTTTCGTAAAGGGCATTGACGCCGAAGGATGCGCAATGGGCAAACAGTTCAGCCTGCTCGGTGCCCGTCAGTGCAGAGAGCGCGTTCCATAGTCCGTCGACGTCTGTTGGAAGGCGCTTTTCCCAGGCCTCGTGGCGGGCCTGGATCGAGCGCGCATACGTCGTATCCCGAAGCCCTTCGGACTGGACCGGAAAGACCGTGCCGCGGACAAAGACTTCCATCGCCACGCCTTGTGCGCGGTAGCGAGAGAAAGTGTCGCGAACGAATTTTTCAAGCACAGCCAGAAAGGCGGTTGCAGGATCATTTGCGAGCTTGTCGCGCAGAGCCAGCGTGCGATCCGCGGTCAGTTCCGTGATGAGGCGATCCGGCAATGGCTTGATGCCGTCCTCGTCATCCTCCTCCGGCCCGGTCGGCTGGCCGCCGATGGTGATGACGGCCCGCTGAACCGAACCCGCAGTCGCTGGATCGTCAGTCTCCTCGACGCTCGGGCCTGAGTCACTGCCGGGAGAAGCGGAGGCTTCATCTTCTGGCTTCACATAGCCGCGCTCGACGAGGAGCGACCCGTCCGAATCCACGCTGATGAAGACACCGGCGCGCGCGATACCGGCCGGATCGAAGCGAACGGGACGCGTCTCCAACGACTTGATGGCGGTTTCAAGCTCGCCAAACCGCTGGTCGACCTCATCCGGCAACTCGTCGGCCTCCTCATACTCGGCCTGCAGCTTGTCGAACTCGTCACGCAGCGCGGCCAGCGTTGCCTGCTCCTCTTCGGACAGATCAACGGGCGTCCCCTGGAGTTCACGCAAACCGTGTGTCGCTCCGTACGGGAAGCTCATCGCGACCTCGATCCATTTCCAGCCCTCGTTGGCTATTTCGTCGGCCATGACCTGCAGCTTCTCGGTGACGAGACGGTCGAGCAACGCTACATCCTGCAACCATCCGCCATCGTCCGACTGGAACAGGTCGCGCAACACCGCGCCCCCCGCTGCCTCATAGGCGTCGAGGCCCACGAAGACGGCCCGTTTGTCGGAGGCGCGCAGGGTGTTCTCGGTCAATATGCGCCGGATCTGGTATGGCTCTCTCGACCAGCTGTTCTTGATCGTCTCCCAGACCTGCTCCTGTCGCGTGTGGTCGTTGCTGACTGAGAAGGCTTCGAGCTGGCCGATCGTCATGCCATCCTCGGCGTAGACATCGAGAAGCGCCGGCGATACGGCCGTGAGCTTGAGGCGCTGCCTGACGATGTTGGCCGAGATGAAGAAGGCGGCAGCGATCTCCTCCTCCGACATACCCTTGTCGAGCATTTCCTTGAAGGCGCGATATGCATCCAGGGGATGGAGCGGGGCTCGCTCGATGTTCTCGGCAAGGGAGATTTCTTCCGCGAGGATCGAGCCCGAAGAACCGCCGACGATACACGGAATGGAGGCGGTCTTCGCAAGCCGCTTCTGGTTCACCAGCATCTCGAGGGCCCGATAGCGGCGGCCACCGGCCGGCACTTCAAACATGCCGGTCTCCTGACCCTCCCCGTCAAGCACGGGACGGACGTGGATGCTCTGGATCAGACCGCGTCTGGCGATCGATGCGGCCAGGTCCTCGATCGAGACACCAGCCTTGATGCGCCGGACATTGGTCTGGGCAAGCACCAGCTTGTTGAAAGGAATGTCGCGCGAAGGCGACAGGATGATCTTCTGAACGGCGTTGGCCATCGGAGTTCTCCGCGACGGGCGCCGAGAGCCTCTCTCTCGGTCCTGAACCCGTCGCGAAAATCCCTTCAACCCTCTTCCTCTCCCGTCTTCTGGCGCAATGCGGCGCGCGGCTGCCGACAGGCACCGGCGTGCAGCACGCGCTCGCCCCCTGGGATACTTCGCGCCGCGCGAGCAGCTTCGGCGTAAGCTGAGATCGGGAATTCGCCCATGAACAGCACATCGCGTTCAATCCCCAAGCCGAATGCCAGGCGAGCCGATTGCAGCTCCGATAGACTGAACCTGCCGAGCTCGGGACAGCCGAAACCGAGATCGGCTAAACCAAAGAGTGTATCGCGATCCTCGTCGAGTTCGGTCGCGAGCCAAGTGCCGGCGGCGACCGGATTGAAGAAACGGACAACTGGCACATGGTCAGCATCCTGATCGCGGCCGTTGGCGAGAAGGCGCTCGCGCAGTTCCGGAGTGAGGAGGATCATGCCGCCCTCCTGTCGTTACCCAGATCCTTGGCAATCGACAGCGCGGTTTCATCAGGCAGATGGCCGAGAAGCCAGTCAGCCGCCTTGCTGGCCCGGCTGGCGGCGCGCACGATTGCGCGGTTATCCTCTCGCAACACCTCCAGCCAGGATCCGATGTAGTCGGCGTGCCGAACGGTCGGAACAATGCTGAGCGAGGCGCAGGAAAAGGCGGCGCTGATTTCGGCCACCAGTTCCTCGAAAGCATACCTTCTGGTGCCGAAGGTCCCGGAAAGATCGCGAGCAAGGCGCGACCGATGACCGGTGGCATGACCAAGCTCATGCAGCGCGGTGCGATGCCAGTCGATCGGCTCGAAAAAGGCCTGAGGCGGCGGAACCTGAACGCGGTCGTGGGATGGCGAGTAGAACGCTTTGCTCCCCCCGATGTGGAACTTGATGCCGGTTGCCTCTATCAACGCCCTGACCCGCGGTTCGATCAGTTCCAAGCCCGGTGATAAAGGTGAAACCGCTATGGCGTCGGGCAGGTCTTCACACTGCTCAGTGTTGAAGACCGTGAACCGCTTGAGGAAGGGCACCGCCCGGGCATCGCCACCAGTCTCTTCGGCGCGATTTCTCTCCTCGCCGGGGACAAAGCGGTCGGCGTAGACAACGGTAATGCCCCGCTCGCCTTTCCGCACGTTCCCGCCGAGCGAAACCGCCTGCCGAAAGGTCAGCCAGCTTTGGGTTGGATAGCCGCGCTCGATGACGGCGCCCCAAAGGATAAGCACATTGATCCCGCTATACGCCCTGCCGGTGCTGGCATTCTTCGGCAGGGACAGGGGCGCCTTCGCGGCCGCAGACCCCCAGGGCTGGACCCATGGGAAATGACCTGCCTCCAGTTGGGAAATGATCTTATTGGTAATATCGTCGTAGAGGTTCGTCCGATCCGCACCGGCGCGGGCTCGATCGCTGTGACTAGACATCGCGGTTCTCCGCGACAGGCGTCGGAGGCCTCTCCTCCGGCTCTCAACCTGTCACCGACAACCCGGTCAACACTCTCGCTCTCCAGCGGCGCTTGGGCCGAAACGCTGATCGACCTATGTGCGCGAAATGACGCGCCAGACTACGCGTTTCGGATTTTCGCCTTTCCCAACATTGGAACTCGCGCCTCAATCTCGTTCCCGCAAGGCAGTTGGGACGCATGGACAGGATGTTGGTTGCGAAAAAGGGGAAATCGTGAGGCCGTACTCGCCGCCGCCTCGGCCTGTTACTGCGGAGCGCATCGAGCGCGTGCTCGACCGCGTAGCTGAGATAATCGTGGCGCGGGGCGACAAGGGCGAGGCATGGCTTCCTCTGTACGATCATTTGGAACGCGCCCTGCAGGATTACCAGGCGAGGAAAGAACGGATTGCCACGGTGCACGAGCGAGTCAAACGATTGAAGGATCGAACGGCAGAGCGATCTTCATAAGCTCTTCCTGCCACATCTTCATTTCACCGCCTTCGCCGTATTTGGGGCGGTCGATCATATGGCCCATCAGCATACGCCGCAGTTCCTCATCGAGCCGTGCGTTTTTCATCCGATCCTCGAAGGAGTGACGGAGTGAGTAGAAGGTGTGGCTCTCGGTGGGGAAGAGGTTGTGTTTCTTGAAATGCTTATTGACGGCCGCCGACAGCTGGCTCTCTCGATCCTTGTATTGCGGGAAGCCTTTGGGATGCTTTTTGAATACCGCCAGCGCCACCCCAACCAGCGGCACTTTACGCACTGACGATCCGGTCTTGATCTCGCGCGGGTCCTTGGGGTCCTCGCGCGGTTCGACCGAGATGTGCGGAACTTCGTGATCGAGATGAATCACGCCTTCATGAAGGTTTGCCAGTTCGCTAGGCCGGCAGCCGGTTTCAACGAACGCGAGCGCAATCCCTCGAGCTTCGTCATTGAGCTTCGCCAAAGCGCCAGGCGCGAGAATCTTGTCCCTGATCCAGTCGGTTGGGAATGGCGGCCTACTCCGCTTCGACTTGTCGCTGAAGGAGAGGTCGGCGAACGGGTTCTTCTGCTCGGGAAAGCCTATGTGTCGAAAATAGTCGTTGTAGAGCGTACGCAGGTTGCCCATGTTGCGATTACCCGTCGACGCTGAACGATCGCCGGCGCCTTCTTCCGGCGCCACGCGATCCAGCCAGTATTTGTGAACTTTGAGTGCGTCCTCGCGCGTGATGCTCCCTATTGGCTTGTCCTCGACCAGCTCGATAAACAATTCGACGCTCATTTGCCGCTTGGCTTTCCACCGCTTCCGCTGGTCCGGACTCTTGGTGCGCAATTCGTCACGAACGATGTCGGAGAAATAGAGCTTCAAGGCGTCGGAGATCTTGTCGTCAGGTCGCTCCACCATGCCGGTGATTGCATCTACCGCAGGTGACTTCGCCGGCTCGCCTATCGTCGTTTCGACGCGCTGAAGAATAGTTTCCAGCGGCTCGGCGGTGAGGATTTCGGCGAGCGGCCTGTAGACGAACCCTAGAGACTCGGCGCGCTTGATCGCCAGTTTGTACCGCATCCGCGCAGCCTGCGGATTGTCGCCGATCATCAGCGACGCCCAAAGCGCGTTGTCGGCCGCCTCGTACATATCGCGGGCAGTCCGAGCCCTTATCCTGTCTGTCGTGTCCAGAGCCTTGCGTACGAATCTGTGACGATCATCCAGGTCGCGCACCTCTTGGGGTACACGCCGGCGGTAGTGGAAATGGCCGTCCCTCAGATGAAGATAGCGGTCGGGATCGTGCTGTTCGCGTTTGCGTCCCAAGGCCTCAGACATCCTTTTGTATCACAATAGGTAGCACAATTTGTGACACAAAGCCGCATCTGGCGGCAAGTGGCTATCGCAGTTTAGAGAATTTTGACTGGAAAATCAGGCATTTAGATGAATAGCCGATGGTACCGTTGGCTGGGATCGAACCAGCGACCTCCGGATCCACAATCCGGCGCTCTAACCAGCTGAGCTACAACGGCATGCCTGCCTGAGCTAGATCGAGGTGAAAGCTTCATTCTCCGTGATCCGCTCTGTCGTTCGGCGATGCGTCAAATACGGGCTATCGGACTCTAATTCAAGGGCCTTGATAAGGTAAAGGATTGGTTTCCTCATCCGCCTTTCGTCAAGGCAAAAGAAAAGGCCGGCGGGAGGAGGTGCCGGCCTTTTCCTGTTACGAGCCAGCGGGAGGAGGTGCTGGCTGGTCACCCCGGAAACGGAGGGAGGAGGTTCCATTCCCGGGTATCTGGTTGCTCAAACTATCGCACGACTATTTGTCTGACGAAATGCGACGTTTTGATGCATCGCACAATCGTGCGCGGAAATCAGGCAGCCTTGGCGTCCTTCATTGCCTTCTCGAAGGCGCTCTTGACCGGCTTGGAGACATCCTCGACCGCCTTGGTGGCGATGGTCTGGAACTCCTTGGCCTGCTCGACGGCCATTTCGACGCGCTTGCGCAGGAACGAGGTCTGCAGCTCGACGACTTCCGAAAGGGTCTTGGCGCCGACCAGGGCTTCGAGGTGCGAGAAGCTGGCCTCGGCATTGGCGCGCAGCGTGGCGATCGCCTTGAGCGAAACGTCGCTGGAAACGGTCTTGGCGGTCTCGTAGGTCGATTCCAGAACCTTCTGGGTCTCCTCGGCGCCGGTCTTCAGCTTGGCATAGGCTTCCTTCGACTGCTCGACGCCCTTCTCGGCGAAGGCACGCATCTGGTCGGTCGCCTTGGAGGCGTCGAAGCTCGGGAATTCAACGTTTTCGATGGTCTCGGCGGTCTTGGCGGTGGTCTTGGACATTTTCCAACCTTTCGGGGCAGCGGCTTTGACAGAAAGCCGTCTCGTTCATGTATAATGGCAATATAAAGGATTTTTTGTGCATTGCAATATTTTTGTTGCACCGCACCATAAAATCTTCCCGCCGTTAACCAAGAGCCCAGAGATTTCGACCGTTGCAAGCCAGGGCTTGTGGACCTTCGGACCGTGGGCTTTTATTAACAAAGCGTTAACTGAAATGCCCGCTTCGGAGGGTTGGCCCGCGCATGCCGCCTGAAAACTATTCCTTCCTCGACGTCGCCGTGCTCGACGCGGTGCGCCGGCGCTTTGCCGCCGGCGACGCTTTGGCCATATTGTCGGCCGACCTCGAACAGGTGATCTGGGCGAACGGTCCGGGGGCATCGATGTTCGGCTATCCGGATATCGAGGGCATCATCGGCGCCTCGGCACGGCTGCCGCTGATTGCCCGGCGGCAGATCATGGCGACCAGCGGTTTTCCGGATATCGGCAGCGACCGGGCCATCACGGTGAGGCTCGCCACCGGCATGGTGAGCCGCGCCGTCGGTTTCCTGGCCAGCGCCGTGACGATGCCGGACGGCGAGAAGGCGATCATGCTGGCGATGCCGGCGGCGCAGACCAGCTCGCGCAGCGCCGGCGAGATCGCCAGCCGCGCCATCGGCGGCTTCACCGAAGCCGGTCATTTCATCGCTTTCGTCGACGCGCAAGGCGGTGTCGAGGCGGCCTCGGACGGCTTTGCGGCGCTCGGCATCGAGTCGGGGACGCTGGCTGCCCTGGTTGCGGATGTGACCGCCAGCGGCGACCGCCTTGTCAAGCGCCTTGTGCCCGGCACCGGTACCTCCTACCCGGCCGGTTTTGCGCGGCTCACCGACACGCGCCATCTGCTGGTGGTGATCGATGAGGACCAGCTCGACGGCGCGGACAGTGACCAAGACGGTCAGCCGGTGGCCAGCCAGCCCGACGGTCAGCAGGTTGCAGCGCCAGAGCCTGTCCAGGACAACAGTCCAGTGCCAGCCGCAGCGGCCGACGAACCGGCCGAGGTGGCCCCGGAGGCTGCCGAAGACGGTGCGCGGAGCGCGGAGGAACCCGTGGTTGCCACAGAGCCGGAAGAAGCTGCCCCGACAAGTTCCGAAGACACACACGCCGCCACGGAAGCCGTGGCCGACCAACGGCCCACCCAGGCCAGTCATCAGGCCAACGCCACCGAGTCCAGCCAACAGGTCGCCGATGCCGGCGCCGGCCAGCACGACCATTGGTATTTCAACGCCGGCGACGACGATGCCAGGCATGCTCAACCGGAAGCGCCGGCAAAGGACTTGCCTGAGAGCGCCGCCGTGGCGGAAGGCCTGCGGCAGGATGTCCGCGAAACCACCGGACGCGAAACCGTCACGTCGAAACGGCCGCCCCAGCCCCGCGACATCGACCGCTCCGCGCCACCGCTGCGCTTCGTCTGGCGCACCGACGCCGAAGGCAAGTTCAGTGCGCTGTCGCCCGAATTCGCAGACATCGTCGGCCAGCCCGCCGCCGACGTGATCGGCCGCCGCTTCAAGGACGTCGCCACCACTTTCGGCCTCGACGCCTCGGGCGAGATCGCCGGTCTGCTCGAACGGCGCGACACCTGGTCCGGCCGTTCGGTGTTGTGGCCGGTGGCCGGAACCGGTCTGAAGATCCCGGTCGATCTGGCGGCGCTGCCTGTCTATGGCCGCAGCCGCGCCTTCGAGGGTTTTCGTGGCTTCGGCGTCGCGCGCAGCGCCGACGCTGTAGCCGATCCGGAAGCGCTTGGCATGGCCCTGGTGCCGAATGCCGCACCTGCCGGGGCCGAGCCGTCGGTCGCGCAGCCGGCAGCGGAGCAGACGCCGCCGGAACCGTCAAAGCCCGAAGATCCCTTCCAGGGTGAAGTGCCGGCACTGACCATCGTGCCGAAGCCGGAGCGGCGCTTCGCCGACAAGGTGATAAGGCTGGCCGAGCATCGCCAGCCGGCCAACGACAAGCAGCCGGGAAGCGACAGGGGTCTGTCGATACTCGAGCGCAGCGCCTTCCGCGAGATCGGCGAGCGGCTGCGCAGGGACAGTTCTGCCCATGCCGAGCCGAGCGCCCCGGAAGCCGACAAGCAGCCCGATGCGGCTGTTGCCGGCAAGGACGAGGCAGCGGCGAAAGAGCCGGCCGGCGACGTGAAGGCCGAGGCAAACCGGCCGCTTCCGCTTGACGTGGCGGAAGACGAAGGTTCCGCGCGGGAAGCGACCCTGCCGTCCGCGTCGAAAGCCTCGGAAACTGCCGACGCGGAGGCCGATGCAGAGACCGCTGAAGCAGAGACCGAGGCGGAAGACCAGGAAGACCTGGCGCGGCTCGACGGCATCGATGGCGTCGCCGAGACCAGCGACACCGGCCAGGCCGAAATCCCGGCCGTTTCCGGCTCGCTGCTCAATTATGCCGATGGCGAGAAATCGACGGAAGAAGCCGGCGTCGTGCCTGTCTCCGAGACCGAGCAGGCAGCGGGCGCCCGACAGGCGGCCGAACATCCTGCCGCGGAGCCGCAGCAGCCGGTCGAACAGCCCGCGGCTCAGCCGGTCGCGGCTGAGCCGTCTGCCCCCGATGCGACGGCAGACGACGACAGCATGACCGCCGACGATTTTCGCGATGCGCAAGACAATGAGGATTGGGCCGGCGCCGATGCCGATGCCGCCGCGACCGCGGAAGAACAGCCGGAAGAACCGGAAGCCGCAGCGTCGGCGCGGCCGCGCCTCGAAGTGCCGCCGCTCAAACTCGCAGGCTTCGTGCCGTCCGCTTTTTCGACCGGACAAGAAGCCAAGGCGCCCGATACATCCATCCTCGCCAGACTGCCGGTGCCGCTGCTCATCCATTCGGGCGATGTGCTGCATTATGCCAATGAAGCCTTCCTCGAACTCACCGGCTACGATACGGTGGACGACCTCGCGGATGCGGGGGGCCTGGGCGCGCTCTTTGCCGACCCTTACGCCGAGGACGCCGCCGCGGACGAAAGCGACCGCTCGCTGAAGCTCAAAACCCGCCAGAGCCAGGAATTTCCGATCGACGCGCTGCTGCGCTCGGTGCCGTGGCGCGGCGGCAAGGCGCTGATGCTGGTGGTGCGGCGCTCCGGCGAAGACGATGCGGCGCATTTCACCGCCGCGAATGACGAACCGGCACTGCAGCCGGACGTGCCGGAATTGAAGTCGCGCATTGCCGAGATGCGCACCATCATCGACACCGCCACGGACGGCGTGGTGCTGATCGGCCGCGACGGCAACATCCGCTCCATCAGCCGACCGGCGGAAGCCCTGTTCGGCTTCGACAGCGACGAGGTCGCGGGCAAGCCCTTTGTCTCGCTGTTTGCCATCGAAAGCCAGCGCGCTGCCCGCGACTATCTCGCGGGCCTTTCGGAGCCGGGCGTGGCGAGCGTGCTCAATGACGGCCGCGAGGTCATCGGTCGCGAGGCGCAGGGGCGTTTCATTCCGCTGTTCATGACCATCGGCCGTCTGCCCAACGACAGCGGCTTCTGCGCCGTGGTGCGCGACATCACGCAGTGGAAGCGGGCGGAGGAAGACCTGACGCAAGCGCGCGCGGTGGCCGAGCGCGCCTCCTCGCAAAAGACGGATTTCCTGGCCCGCATCAGCCACGAGATCCGCACGCCGCTCAACGCCATCATCGGCTTTTCCGAGCTGATGGTGGACGAGAAATTCGGCCCGATCGCCAACGACCGCTATCGCGACTATCTGCGCGACATCAACCGCTCCGGCAACCATGTGCTCGATCTCGTCAACGACCTGCTGGATATCTCGAAGATCGAGGCCGGCCAGCAGGAGATGGATTACGAGGCGGTGTCGCTCAACGACACCTTGGCCGAGACGGTGGCGATGATGCAGCCGCAGGCCAATCGCGAGCGCGTCATCATCCGCTCCAGCTTCGCCTCGCGGCTGCCGGAAGTGGTGGCGGATCTGAGAAGCGTTCGCCAGATCGCCCTCAATATCCTTTCCAACGCCATACGCTACACCCAGGCCGGCGGCCAGGTGATCGTCTCGACCGCTTACGAGGCCTCAGGCGATGTCGTCATGCGCGTACGCGACACCGGCATCGGCATGACGCCGACCGAGATCGAGCAGGCGCTGAAGCCGTTCAAGCAGATCAATGCGCTCAAGCGCGGACGCGGCGACGGCACCGGCCTCGGCCTGCCGCTCACCAAGGCCATGGTGGAAGCGAACCGCGCGCGTTTCGCCATCACCTCGACGCCAGGCGAAGGAACCCTGGTCGAGGTTGGCTTCCCCTCGACCCGCGTGCTCGCCGAATAGGATTGCAAGAGTAGGATTCGGCCAAAGAAAAAGGCGTCCAAGAGGACGCCTTGAGAAATGGGATGCTGTCACAACGGGGGCTTGAGCTGAACCTCAGGGGACGAGGAACGGGATTTCTCCCTCAAGTTACACGCGACTATCGGGGTCGTCCCTTAACAAGTCCTTACCGGGCCGCAAAAAAATTTACGAATGTGTACCACCCGTGAAATCTAGGTAAATTCGCCGCATAGGTTTGGTTAACCATGAGGGGTTTCAGGTCGCGAGCTGCGGCAGGTCCCTGAACAGCTCCAGCGCCTCGGGGTTGGCGAGCGCCTCCTTGTTCTTGACGGCCCGGCCATGGACCATGTCGCGCACCGCGAGCTCGGTGATCTTGCCGGACTTGGTGCGCGGGATGTCGGTGACGGCGACGATCTTGGCGGGCACGTGACGCGGGCTGGCACCGGTGCGGATCTTGGCGCGGATTCGCTTTTCCAGATCGTCGTCCAAGGTAACGCCGGCGGCCAGCCGCACGAACAGCACGACGCGGACATCATTGTCGAAATCCTGGCCAATGCAGAGCGCCTCGAGGATTTCCGGCATCTGCTCGACCTGATTGTAGATCTCGGCCGTGCCGATCCTCACGCCGCCCGGATTGAGCGTTGCATCCGAGCGGCCATGGATGATCATGCCGCCATGGGCCGTCCATTCGGCGAAGTCGCCATGGCACCAGACATTGTCGAAACGCTCGAAATAGGCCGCGTGATATTTCTTGCCGTCGGGGTCGTTCCAGAAGCCGATCGGCATCGACGGGAAGGCTTTCGTGCAGACAAGCTCGCCCTTCTCCTGCCGGATCGGTTTGCCGTCGTCGTTCCAGACGTCGACCGCCAGGCCGAGGCCCGGTCCCTGGATCTCGCCGCTCCAGACCGGCTCGGTCGGCACGCCGAGCACGAAGCAGGAGACGATGTCGGTGCCGCCCGAGATCGAGGCCAGATGCACGTCCTTCTTGATGCCGTCATAGACGAAGCGGAAATCCTCCGGCGACAGCGGCGAGCCGGTGGAAGAGAACGTGCGCACGGTCGACAGATCGTGGCTCGCGATCGGCTTCAGCCCGGCCTTGCGAACCGAATTGATGAATTTGGCCGAAGTGCCGAAATAGGTCATCCGCTCGGCATCGGCGAAATCGAACAGCGCATTGCCATCGGGGTAGAAAGGCGAGCCGTCATAAAGCAGAAGCGTCGCGCCCGAGGCGAGGCCCGATACCAGCCAGTTCCACATCATCCAGCCGCAAGTGGTGAAGTAGAACAGCCGATCGCCATCGAGCAGGCCGGCATGCAGCCGGTGCTCCTTGACGTGCTGGATCAGCGTGCCGCCAGCCGAATGCACGATGCATTTCGGAATGCCGGTCGTGCCCGAGGAGAACAGGATGTAGAGCGGATGCGCGAACGGCAGCCGCTCGTAGCTGACAGTCCTGGCGGCGAAGGGCGAGAGCGCTTCGTCGAGCGCGGCTGCCTTGTCGATGGTGGCGGCGACATCGGCCGAGGTGCCGAGATAGTCGACGATCAGCACCTTGCGCAGCGTGGAGAGCTTCACTGCTATCGCGCGGACCTTGTCGGCCACCTCGATCGCCTTGCCGTTATACCAATAGCCGTCTGGCGCGATGAAGACGACCGGCTCGATCTGGCCGAAACGGTCGAGTACGCCCTGCTCGCCGAAATCGGGAGAGCATGACGACCAGACCGCGCCGATCGAGGCTGCGGCCAGCATCGCGGCGACCGCTTCGGGCATGTTGGGCATCATGGCGGCGATGCGGTCGCCGGCCTTGACCCCGAGCGACAGGAAGAGCTGCTGCAGCCGCGAGGTCAGCGCATGAAGTTCGTTCCAGGACAGCCGGCGCTCGACCTTGTCCTCGCCGCGAAAAACGATGGCCGGGCCGCTGCCGGTCTTCTTCAAAAGGTTCTCCGCGAAATTGAGCCTGGCGCCGGGAAAGAAGCCGGCGCCGGGCATCCTCTCGCCATCGACGAGGTTCCGCTCACCCTTGTCGCCGACAAGATCGCAAAAGTCCCAGACCAGGCTCCAGAACGCTTCGCGATCCTCGATCGACCAGCGGTGAAGCTCGGCATAGCCGGAGAATGCCAGCCCGGCTTTTGCTTCCGCCGCTTTCATGAACGCGGTCAGGGGCGCCGCATCGATCCGCTCCTGCGTCGGGGTCCACAAAGGTGTATCGGCGGCCATGATCGCTCCTCCCAAAGCGCATCGCGTTTGAGCCAGTTAAGCTCAACATCGCATATGCCATCGTCCCAAAAACGGCGCGCAACCGCGGACCGGGATCGTGCAGACCGCTTATGCATATTGCAGCGCAGCAGAGCAAGATTTTGTTCGGGCGCCCCGTGGCGGACGCTGTGCAAATGCCATCGCAAGGCCATAAAGACTTGAAAAGCGTCGGCGCTCGGTTACACCCGTCGGGCGATTTTGTCGGCAATGAAAGCATACGGGGCGAAATGCCATCATCTTTGATCCGGCGCGGTGTGTGGGCGATCGGCGTTGCCGTGCTCGTCATCGCGCTCGCGGTTGCCGCGCTGCCGCTGATTGCCTCGACCCGCATCGTACGCGACCGCATCGCCTGGGAATTGAGCGCCTGGAGCGGCTTCAGGGTCACGATCGACGGCTCGCCGCGTATCGAGGTGTGGCCGAAGTTCCGGGCCATCCTCAGCGACGTGACGCTGTCGCAATGGACCGAGACCGATGCGCCGCCGGTGGTCGAGGCCGATCGCGTCGAAGTCGATCTCTCGGCCATGGCCGCCCTGCAGGGCGACGTCGCCTTCTCGACGGCAAGGCTGGTGCGTCCGACGATCAGGGTCCAGCGCATGGCCAGCGGCTTCTATCTGCCGCCGCTTCCGACCGGCGGCCGCATCACGCGCTCGATCGATGCCGCGCGCGGCGTGGTCACCGCCAACCCGCAGACGCCCGATCTCGGCAAATTGCCTTCCGATCCGTTCGGCACCGTCGAGTTCCGCGATGGCCGCGTCGTGACTACGGCCGCCGGCAAGGAAACCGAAATCCTGAGCAGCCTGAGCGGCCAGGTGAACTGGGAAGCGATGAACAGCGAAGCCTCGCTGACCGCGACCGGGATCTGGCGTGGCGAAAGCGTGCAGCTCGATTTCTCGTCGGCGAGACCGCTGGTGCTGTTTGCCGGGGGGACCGCCCCGGTCACCCTCTCCTTCAAGGCGGCACCCGCGACATTGTCCTTCGACGGAACGGCCTCGATGTCGGACAATGCCTATCTGGACGGCCAAGCAAAGTTCGCCGCGCCTTCGCTGCGGCGCGTGCTGGAGTGGTCGCAGGCCG
Source organism: Mesorhizobium montanum (assembly GCF_033977145.1). Lineage (NCBI taxonomy): Bacteria > Pseudomonadati > Pseudomonadota > Alphaproteobacteria > Hyphomicrobiales > Phyllobacteriaceae > Mesorhizobium > Mesorhizobium montanum. Next base: position 32,094 of record NZ_JAVIJF010000021.1, on the reverse strand, counting down.
GCATCGCGCCCGGCGCGGCGATCGGCGCAGTCTCGATCGCCACCAAGGTGAATGCCTCTGCGGGACGCGCGAAGTTCGAGAGCACAACCGTCACGCTCAACAACAATCCGGGCATGGGCGCGCTGGATTTCTCCTTCGCCGAGGGGCGCCCGGTGATTGCCGGCACGCTCGCCTTCGACACGCTCGATCTCAGATCTTTCCTGTCGGCCTTCACGCCTGTTGCGCCCACCGGCGAAGTCGGCCCGGGCGACATCGATACCAGTTTCGCCGACCGCATAAACCTCGACCTCAGACTGTCGGCGGCACACGCCATGGCGGGATCGGTGCAACTGGCCGACGTCGCGGCGACCGCGCAGGTCAAGAACGGTCTTGCCGTGTTCGACATATCCGACGCCTCGGCCTTTAACGGCAACATCCAGAGCAGCCTGCGCTTCGACCGCAAGCCGGAGGGCACGCAGGTCGAGATGCGGCTCCTGGCGTCGGATGTGGATACGGGAGCTTTTGCCACGGCGGCCGGAATGACGCGGCTGGTGCCGGTCGGCACCGGGACGGTATCGATCATCCTCAAGGGGCCCGGCAAGGCCTGGAACTCGATCTTCGAGAATGCCGACGGATCGTTCTCGGCGACTTTCGGGCCGGGCACGCTCAACGGGCTCGACCTGCCGGCCTTCCTCAAGCGCAACCAGCAAGGCGGCTTCTTCGCGCTCGACGACGTCGCTAATGGTTCGCTGCCGATCAACGGCGCGGAGATCAAGGCAAGCATTTCGAAGGGCGTGGCGCGCCTCGACAAGGCCGAGATCAACGCTCAGAAATACAAGATCTGGCTGTCCGGCATCGCCTCCTATGTCGGGCGCGGGCTAGCGCTCTCGGGAGGCGTCATACCGAGCGGACAGCCGGCGCAGCAGCCCCAGCCGGCCAATGGTCAGGCGGCCAGCCCGGCTCCCGCGCCGCCGAGCCAGTCGCTGTTCTTCGTCGGCGGCAACTGGAGCGCGCCATTCATATCACCGATCGCTCCCGGCGTTTCCGGCCAATAGAGCGTTTCCAAGAAAAGTGTGGGCGGTAAGGCTTGGTGACTTCGCCGTAGCCTTCCCGTCCGGGATTGCATCAACAAAAAGATAGAGCGGGTCGCCGTTTCCGTGAGACGATGAACCGTTCAGGAGGCAGGGGTGCAAAAGCGTCCCCGCTTCCATCAATCAACCACGCTGCGCGGCTCGCTCGTCGAGCTGGCGCTGGATCTCGCGCCGTTTGTTGGCGATCGAGGCGATGATGACGCCTACCGCCACCACCGCGATCAGGAGGGTGCAGGCGGCGTTGATTTCCGGCGTCACGCCAAGGCGCACCTGGCTGTATATCTTCATCGGCAGCGTGGTGGCACCTGGACCCGAGGTGAAGCTGGCGATCACCAGATCGTCCAGCGAGAGCGTGAAAGCCAGCATCCAACCGGAGATGATCGCCGGCAGGATGACCGGCAAGGTGATCTGGAAGAAGGTCTTTACCGGCGGCGCGCCGAGATCCATGGCCGCTTCTTCCAGCGAGCGGTCGAACGTGACCAGGCGCGACTGCACGACGACGGCCACGAAGCACATGGTGAAGGTGATGTGCGCGAGCGTCACCGTGAAAAAGCCGCGGTCGAGCCCGACAGCGACGAAGAGCAGCAGCAGCGACAGGCCCGTAATGACTTCCGGCATGACCAGCGGCGCAAACACCATGCCCGAAAAAAGCAGTCGCCCCCTGAAGCGCGTGTAGCGCGTGAGCGTGATGGCGGCGAGCGTGCCGAGCACGGTCGCCACCGTAGCCGAGATGACGCCGACGCGCGCCGTGACCCAGGTGGCGTCCATCAGGCCCTGGTTGTGGAACAGCGACACGTACCATTTGGTCGAGAAGCCGCCCCAGACGGTGACGAGCTTCGATTCGTTGAAGGAAAAGACGATCAAAAGCACGATCGGCAAATAGAGAAACGCAAAACCCAGCACGATCGAGGAGATGTTGAAACGGCTCCAGGTCGAGTTCATTTTCCCTGCTCCTGTGCGCGTGCCTGAGCCTGCTGGAAGAACATGATCGGGATGGTCAGCACCAGAAGCAGGATCACGGCCACCGCCGACGAGACCGGCCAGTCACGGTTGGAGAAGAATTCGTTCCAGAGCGTCTTGCCGATCATCAGCGTCTGCGAGCCGCCGAGGAGGTCCGGGATGACGAACTCGCCGACCGCCGGAATGAACACCAGCAGGCAGCCGGCCACGACGCCGGGCAGCGACAGCGGGAAGGTGATCTTCCAGAAGGCGCCGGTCTGCGGACAGCCGAGGTCCTGTGCGGCCTCGATCAGCGAATAGTCCATCTTCTCCAGCGAGGAATAGAGTGGCAGCACCATGAAGGGCAGGTAGGAATAGACGATGCCGATGAAGATCGCCGTGTAGGTGTTGAGGATGACCAGCGGCTGGCTGATCAGCCCCGTGGCGAGCAGGACCTGATTGAGCAGCCCCTCGGGTTTCAGAATACCGATCCAGGCATAGACGCGGATCAGGAACGAGGTCCAGAACGGCAGGATCACCAGCATCAGCAGGGTCGGCCGGATCGTTGCCGGCGCACGCGCCATGCCATAGGCGATCGGATAACCGACGATCAGCGTGAGTATCGTCGAGATACCGGCGATGATCAGGCTGGTCACATAAGCGTTGAAATAGAGCGCGTCCTGGGTGAGCCAGGTGTAATTGTCGAAGTTGAGCTCACGGAAGCCCGCGAAGAATCCCGAGACGCCATCCCTGAAGTCGAGCACCGGCGTGTAGGGCGGCATCGCAATCGCCGTCTGCGACAACGAAATCTTGAAGACGATGATGAAAGGGACGAGGAAGAAGAACAGCAGCCAGAGATAGGGAACGATGATGACGAGGCGGTCGACGAAGCCCTTCGCCAGCCGCGTCGGCAACGTGGCGGCGGTAGCGGTCGATGGAGCGGCGGGCGCAGCGATGGTTGTCATGTCCGCCTCCTACCTGGCCAGCACGACGCCGGCGTCGGGCCGGAAGGAGACCCAAGCGCGGTCGTTCCAGGTCAGCGGATCCTCGGTGACGCGCGAGGCGTTCAACGCGCTCGCCCGCACGATCTGCCCGTCGTCGAGCTTGATATGATAGACGGTCATGTCGCCGAGATAGGCGACGTCATAGACTTCGCCTTCCAGCGCATTGACGGCATCGGCGGGCTTTTTCGAGGAGATCTTGATCTTCTCCGGCCGGATCGCGAAGACGATGTTGGAGCCCGCGGCTGCCTCGCCGCCATTGTCGACGACGATCTCAGCGCCGGTTGCGCCGGTGATACGCGTCGTGTTTGCCGTGCGCTCGGCAACCTTGCCCTCGAACATGTTCACGTTGCCGACGAAATGCGCCACGAAGCGCGAGGCCGGCGCCTCGTAGATCTCAGCCGGTGTGGCGACCTGCATAACCTCGCCCTTGTCCATGATGGCGATGCGGTCGGCCATGGTCATGGCTTCTTCCTGATCGTGGGTAACGACGACGAAGGTCAGGCCGAGTTCCTGCTGCAGATCCATCAGTTCGAACTGGGTTTCCTCGCGCAGCTTCTTGTCGAGCGCGCCGAGCGGCTCGTCGAGCAGCAGAACCTTGGGCCGCTTGGCGACCGAGCGGGCAAGCGCCACGCGCTGGCGCTGGCCGCCCGAGAGCTGATGCGGCTTGCGCTTGGCGAACTGCTCTAGCTTGACCAGCTTGAGCATCTCGGCGACGCGTTTTTCGACATCGGCTCCGGGCATGCCTTCCTGCTTGAGGCCGAAGGCGATGTTCTTCTCCACCGTCATATGCGGGAACAGCGCGTAGGACTGGAACATCATGTTGACCGGCCGCTTGTAGGGCGGGATGCCGCGCAGGTCCTGCCCGTCGAGCAGGATGCGGCCTGCGGATGGCTCCTCGAAGCCGGCAAGCATCCTGAGCAGGGTCGACTTTCCGCAGCCCGAAGCGCCGAGCAGGGCGAAGAATTCGCGCTCGAAGATGGTCAGCGACAAGTTGTTGACGGCGGTGAAGTCACCGAATTTCTTGGTGACCTTGTCGAACTGGATATATGGCTTGGCGTTCGGGTCGTTCCATGGCGCGAAATCCCTGCGGATGCTGCCAAGCGATTTCATGATCCCCACTCCGTTACTTTTTAAATTGAACTCCCCAAAAGAAAGCGATCCCGGCAGTTGGCTGCCGGGGTCGTGTCTCAATGCTTTACTGGCCGGTGACGATCTTGGTCCAGGTGCGCGTGATGACGCGCTGTGTCTTGGGATCGTATGGCGCAACGGTATAGAGCTTCTTCGTCGTCTCCTCGTCGGGATAGACCGAAGGATCTTCCAGGATCGCCTTGTCGATGAACTGCTGCGAAGCTTTGTTGCCGTTGGCGTAGAGCACGTAGTTCGACGACTTGGCGATGACTTCGGGCGTCATCATGTAGTTGATGAACTCGAGCGCGTCGGCGGTGTGCGGGGCGTCGGCGGGGATCGCCATCTGATCGAACCACATCTGGGCGCCTTCCTTCGGCACCGAATAGCCGATCTCGACGCCCTGCTTGGCTTCCTCGGCGCGGTTGCGGGCCTGGAAGACGTCGCCCGACCAGCCGATCGCCATGCAGATATCGCCATTGGCCAAAGCGTTGATGTATTCGGACGAATGGAACTTGCGGATATAGGGCCGGACCTTCAGCAATGTTTCCTCGGCCTTGGCAATGTCATCCTGCGAGGTGCTGTTGGGATCGAGGCCGAGATATTTCAGCGCCGCCGGAATGATGTCGGCGGGAGAATCCAGCACATAGACGCCGCAATCCTTCAGCTTGGCCAGCTTGTCCGGATTGAAGAACACGTCCCAGCTGTCGATCTTGTCGGTGCCGAGCGCAGCCTGCACCTTCTTGACGTTATAGCCGAGGCCGACCGTGCCCCACATGTAGTTGACCGAATATTCATTGCCCGGATCGTATTTGGCGGTGCGCTCGGAAATGACGTCCCACATGTTGGAGAGGTTCGGCAGCTTCGACTTGTCGAGCTTCTGGAACACGCCTGCCTGGATCTGGCGCGCCAGGAAGTTGGCGCTCGGCACGACGACGTCATAGCCGCTGCCGCCGGCAAGCAGCTTGGTCTCCAGGATCTCGTTGGAATCGAAGGTGTCGTAGACGACCTTGATGCCGGTCTTCTTGGTGAAGTCGTCGATAATCGAGCTGTCGATATAGTCCGACCAGTTGTAGACGTTGACGACGCGGTCTTCGGCATGACCGCTTATTGTGAAAAGCGTTAGAAACGCCGACGTCGCCGAAAGCCAGAGCGCTTTGCGGATCATGCTGTTCTCCTTTGGTGAGTATTCCCCTGCCGGCCTGTCGCAGCGTGAACGCAGGTCGGCATTTGGTTCAGACTGTTGAGCTGTCCGGAGGGCGACAGATGCGATCCGCTGGTGCCATGCCGGATCGTTGAGTAGCAGTTGCGGCCCGTAACCTCCCTCCGGGAAGGTATCAGAGCGGCGTCAGCGGCGTTCGCCGCGGCGTAAACAGAAATATGACTTTGCGGTCCGGCCCCTGCGGGGCCGGCGGAGACACTTGGCAAGATACGCCTGTCTTGTTGTTGCCGTAATTGCAGCCTGCCCGCCCGGCGACACGCTTGTCAATGGCAAACACTCATGCGGCATCAATTGGGTGACGGCAGGCCGGTGACGCCTGGACGCGCCGGCCGCGTCTGGCGCTTGAACTCAAGGCCGATATGGACGAGCAGCGCCGCGACCACGACCGCGCCGCCGATGATGGTGCGCACCGACGGGACCTCGGAATGGACGAGCCAGACCCAGATCGGCCCGAGGATCGGTTCGAAGGTGCCGAGCAGGGCGGCGATCGCCGCCGGCACCAGCCGCGCGCCCATGGCGAAAAAAGCGAGGCCAACGCCGAGATTGACGACGCCGAAGGCGAAGAGGAAGCCCATGTCCCGCCCCGAGACCGCGAACCCCGACGCCTGCAAGGCGGCGAACGCACCGGCAAGCAGCGCACCGAGGCATGTGGCCGGCACCATGCGTACATGGGCAAAGCGTCGGGTGATCACGGTTGCAACCGAAAACATCACAGCGATCAGCAGCGCCAAGCCGTCGCCGATCGGCGAGACGGCGCTGCCCAGGGATTCGGAGACCATGATGGCGACGCCGGCGATGACGGCGGCAATCGCGATCCAGGTGGCCGGGCTGACCCGTTCGCGAAACAGCAGCCAGGCAAGCAGGGCCGCCAGAAGCGGCACGCCGGCCTGCATCAGGAGGATGTTGGCGACCGTGGTGTAGGCAAGCGCCACCACGAAACTGGTCGAGGCGGTGGCGAAACAGAAGGCGACGCCAAGGCCGGGCAGGCCCATGTGCCGAAAGAGTTTCAGAGTACCGCGCCAACCGTCGCGCCAGAGCATGAACGCGATGAGAAAGGCCACGGCCCAGAGCGAACGCCAGAACACCACGGTCCAGCTGTCGTCGATTTGGATGAAACGGGCGATGGTGCCGCCGAAACTCCACATCAGCGCCGAAAGGAAAACCAGCAGCATGCCGATGCGCTCCTCTCGCGGCGAGACGGCTGGCAAGACGACGGGGGACGGGGCGGTATCGGTCATGGACATGACTGTCAGCGGGTTGCGTTAGACACGATGCACCAAGGACAACAGAGACTCTATGTCTCAGACGACAGGACTATGTCCCAATCGCGTAGCGCAAAGACGCAAACCCGGCGTGATCCAGCATACAGCGAGGCTTGGGACACATCGCCGATATCATCCCTGAAAATCGAAGGCGCTGAGGCCCGTCACCATCTCGTCGAGGCCGAGCGGGCGCGTCACCGGCGGTTCGGCGCGCGCCAGGCAGCCGACGCGCTCGCAAAGCCTGCAGGCGGGGCCTACCGGCGTGGCGAAACCCTGCCCGGGCTTGCCGGTTCCGGCCGGCAGCGCCGCGCCATAGACGATCTCGTCGCGAAAGCCGATATCGCAGCCAAGCAGGAGAGCGGTGCGCCGCGGCCGTTCTGAGAAGGCGCCTTGCGGACCTTCCAGCGTGCGGGCGATGCAAAGGAACTCGGCGCCGTCGGGCATCTCCACCGCCTCGACCAGGATCTGGCCCGGTTGCGAGAATGCCGCATGGACGGGAAGCTTCGGACAGCCGCCACCGAAGCGGCTTTGCGGATAGCCCTCGCTGCCGGCCTTGCGGAAGCGGTTGCCGGCATTGTCGACTTCCAGCATGAAGAAAGGCACGCCCGATGCGCCCTGCCGCTGCAGCATGGTCAGGCGGTTGGCGGCCTGTTCGAAAGAGACGCCGAAACGGGAACGCAAGACATCGATGTCGTAGCGGGCTCGCAGGGCGGCGGCATGGAAGGCCTGATAGGGCATCATCAGCGCATGAGCAGCATAGCGGCCGAGCTCGAAGCGGGCGAGCCGACGCGCCTCGTCGGTGCCGAGCTTCAGCGCCTGGATTTCGCCGGCGACGGCCACCGACATGCGTATGAGGCTTGCCTCCATGGCGATTTCGCGCAGCTGGTCGAAAGGCGACAGCCGCTCGGACAGAAACAGGCGCTGCGAATGACGATCGTAACGGCGGCGCCAGTTGGGCATGGTGGCGACCGGCAGCACCTTGACGACGATGCCGTGCTCGCGCCTCAGCCAGGCCTTCAGCGCGCCGAACAGATCATCGCCGGGGTCGAGGACCGATGTGAAAGCTTCCGCCTCCTCTTCCAGCGAAGCAAAGTGGTTTGGCCGGCGCTCGAACACTTCGTGGACCTCGTCGGCAGGCAGGCGCGTGCCGGACAGCGCGGTCGACCTGCCCTCCCTGGCCAGAAGCTGGTTGAGGTCGGACAGGCGCTCTGCCTGCTCGCGATAGGCGCGAAAGAGTTTTACCATCGCCGCCGAAGCGTTCGGCGCCACCTCGGCGAGATCGATCAGTTCCTGGTCGCCAGGCAGTTCGCCGGCAAGAAGCGGATCGCTGAACGCCTCGCGCAGTGCCGCGATCGAGCCTTTCGTCTCCGCCTGCAATTCATGCGGATCGACCTTGTAGACGGAGGCCAGCTTGAGAATGAGCTGCACCGTCAGCGGCCGCTGGTTGCGCTCGATGAGGTTGAGATAGGAGGGCGAGATGCCCAGTCCCTCGGCCATTGCCGTCTGGGTCAGGCCCCTGACGTTGCGCAGCCGGCGCAGCCGCGGCCCGGCAAAGATCTTGTGGTCGGCCATCCTGCCATCCTTGACAAGAATTTACATGAACATCAAATCCGGCGTCCGCTTCGATGCTTTTACAATCGTGACAAATTTACAGAGATCGCTTGTCAATGACAACACAGTTTTTCCTTTATTTTTGGTACCATTTGACGGTTTTCCTGGGTGTTTTTCGCGCTGCAATGTAAATCGTGTCATACACGAACATCACGGGGAATGCCTTTGTGACGTTCCAGCTGAAGCAGTCGCCAAACGATCCGGAGTTATCAATGACCGATTTTTACAACCTCGTCCCTTCCGCGCCGGAAGGCCGTTTCGAGGGCATCGAGCGCCCCTATTCGACGCAGGACGTGAAGCGGTTGCGCGGCTCCGTGCAAATTCGCCAGACGCTGGCCGAGATGGGCGCGAACCGCCTGTGGAAGCTCATCCACGAGGAGGATTTCGTCAACGCGCTCGGCGCGATGTCCGGCAACCAGGCCATGCAGCAGGTTCGGGCCGGGCTGAAGGCGATCTATCTCTCTGGCTGGCAGGTAGCCGCTGACGCCAACACCGCCTCGGCCATGTATCCGGACCAATCGCTTTACCCGGCCAATGCGGCGCCGGAACTCGTCAAGCGCATCAATCGCACCTTGCAGCGCGCCGACCAGATCGAGACATCCGAAGGCAACGGGCTTTCGGTCGAGACCTGGTTCGCGCCGATCGTCGCCGACGCCGAAGCAGGCTTCGGCGGTCCGCTCAACGCCTTCGAGATTATGAAGGCCTTCATCGAGGCCGGCGCCGCAGGCGTCCACTATGAGGACCAGTTGGCTTCGGAAAAGAAGTGCGGCCATCTCGGCGGCAAGGTGCTGATCCCGACCGCGGCGCATATCCGCAACCTCAACGCGGCGCGCCTCGCGGCCGACGTGATGGGCACGCCGACGCTGGTCGTGGCGCGCACGGACGCGGAAGCGGCGAAGCTGTTGACCTCCGATATCGACGAGCGCGACCGGCCTTTCGTCGACTACGACGCCGGCCGCACGGTCGAAGGCTTTTACAATGTGAGGAACGGCATCGAGCCTTGCATCGCGCGCGCCGTGGCTTATGCGCCGCACGCCGACCTGATCTGGTGCGAGACGTCGAAGCCGGATCTGGCGCAGGCCAGGAAGTTCGCCGAAGGCGTGCACAAGCATCATCCGGGCAAGCTGCTCGCCTACAATTGTTCGCCGTCCTTCAACTGGAAGAAGAACCTCGACGACGCGACGATCGCGAAGTTCCAGAAGGAGCTTGGCGCGATGGGCTACAAGTTCCAGTTCATCACGCTCGCCGGCTTCCACCAGCTGAATTTCGGGATGTTCGAGCTGGCGCGCGGCTATAAGGACCGCCAGATGGCCGCCTATTCGGAACTGCAGGAGGCCGAGTTCGCGGCCGAGGCCCGCGGCTATACCGCGACCAAGCACCAGCGCGAGGTCGGCACCGGCTATTTCGACGCCGTGTCGATGGCGATCACCGGCGGCCGGTCTTCGACCACCGCCATGCATGAATCGACCGAGCACGCCCAGTTCAGGCCGGCGGCCGAGTAACGGATAACAACCAGAGGAAACGCCCGCAGGGCATTTACATCGAGGAGAAGACCAATGGCATCGATAAGCCGCGTCAAGGAAAGGGCAGAAGAGCAATCGAGCGCAATGAGCGTCGACCAGCAGGCGACAATCCGCATGCTCGCCAACGATCTGCACAGGCTCAACCAGTCGGTCATGAAGGCAGTCGAAGCAGGCGTCTCGGTGGAGCTGGTGCGCTCGGCCAGGCACCATGGCGGCGACGGCAACTGGGGTGACCTTTTGATCCCGGTGATCGTTACGCAGCAGACTCATACTTGACGTAACGTCAACAGTCTCGGCGAATGTCTCCCGCGCGTTATACGTTCGGGAGACTATCGCATTTTTTCGATTTGCCTTCATCGTTGAGAGACACGACTTGCTCTGAATTCCAGAATTTCTTGCTATATTTTCGAACTCGACCGTTTCAGCTTGACACCGGCTACAATCTCACTCAATTGTGCCTCAGGTTTCAACCCTGCATTGAACCAGAGTGCCCGCCCGCCGATGTGTCCCGCCGACCGTGACGACCCCACCGAAAAACATTCGAAACCGGCGGCCCGCACAGGTGCGATGGCGGCGGATTTTTCCAAGGTGCTCGTCGTCGGGAAGTCGTCGATCAACCGGGTCGTGGTGTCGAAAATCGTCGAGAAATCGGGACTGAAGCCGATCTCGGAACCGCCCGAAACCGCCGAAAAAGCCCTGACCGGCCATCTGCCCGGCGCCATCATCCTGGACGGCGGGCCCGACAACAAGGATTGCGACCGGCTGATGTCGGCCATCGACGCGCTGCGGCGCGCTTCCGGCAAGCCGCTGCCCGCGGTGATCCTGCTCTCAACCAGCACTGGCACTCCGGAGAGCCTTGGCCTGTCGAGCGTGGTCGATGCGGTGGTTGCCAAGCCGATCACGCCCGATGGGCTGCAACCGGTGGTCGATCGCCTGGTCGGACGCGGCTAGACAGTTCAGCGTTTGATAGGATCGCTGCCCTTTTCGAAGCACAGGGCCATCAACCCGCGGTGGCGATGCTTTCGAGCAACGCCGGCAGCTCGCTCAAGTCGGCGATCTGCCGGAACCTTGGCGCCGCGACCGGCGCCTCGGCGTGCTCGGCCGCCCAGGTCAACTCATGCGGCACATAGATGCCCGAGCCGCCGGCCTCGATGGCCGGGACCACGTCCGACTTGAGCGAGTTGCCGACCATCACGCTCTTTTGCGGTCCGTCGCCATGGCGGCTGAAAATGCGGGCATAGGTGGCTGCGCTCTTGTCGCTGACGATCTCGACAGCGTCGAAAAGCTCGCCCAGTCCCGATTGCGCAAGCTTGCGCTCCTGGTCCATGAGATCGCCCTTGGTGATCAGCACCAGGCGATAGGCGCCGGCGAGCTTCTCGACCGTCTCGCGCGCGTGCGGCAGCGGCTCGATCGGATGGCTGAGCATGTCGCGGCCGGCGGCCAGGATTTCCGCTATCGTCGAGGCCGGAACGCGGCCTTCGGTAACCTCGATCGCCGTCTCGATCATCGACAGCGTGAAGCTCTTTATGCCGAAGCCATAGAGGCCGAGATTGCGCTTGGCGGCTTCAAGCAGGTTAGCCGAAACGTGGCTTGCCTCGCCGTGTTCGGCAAGCATGGCGATGAAGCGCCGTTCGGTCATGCGGAAGAATTGCTCGTTCTGCCACAGCGTGTCGTCGGCATCCAAGCCGATCGTGATAAGAGCGGACAGTGCCACGTCATCATCCTCGCGAAATGGTGGTGTAGACGCGTTCGCCCGGCACTGCTAGCCAGAGATCGGCAAAGCGCGGGGGGTGCATGCAGGATTCGTGGAAAGATGAGCTGGAAGGCTTCGTTGCGAGCGCGCACCAGCGCACGCCGACCGAGCTGATAAACGGCATTCGCGATATCGGCGTGGCCATGGGTCATGAAGCGGGCGAAGCGCTGCTCGACAGCCATCCGGAGCTGTTTTCCCATCGGCCTATGCTTACGCGAGCCTTCATCGAGATGGTCCATGCGCAAGACACCGCTGAAATCAGGCAGATGTTGGACCGGGACGTGCAAGAGCCAACGTCGTTCGGGCAAATAGCAACGGAAAAAACGACTATCGGCGTCATGTCCTCGAAGGACGCCTATAAACGCCTCGATGAAGTGTTCGAACATGTCGATTTCTGCCACTGCAAGTGTGCCGTGATGGTCGGCTGCGGCGGCCGCCCGTTCACCATGTTCCGCATCCATGATCAGACACCGGTTCCCGAGATAATCGGCCTGGATATCGTGCCTGACGCGGTCGAGACCGCCAATATTCTGGCTGCCAAGCTCGGCTACACACGCTGCCAAGCGGCGTTTTGCAACGGGAGCGACTACGACTATCGCGGCGCCCAGATAGTCTACGTCGCCAGCATGGTGTCGCCCAAGGCGTCTGTCGTGTCGCGCATCGCCGACACGGCCCCGCTCGACCTCCAGCTCGTTCTATGGGAACCGTACTCGCTGGCCCGCTTGTGGTCGGAGCGAGCGGAAGAGACGCTTGACCCGCGGCTGGCAGTCGTCGGCCGCACCAGCGTATCGCGCAACATGACCCGCGATGTGTTTGTCCGCTTCCGACCTGGCGCCGGGCGCGCAGGCGGGAGCTGATGCCGATGGGCATGGCCGATCGCGCGATCCTGGCCGCAACGACGGCTTGGTGCCTTCTTCGCCATCCAGTGATCTGGAACAGAACCTACGGGCACAGCGGCGTCTTTCCCGACCCGGCAAGGCCCGCTTCGTATGTCGACAAATTCCTGTGGCGGAAGATCTTCGATCACAACCCTCTTTATGTCACTGCATGCGACAAGCTGGCGTCCAAGGAATATGCCCTGTCGATATGCCCGGAACTCAAGACCGCGAAAGTGTTTTGGAGCGGCCGCGATGCGACAGAAATTCCACCGGCGCTGCTTGTCGGAAATGTCGTGGTGAAGGCCAATCATGGCTGCCGTTGGAACATGATGATCCGCAGCGGCGACGTGGACATGGCGAAGCTTTTGAGGCGAACGGCGCGATGGATGCGTTGTCGATACGGCGGGAAATTCGGCGAGTGGGCTTACAAGAACGCAAGACGGCTCATCTTCGTCGAGGAGATGCTTATCCAGGACGGTGTGCCGGTTCCGCTGGAGTATAAATTCCATGTCTCGAACGGGAAGACGGCTTACGTCTACGCCGCTCGGCGCGACGGACAGGGCAACGAGCTGAAAAGTCATTTCGACCGCGACGGGAGCTATGCACCGGTGCCACCAGGCAGCGGCAGCCAGTGGGTGAAGATCGATCTGCCGCCGTCGTTTCTGCGGATGCGCGAGATCGCGGAGCGACTGACTGCACCCTTCGACCACATGCGGTGCGATTTCTATCAGATCGACGGCGAAATCTATTTCTCCGAGTTTTCGGTCTACCCGCTGTCAGGAAAGGGCATCATCAACACCAGGCTGCGCGATCTGGCCGGCGACACATGGGACATCCGCCAGTCGTGGTTCCTGTCGACGCCGCAAAGCGGTTGGCGCAGATTCTATGCGGCGGCGCTGTTACGGTGGCTCGACGCGACCGACCGGCAAAAGCTGTAGACCAAAGAAGTCGCACCCGGGCAAGCGCCTGTCGCCTCCCCTTCCCTTCCCCCATGGCGCCCGGCTATACTTCGAAATCCGCAACACAATCTGGTGAATGATGCCGCCTGAAAAAAAGGAAGTCCGTCCGTCAAGCCGGGGGGGACGCGCCCGCACGCCTGCCTTCCTGAAAAACGAACGCGGCGTGAAGAACTGGAAAGAAGCCAGCGCCTGGCTCGAATGGCGCGGCATCGAGGACATCGAGTGCATCACGCCCGACCAGGCGGGCGTTGCCCGCGGCAAGATGATGCCGTCGAAGAAATTCACCTCCAACACCTCGCTGGCACTGCCTTCGGCGGTGTTCATGACGACGATCTCCGGCGGCTATCCCGAGGACGGCAACGGCTTCCATTATCCTGAGGATGACGGCGACCTGAAGCTTCTGCCCGATCTTTCGACGCTGACCGCGGTGCCCTGGGAAGAAGACCCGACGGCTGCGGTGATCTGCGACCTCGTCCACCAGGACGGCCGCTCGGTCGAGTTCACCCCGCGCAATGTCCTGAGACGCGTGCTTGCCGCCTATGACGACCGCGGGCTCAGGCCGGTGGTGGCGCCCGAGATCGAATTCTATCTGGTGCGCAAGAACCCCGACCCGGACTATCCGCTGACGCCGCCCGTTGGGCGCTCGGGCCGACCGATCGGCGGCGGCGCCGGTTACTCGATCGCCGGCGTCAACGAGTTCGACGAACTGATCGACGACATCTACCATTTCTCGGAACGGCAGGGCCTGGAGATCGACACGCTGATCCACGAAGAGGGCGCCGGCCAGCTCGAGATCAATTTGCGCCACGGCAACCCGATCGAGCTTGCCGACCAGGTGTTCATGTTCAAGCGCACCATCCGCGAGGCGGCGCTGAAGCACGAGATCTACGCCACCTTCATGGCAAAGCCGATCCAGGGACAGCCGGGTTCGGCCATGCATATCCACCAGTCGATCATCGACAAAAAGACCGGCAAGAACATTTTCTCGGCCGAGGACGGCTCGGAGACCGACGCGTTCTTCCATTTCATCGGCGGCATGCAAAAACATGTGCCGAACGCGCTGGTCATGTTTGCGCCTTACGTCAATTCCTACCGCCGGCTGACCCAGGCCGCATCGGCGCCGGTCAACACCAAATGGGGCTATGACAACCGCACGACCGCCTTCCGCGTACCGCGCTCGGATCCGGCGGCGCGACGCGTCGAGAACCGCATCCCGTCTTCCGATGCCAATCCCTATCTTGCGCTGGCCGCCTCGCTGGCCTGCGGGCTGATCGGCATCACGAAGAAGGAAAAGGCCACGGCGCCGGTGCTCACTACCGCAAACGAGGACGAGATCGACCTGCCGCGCAGCCTGCTCGAGGCCGTCGACCTGTTCGAGAGCGACAAGGAGCTCGGCGCCCTTCTCGGCAAATCTTTTGCCGCCACCTTTGCGGCCATCAAGCGGGCCGAATTCGAGACCTTCATGGAAGTGATCAGCCCGTGGGAGCGGGAATATCTGCTTCTCAATGTCTGACCCGATCATGAACTATCAATCCCCGATTTCCCCGGGCCGGTCGTGGTACGAAGATACAGCAGGGTCCCGCCCCCAATATCCGGCACTCGACGGCGACCGGGCATGCGATGTCGTCATCATCGGCGGCGGCTTCACTGGCCTCTCGGCAGCGGCGCACCTTGCAAAGGCGGGCACGAATGTCGTGCTGATCGACGCATACCGCTTCGGCGATGGCGCGTCGGGGCGCAATGGCGGCCAGCTCGGCACCGGCCAGCGCGCCTGGGCGGAGGAGCTCGAGGCCGAATACGGGCTTTCCCGCGCCAAAGCGCTGTTCGACCTGGCCGAAGAGGCCAAGGCGCATCTGCTTGACTTCGCCGCCGCCAACGACATCGGGATCGACTACATGCCGGGTCAGCTTTCGGTGGCGCACAAGAAGCGCTACGTCGACGACTACAAGCGTCACGCCGAGATCATGGCGAGCCGCTTCGGCTATCTGCATGTCAGCTTCATGGATGCGGCGGAAACGGCGGAACGGCTAGGCTCGACGCGTTATTTCGGCGGTACGCGCGATACCGGCACCGGGCACATTCACCCGCTGAAGCTGGTGATCGGCACGGCGAAAGTGGCGGTGGCGGCCGGCGCGCATCTCTTCGAGCAGACGCCGTCCACCGGCATCGTTTCCAATGGCGGCAAGGTGAAGGTCACGACGCCCAGGGGTACGATCACCGCCGACAAATGCCTGATCGCGGTCAACGCCTATGGCGGCAATCTGGAACCGGTGAGCGCGTCGCATATCATGCCGATCGGCTCCTTCATCGGCGCGACCGTGCCGCTGGGTGCGGCCTCCAAAGTGCTGCCGGGCGGCGAGTCGGTCGACGATTCCCGCTTCGTGGTGCGTTATTTCCGCAAATCGAAAGACGGCAGGCTCCTGTTCGGCGGGCGCGAGGTCTATGCCGTCAACGATCCGAAGGACATCCATATCCACATCCGCAAGCAAATCGCCGAGCTCTATCCGACGCTGAAGGATGTCGAGATCACGCATGGCTGGGGCGGCTATGTCGGCATCACGGTGCCGAGAAAGCCGTTCGTGCGCGAGGTGATGCCGAAGGTGATTTCGATGGGCGGCTATTCCGGTCACGGCGTCATGCTGTCGAACTTCTTCGGCAAGCTCTATGCCGAGACCGTCGCCGGCAATCGCGATCGCCTGAAGCTGATCGAAGACCTGAAGATCCCAGCCTTCCCGGGCGGCCGGCGTTTGCGAGCGCCGCTCCTGTTTCTCGCGCTCAACTGGTTCGCTCTGCGCGACAGGATTTGAGCTGGCAGCCGGGCAGAAGCCATCGATTCGACGCGGGTGGCTTCCACGCGGCAGGTTGTGGAAACCTTAACGAACACACACAATTTCGCAAAATGGCGCACTCATGCCATAATCAGCAGTAAAAGATGCCATCATGGGCGAAAATCCGGGGATTTCGCGGGCCTTGCCCGCAATGATTTCGGGACCGATGCCGATCTAAGCCAAACCTAGCGGCAATGATCGAAAGAACGTCGGCCCGCTTGTTGGAGGTGGTTTGAGTGAATGAGCCCTTCAGTTTCGGCACGCCGGAACGGCAGCGCTTTACAATGCAGTTCGGCTATAACGTACGGCCATCCTTCTGGCAGAAGGTGCAGTCGAACGCGCATCTGGTCATTGCCGCGATCGGCACTGCCGCGCTGATCGGCGTGGCCGCGGTGGCGCTGTGGCTGTGCCTGCCGGGCGACAGGCAAGTGGCCGCGGCAAGCGCCGAGCAAACCGTTCCGACAATTCCGGTGAAGACCACGAAGATCGCACCGGTGGCCGCGGCGGTCACCGTGGCGGCGGCGCCGCAGGCCGCGCGCAAGGCGGATGCGGTTTCGCCGGCAACGGCGGCTCGCGAAGCCAGCATTCCGGCGCTGGCCTCGAACAACCCGCGCTGGACGGCTTCCGACGCCGAGCCCGCGCCGGCCCAGGCCAAGGATCAACCAGCTCCATCCAAGCAGGCCGCTGACACCAGCGCCGCGCAATCAACCGATACAGCCTTCGCCGAGCCCGCTGCAGAGAACGACGCCTCGAACGCGCTGTCTGAAGTTGCCGCACCCGGGAGCGAGACGCCGGCGGCCGTGAAGAAACCGGGCGACAAGATGGATGGCGCCCAAACCGCGGCCATTCCCGAAGCCAGGCCGCAGGTTCCCGATCCGCAGCCGGCAGCGACGAACGACGCGGCCCAGGCCAAGCCGAAACCTCAAAAAGCGAGCGCGACCGCGAACGGACGCATTTTGAGGGGCGTCACCATGCGCTCGGGGCCGAAGAAGGGCGCCGCCGCGATTGGCACCATACCCGCCAAATCATCGGTGCAGGTGATGAGTTGCAAGCAATGGTGCGAGATCGTCTATAACGGCAAGCATGGCTGGGTCTACAAAAGCTACGTCAAGACCGGCGCGTGAAACTCAATCCGCCAAGCAGCCATCCAAAGCGACGTCTTCTGCGCGCAAGCCTGCGATTTGCGAGGAAGGACTTGTGTTCCTCGAACGGCACTTCATACAGGCCGCAGCTCTGACAGCTCTCTTTCTTGCCGCATGCTGGAATCCAGCATCTGACGTCGTGCGTCCAGGCCAGCGCGATCCTCTCCAGATGAAGATTACCGGAGCTCTTGAGGAGGACCAGCTCACCGGGGATCGCTGTCTTCTTGATGTGATCCGAGACTTCTTTCGGAGTGCGAATCTCCAGGAAACGGCCGCCGTCACGGTCGGCCTGGCTCGCGCGTGAGCGATGCGCATTGTCGCCGGTGTAGATGACCTCGTCAGCGATATCGCGCGCGATGCCATAGGCAGTGCCGTACTTTCTCGACGAACCGACGTAATCGGAAATCTGTCCGAGGACAATGCGTTTGCGGACGGCCTTCGCCTTGGCCATCATCTCGAGCGCAATGTGCAGCGAATGCCAGGGCGCTTTGGCGGCATCGACGATGAATTGCGGGCCACCGTCGGTCACCAGCACCTTGCAGCGGTTGGCGAGAGGTTCGAAGGATGCCGTCCTTGCCGCTACCTTCTCCGGCGGAACACCAAGTTCCAATGCCGTGACGATGGCGGCGGCGGCCGGCAGCCAGAAGTGCTCGCCAGGGAATGGTGTCTGTATGTCTATAGCGCCACCGTGCCAGCGAAGCGAAAATCCGAGCAGGTCCGGATAAGCGGCGTGGACGTCCGCCACGCGATAGTCGGCGGCCTCCGACTGGCCGAAAGTCACGATACGGCCCCTTGCGCCCGAAGCCATGTCGAGCACATACCGGTCATCGGCATTCAAGATAGCGAGCCCGCCCGGCGACAAGGCGTCAACCAGCGCTTTCTTTTCCTGAGCGACACCATCCAAGGTCCGGAATTGAGCGATATGCTCCAGCCTGACCATCGTTACGACAGCGACGTCCGGCCTTAGCAGTTCCGCCATGCCTCGGATCGAGCCGGGCTCATACGCGCCGGCTTCGAAGAGTACGTAGTCGACCTTGCCCGTGTATTTCATCCGCTTGTAGAGCGTGCGCACAAGCGCCTTGAGCGTGTTGGCAAGAACCTGCGTATGGACCGTGCCGTGACTGGCCAGGATATGTCCAAGCAAGCTGGTTGCCGTCGATTTGCCGGAGCTGCCGGTTATGCCGATCAAGGTCGCCTTGCTTCGCGCACGCGCTCGCTCCGCCCGATAACGGCGCAATCGCCGGCCGAGATCGTTGCGAATTTCACCCAGCCTGACCTTAACCACCCGCCAGTTTCCCTACCCCCGATCCGTTATCCTTTCGACGAACCATGAAGTCAAACCGGGACTCGGCCTGACAGGGTCAATCCATCCGTTCACTGCAACCATGAACGAAGAGCCGCGATGTGCTTCATGAAGCGGCTCAGATACAGCGGCCGCCGTCGACCTCCAGCGCCACGCCGGTGATGAAGGCGGCTTCATCCGAGGCCAGCCAGAGCGCCGCGTTGGCGATATCGAGCGGTGTCGAGAGCCGGCCGAGCGGGATCGAGGCGCGGAATTTTTCGCGGATCTGAGGCGTGTCGGCACCCATGAATTTCTCCAGCATGCCGGTTTCGCCGGCGACCGGGCAAAGGCAGTTGACGCGGATGTTCTTCGGCGCCAGTTCGACGGCCATCGACTTGGTGGCGGTGATCGCCCAGCCCTTGGAGGCATTGTACCATGTCAGGCCCGGCCGCGGCCTAAGCCCGGCCGTCGAGGCCGTGGTCAGGATGACGCCGCCGCCCTGCCGGTCCATGATCGGCACGACGGCAAGCGCCGCATGGTAGATCGCCTTCATGTTGACGGCGGTGATCAGGTCGAAAGTTTCCTCATCGACGCCGAGCATGTCGCCATTGCGGTGGGTGAAACCGGCATTGTTGACCATGATGTCGACGCGGCCGAAGGCGCTCTTGGCGGCATAGATCATCTCGTCGAATTCGGAGCGCAGGGAGACGTCGGTCTGCGTCCAGATCGCGTTGTTGCCGATCTCTTCGGCCACCCGTTCGGCGCCCTTGGCGTTGAGGTCGGCGACGACCACGCGCGCTCCCTCTTCGGCAAAGCGCTTCGCCATGCCCTCGCCGAAACCCGACGCGGCGCCGGTGATGATGGCGACCTTGTTTTCCAGACGCATGGTTTTCCCGCTCATTGGATTTCCGAAGTTTTGAATTGACTTTCGACCCGCAGCCCGGCGCACTATGCGCCCGGCAATATCAGCTTAAAGCGCGTCGCGCTGAAACGGATTCAGGCGACCCGCTTTGAGTCTTTGTTTTGATGCATGTCGTTGCCCCGGAACCGCTGCACACGTCCGGGAGACATGCATTAGCTTTCGTCACATTCGCGTTCTATGGTGCGGTTGCGAACGCTTCCGGAAGCCATGGCCTGCCGGCGGCACGAGTGTCGGGAAACATGTGGGCCGATGCAATAGCCAGCGATTGGTCCTCACATGTGACACCATGGCACTGGAAAATTTAAATCGATTAGAATAATACCAACCACGCTGCCGGCATCCAGCATCAATTCGGACTGACCATGACCAGCCAGATCATCCCTGTCGATCCCTTCGACTTCATCATCTTCGGCGGCACCGGCGACCTGTCGGAACGCAAGCTCCTGCCCTCTCTCTACTATCGCCAGTGCGACCATCAGTTCTCCGAGCCGACGCGCATCATCGGCACGTCTCGCTCCAAGATGAGCGATGCCGAGTTCCAAGCCTTCGCCAAGCAAGCGATATCCGATCATGTGAAGCCGGCCGACATCGACCCGAAGGAATTGGAGACGTTCCTTGCTCGGCTTTCCTACGTGCCGGCCGACGCCACGTCCGGCGCCGGCTTCGACAAACTGAAGAAAGAGATCGGCGACGGGGACCGCATCCGCGCCTTCTATCTCGCGGTGGCGCCGGCGCTGTTCGGCGACATCTCGCACCAGCTCAAGCAG
Source organism: Mesorhizobium montanum (assembly GCF_033977145.1). Lineage (NCBI taxonomy): Bacteria > Pseudomonadati > Pseudomonadota > Alphaproteobacteria > Hyphomicrobiales > Phyllobacteriaceae > Mesorhizobium > Mesorhizobium montanum. Next base: position 11,807 of record NZ_JAVIJF010000021.1, on the reverse strand, counting down.
CACAAGCTGATCACGCCGAACTCGCGCATCGTGCTGGAAAAGCCGATCGGCCGCGACCTTGCCTCGGCGCGTGCGCTCAACGACGCGGTCGGCGACGACTTCGACGAAAGCCAGATTTTCCGCATCGATCACTATCTCGGCAAGGAGACGGTGCAGAACCTGATGGCGCTGCGCTTCGCCAATGCGCTTTACGAGCCGCTGTGGAACTCGGCGCAGATCGACCACGTGCAGATCACCGTGGCCGAAACGGTCGGCCTCGAAGACCGCGTCACCTATTACGACAAGGCCGGCGCGCTGCGCGACATGGTGCAGAACCACATGCTGCAGCTGCTTTGCCTCGTCGCCATGGAGACGCCGTCCTCGATGGATGCCGACGCCGTTCGCGACGAGAAGCTCAAGGTGCTGAGGGCGCTGAAGCGCATCAACGGCAATGAGGCGCCCAAGCATACGGTGCGCGGCCAGTATCGCGCCGGCGCTTCGGCGGGGGGTCCGGTCAAGGGCTATGTCGACGAGCTCGGCAAGGGCAGCGACACCGAGACTTTCGTCGCCATCAAGGCCGAGATCGGCAACTGGCGCTGGGCCGGCGTTCCCTTCTATCTCAGAACCGGCAAGCGGCTTGCCACGCGCGTCTCGGAAATCGTCATCGAGTTCAAGCCGATCCCCTATTCGATCTTCGGCGAGAGCGCCGGGCCGATCTTCGCCAACCAGCTGGTGATCCGGCTGCAGCCGGACGAAGGCGTCAAGCAATACATCATGATCAAGGATCCGGGACCGGGCGGCATGCGTTTGCGCCAGATCTCGCTCGACATGAGCTTCGCGCAGTCCTTCGACGGGCGCGCGCCGGACGCGTATGAGCGGCTGATCATGGATGTGGTGCGCGGCAACCAGACCCTGTTCATGCGCCGCGACGAAGTCGAGGCGGCATGGAAATGGATCGACCCGATCCAGAACGCTTGGGAAAGCGCCCGGCAGGAAGCTCAAGGCTATACGGCCGGAACCTGGGGACCGTCAGCTTCCATCGCGCTGATCGAACGTGACGGACGGACATGGCACGAGAGCAATTGACCGCGGCCCGCTTCAGCTGGAACGGCTTTGCCGATCGCCGGGAGCTGGCGACGGCGCTTGCCGGACAGATTGCCGACCGGCTGACCGGCGCCATCGCGGAACGCGGCAGTGCGCTGCTCGCGGTGTCCGGCGGCACCACACCGGCGAAGTTGTTCGCGATGCTGTCGACCACTCCAATCGCCTGGGACAAGGTCACCGTGACGCTGGTCGACGAACGCTTCGTGCCGCCGTCCTCGCCGCGCTCGAATGCCGGGCTGGTGGCGGCGAACCTGCTCCAGAACGAGGCCGCGGCGGCGCGCTTCGTGCCGCTCTACCATGAGGCGGCAAGCATCGAGGACGCTGCGGCGGCGGACAGCGAAGCGCTGCGGTCGCTGCCCTGGCCGCTCGACGTGGTCATCCTCGGCATGGGCGGCGATGGCCACACGGCCTCGTTCTTTTCCGACGCAGGCAACCTTGGCGAATTGCTCGACCCTGCCTCGCGGCGGATCGTGCTGCCGGTGCACGCGGCAAGTGGCGGCGAGCCCCGGCTCACGCTGTCGATGGCGCGCATCGTCGCCGCCGGCTTCGTCGCGCTGCACATCGAAGGCGACGACAAGCGCACCGCTTTTGACGGCGCGATGGGGTCTGGCGCGAAAAAGCCCATCCGCAGAGTGATCGAGGCGGCGCCGAGACCGATAGAGGTGTTCTGGGCACCCTGATTGCAACATGACGGCCCCGACGGCGTTGGGAGGACGTAGCCAGGCTCGAAAGGACGGACCATGACAGCCAGACGCGATATCGAAGCCATCACGGAACGCATCCGCCAACGTTCGAAAGTCGGCCGCGAAGCCTATCTGAGCCGAATCGCGGAGGCGTCCAGCCGCACCGCCAACCGCGCGGTTCTGGGTTGCGGCAACCTTGCCCATGGCTTTGCCGTGTGCAGCCCATCGGAAAAGATCGCGCTCGGCGGCGACCGCGTGCCGAACCTCGGCATCATCACCTCCTACAACGACATGCTGTCGGCGCATCAGCCTTTCGAGACGTTCCCGGCGCTGATCAAGGAAGCGGCGCGCGAGGCGGGCGGCATCGCCCAGGTGGCCGGCGGCGTGCCGGCGATGTGCGACGGCGTCACCCAAGGCCAGCCGGGCATGGAACTGTCGCTGTTTTCGCGCGACGTGATCGCGATGGCGGCGGCGATCGGCCTGTCGCACAACATGTTCGACGCGGCAGTCTTCCTCGGCGTCTGCGACAAGATCGTGCCCGGGCTGGTGATCGCGGCGCTCACCTTCGGCCACCTGCCGGCCGTCTTCATCCCGGCCGGACCGATGACGACCGGACTGGCGAATGACGAGAAGGCCAAGGTCCGCCAGCTCTATGCCGAGGGCAAGGTCGGCCGCGCCGAACTGCTCGAGGCGGAATCCAAATCCTATCACGGGCCGGGCACCTGCACCTTCTACGGCACCGCCAACTCCAACCAGATGCTAATGGAGATCATGGGCCTGCACACACCGGGCGCCTCCTTCGTCAATCCAGGCACGCCGCTGCGCGATGCGCTGACCAGGGAAGCGGCTAAGCGGGCGCTGGCGATCGCCGCGCTCGGCAACGCCTATACGCCGGTCGGGCGCATGATCGACGAGCGCTCGATCGTCAACGGCGTCGTCGGCCTGCACGCCACCGGCGGCTCGACCAACCACACCATCCACCTGATCGCGATGGCTGCCGCGGCGGGTATCGCGCTGACCTGGCAGGACATTTCCGACCTGTCGGAGGCCGTGCCGCTCTTGGCGCGCGTCTATCCGAACGGGCTTGCCGACGTGAACCATTTTCATGCCGCCGGCGGGCTTGGCTTCCTTATCCGCGAGCTGCTCGACGAAGGCCTGCTTCACGAAGACGTGCAGACGGTGTGGGGCGAAGGCCTGCGGCCCTACGCGGTCGAGGCGAGGCTTGGTGACGACGGCGGTGTCGTGCGCGAAGCGGCGCCTCTGCAGAGCGGCGACGAGAAGGTTCTGGCGCCGTTCAAGCAAGCCTTCCAGGCGACGGGCGGCCTGAAAGTGCTCGGCGGCAATCTCGGCCACGCCGTCATCAAGACCTCGGCAGTGAAACCCGAGCGGCGCGTCATCGAGGCGCCGGCCAAGGTGTTCGACAGCCAGCAGGGGCTGAACGACGCCTTCAAGGCCGGCACACTGACCGGTGATTTCATTGCCGTCATCCGGTTCCAGGGGCCGAAGGCCAACGGCATGCCGGAACTGCACAAGCTGACCACCGTGCTCGGCATCCTGCAGGATCGCGGCCAGCGCGTGGCGCTGGTGACCGACGGGCGCATGTCGGGCGCTTCCGGCAAGGTGCCGGCGGCGATCCATGTGACGCCGGAAGCGGTCGAGGACGGACCGATCGCCAGAATCCATGACGGCGACGTCATCCGCCTTGACGCCGATGCCGGCACACTGGAAGTTCTGGTGCCGGGAACGGAATTCGCGCTGCGCCGCACGGCGGACGCCGACCTCATCGGCAACGAGTTCGGCTTCGGTCGCGAGCTGTTCGCCGGCTTCCGGCAACTGGTCGGCCGCGCCGACCACGGCGCCGCCGCGTTCGGCAGCGCCTGAAGGAGGTCTCCTCCTCCTCATGAAAAAGGGCGGCTCGTGGCCGCCCTTTTTGCGTTCGCCCATGCGATCCTAGAGCGTTTCACCGTTTCACGGAAACGGCGAACCGCTCTATCTCTTTGTTTTGACGCAATTCCGAACGGAAGGCTACGGCGAAGTCGCCGAGCCTAAACCGCCCACACTTTTCCTGGAATTGCTCTATTGCACGGTCAGCTCGGCCCGCGCGCCGGCCTTGACCGTCACGGTGCCTTCCTTCGAGCTGTTGTCCGATTTCTCCGAGACGACGGTGTAGTCCCCCGCTGGTATCGCCGCCTGGTACTTCTGGTCGTATGCGTAGCCCAGCGACTTGCGATTGCCGTTGATGTCCTTCTCCATCTCGAAAATCTCGATCTTCGAAGCACCGGGCGCGGTGATCGCCAGCACGCCGGCATTCAGGGCAGCCTTCACATCCTGAGATTCGCCAACCTTGACGCTGAACGGTTGCTCGATGACGGCGAGATCGACTGTCGAGATCAACACGTAGTCGTCGGGCGGCAGATCGAACTTGCTGTCGGGGCCATAGGCGTAGGCCACCTCTTCCCTGGTTCCGTCAATCTTCTTTTTCGCCTTGACGACCTTGAAGCCGATCCCCGAAGCGTCCGCCTTGTCGCCGCCGGCAGTGTAATAGGCGTTGGCAACGACATGTCCGACGCCGGCGATGATGTCCCTTTCCTCGGTCTTGCCGGCTGCGAGTGGGATTGTTGCGGTCGCCACGCCCTGCCCGATCGTCACAGTGACTTTCTCGTCGCCGGCCGGAAGCACGACTTTCGTGGTCCCGTAGTAGGTTGCGGGCTGATCGGCGCCCGGATAATCGATCACGACGGCAGCGCCATCGATAACGTCCGCACCTTCGCTTGGGCGCGGGTGGATGATGAGCGTGCCGGCATTCAGCGTGAACAGAGGCTTGTAGGCCTGCCCCGCCTCAATCTTGATGGTCTGCTCGGATCTGGCCTCACCGTCACGAGCGGCGACAATGTAATCGCCCGGCTCCAGATTGCCCTTGTAGGTCCCATATTCGGTGGTGACGGAATCCCCGCGCGTGCCGTCCGACTTGGCCTTGTATATCTCCCACGCGTTGCCGTCGGTGATTGGATCGCCGCCTTCGGCCAAGACCACGCTCGGCATGAAATTGAATTCCGGCTTGGCGGATTCAGGCGCAGGCGCGGGGGCCGGAGCAGGCTCGGGCGCCGGAGCCGGCGCGGCCACCGTCTCGACCAGCGCTTCCTGCAGCGCCTTCTCGTCCGAAGCCTGGATGTATTTGCCGCCGGTGTTTTCGGCCAGGCAGGCGATCTGCTTGCCTTCATCGGCGGTCAGGCCGAAACCGACGACATCGGCGGTGAAATCGACGCCCGAGGCCTTGAGTTCCTTGCCGAGCGCGCAAGGGTCGCCGCCGCACGTCTCAAGCCCGTCCGTAATGAGGACGACGGTTGCCTTGTCCTCTGTGTATTTCAGCGCTTCGGCGGCCTGCTTGACTGCGGACGTCAGCGGTGTCTTGCCGAGGAATTTCATGCTGTCGGCGGCGGACGAAATCGCGCTGGCCGAACCCGCCTGCGGCGGCACGATCAGCTCGATGTCGTCGCAACTGCCCTTGGTGCGATGGCCGTAGGCCATGAAGCCGATCTCGTCGTCGGTCGGAACCGACTGCAGCACCGTGCGCAGCGATTCGCGCGCGATCTCCAGTTTCGGCTTGCCATCGATCTGGGCCCACATGGAGCCCGATGCATCGAGGATGATGATGACCTTGTTGGCGGCAAAGCCAAAGGTGGTCATCGACAAAAGGAGGATCGCCGCAGCGACGCCCCGTGCCAGTCCCGCCATGGAAATCTCCTGATGGATCCCTCGTCCGCGCCGGGAAAGCTATTTGACGCGGCCTTGGGAGACAAGCCTGATGGAGGACGAAAAGCGGACCGCTCAGTAGGTGGTGCGGCGCTCTTCCGATGGCGGCCGGCCGAACTGCAGCCGATAGCTCTGCGCGAAATAGGAATGCGAGGTGAAGCCGGTGGCGATCGCCACATCGAGGATCGGCATGTTGGTCTGGCGCAGCAATTCGCGCGCCCTTTCCAGCCTCAGCCGCATGTAGTAGCGGCCGGGCGTCACGCTGAGGTGGCGCAGGAACAGACGCTCGACCTGGCGCACCGAAAGGCCGGCCGACTTGGCGAGTTGCACCGCAGATAGCGGCTCGTCGAGATGGTCGGCCATCAATTCGACGATGCGCCTGAGCTTCTCCGACTTGCCGGTGAGGTCCCGCTCCGGGCCGACACGCTGACGGTCGCCGGCCGAGCGGATACGCTCGTGCTGGAACTGGTTGGCAACGCCGTTGGCAAGGTTGGAACCGAAATCACCGCGCACGATCTCCAACATCAGGTCGATCGAGGTGGTTCCACCGGCGCAGGTGTAACGCTTGCGGTCGATCTCGAACACGTTGCCGGTGCAGTTGATGTCGGGAAAGCGCTCCATGAAGCCGGCGCGGTTCTCCCAATGGATGGTGCAGCGATAGCCGTCGAGCTGCCCGGCCTCGGCTAGCAGATAGGAGCCGACCGACAGCGCGCCGAGCGCATTGCCGCGCCGGCCCCAGCTGCGCAGCGCGGCCAGCACCTTGCTCTTGCCGGGGAATTCGGTGGTGAGGCCGACCGAAGCGAACAGGATGTCGACCGGCGGCATGTCGGCGACGGAGTAGTCGATCTTCAGCGGCAGGCCGTTCGAGGCCATCACCGCGTCGCCATCGGCCGAAATCGTCGTCCAGCCATAGAAATCGCGGCCGAGCAGGCGGTTCGCCGAGCGGAAGCAGTCAATGGCCGCCGCCAGCGAGAACATCGAGAATTTGTCGACCAGCAGGAAGCCGAACTGACGGCCGCCCTGAACGGGATCGTTCGTGATCGGCCGCTCGACGGGGGCAATCAGGTTCGGCAAGGATGCTGCTTTCCGGTCAGAAGGATGGCCGCTTCAACCCGGCCGCGAGGTAGGCGGAAGCTACAGTGTTCGCCATCAGCATGGCAATGGTCATCGGTCCGACGCCGCCGGGGACCGGTGTGATGGCGCCAGCATTCTTGGCTGCCTCGACATAGGCGACGTCGCCGACCAGGCGGCTCTTGCCTTCGCCCTTTTCGGGCGCCGGGATGCGGTTGATCCCGACGTCGATCACGGTCGCGCCGGGCTTCACCCAATCGCCCTTGACCATCTCCGGGCGACCGACGGCGGCGACCAGGATATCGGCGGTGCGGGCAAGCGCCGGCAGGTCCCTGGTGCGGCTGTGGGCGATGGTCACCGTGCAGTTGGCGGCGAGCAGCAGATTGGCCATCGGCTTGCCGACGATGTTGGAGCGGCCGACGACGACGGCGTTGAGGCCGGACAGGTCCTTGCCGCGCACGCGCTCGATCAGAAGCATGGAGCCCGCCGGCGTGCAGGGCACGAAGGCCGTCTCGAGCTCGCCGGTGCCGAGCTTGCCGACATTGATGAAGTGGAAGCCGTCGACATCCTTTTCCGGCGCGATCGTCTGGATGACCTTGCCGGCGTCGATATGGCCCGGAAGCGGCAGCTGCACGAGGATGCCGTGGATGGACGCATCGGCGTTGAGGTCGCCGATGATCTTCAGCAATTGCTCCTCGGTGGTGTCGGCCGGCAGAGTGTGCTGGAGCGAATGGAAGCCGCATTCCTTGGCGGTGCGCGATTTCGAGGCGACATAGACCTGGCTTGCGGGATCCTCGCCGACAATGACCACCGCCAGACCGGGCTTGGTGGCGCCCTTGGCCGAAAGCTCCGACGTCAGCGCCTTGACCTTCGAAACCACATCCTCGGCGACACGCTTTCCGTCGATCACTTCGGTCATCACGAACTCCCGTTTTAAGGCCGCATCGATGCCTGCCCCATGCCTCATTCCGGCATCTCGATCCGCCGACGCAGAGCGTGGACGGTCGAGATGCCGCGCGGCATCTTCACGAAAATTCGACAAGGCAATCCCGTCAAAGCGTCGTCGGATGCCGTAAACCCGAAACCGGTCGCTTTTATCGAAGGTCGAGTGGTTTAGAAATAGCGGCGGCGCGCGCGGCTTTCGGTCAGCTCGCGCACCGCCTCGCGGAATTCGCGCAGGCTGGCGCGGATGTCGTCGATCTGGCCCTGCTGGTCAGTGGACGACTGGCGAGCCTCGTCCGGGATCGGCGACTGCGGATGATAGGATGCCGGCGACGGCGGATAATCATCCTCGTGGGGATCGGTCCGCGTATGGTCCGGCCGATACGAACGGGAATAGCCGTGCTCGTAGGGCGGCTGGAAATTCTCCCGCACCGATGTCTCAGCCTGAGTATAACGCTCCTCCCGGCTGGGCGCGCGCCAGGCGCTTTCGGGCGGAACGGTGTCCAAGTCGGCCGTTTCAGCCGGCTCGCGCCGCACGAAATAGCGAACCGCAGAGGCCAGCGAGCCGAAAAGCCCCGGACGGCCGGCGTCATTGTCCTGCGTCGCTGGTCGTGCGACGGATTGGGTCGGAGGCGGCGCAGCCGCCGTCGCCGGAGGTGGGGCCGGGGGTGACGCAGGCGGCGGCGCGAAAGACGGAGCCGGAGGCGGCGGTGTGAAAGACGAGGCCGGCGGTGGAGCGACCGGCGAGACCGGCGGCGGAACGAGCGATGTCGGCGCCGGCGGCGGAGCGGCCCGGTTGGAATTGTTCTCCATCGCGGGAGCACGCACATCGACCCCGCGGCGCGAGCGGACGTCGGCGGTCTCGCGCAGGCTGGCAAGGATACCGCGCAGCGCACCGAGGCCGATGCCTGCGAACAGGCCGGCGAAAAGGCCAGCCACGGCCATCACCGCACGCGAAGGACCCTTGGCTTGCAGCGGCGCATAGGCATCCGAAATGACGCTGATGTTGGCGGTATTGATGTCCTTCTGCTCGCCGGTTTCCTTGGCACGCAGCAGGAACTGCTCGTAGACGGAACGCTTGGCGGCCGCCTCGCGCTCCAGTTCGCGCAGCGAAACCAGGTTGTTGTTGACGTCGCCGCTCTGCACCTTGGCCTGCGCCAGGCGCGACGAAAGATCCTGTTCGAGTTGGACGGAGCGCTTCAGGTCGACCTGTAGCGAGGAAGCGATGCGTTGCAGTTCGGCGCTGATGCGCTCGCGCGCCCCGGCAAGCTGAGCGTTGAGCGCCTCGATCTCCGGATGGCGCGGCCCGAGCTTGACCTCGGCGCGGTCGGCCTCCTGCTTCAGCGCCGCATATTGCGAACGCAACTCGCTCATCATGTTGGAGTTGATTTCCTCGGGCAAGGTGCCGCTAAGGATCGAATTGACGTTCAACGAGCGTGCCGAGGCGGCGCGCGCGTTGAGCTCGAGCGTGCGGGCGCGGGCGATGGAAAGCTGCTCGTTGAGCTTCAGCATCTGGTCGTCGCTGATCAGGTGGCCCTGCGCGTCGACGAGGTCGTGCGTCGCCCTGAAATCCTCGACCTGGCGTTCGGCGGTCTCGACGCCCTTGCGCAATTCGTCGAGCCTGGAGGTGAGCTCGTCATTGGCGCGGCCCGCCGTGTTCGATTGGATCTCGCTGGAAATCTGCTTGAACGCCTTGACCATGGTGTTGGCGATCAGGGCGGATTTTTCGGCGTTCTGCGTGGTGGCGCTGACCGAGACCACAAAGGTCTTGCCGCCACGCTCGACGTCGAGACTGTCCGCCAGATTGCCGACCGCCAGCGCGCGCCGGCGGGCTTCGTCGGCGGGGCCTGCATCCTGCCGCGACAGGATCGAGCGAAGCGTCGACATCAGGCCGATGCCGCCCGTGCCCTGACCGTTGAATTCAGGGTCATTGGTGAGGTTGAGATCCGTGACGACCTTGTTGAGAACGGTGCCCGAAGTCAGGATGCGAACCTGGTTCTCGACGATGGCGAGCGTCGCGTCCGAGGCGACCACGTTCTGCGTCAGGTCGCGATCGGTGAGCTTGAGGTCGCGCGGGTCGACGATGACATCGGTGGTCGCCTCATATTTCTTCGGCGTCGAAAGCGCGATGGCGACGCCGAGGGCGGCGCCCAGGATCGTCGTCGACAGGATCAGCGCTTTGGATCGCGTAACGCCGCGAATGACCTGCATCGGGTCGATCAGCGGTTTCCATTCCTGGTAATCGTCGCCGGCGGGTGGCCGGCTTGTATAACGAGGTTCAGGCGCGGCTTGTTGCCGATGGCTCGCCTCCGGGGCCTCATGGCCCTGGCTGAGCGAATCGGGCCGCTTTCTTCCGGTCCAGTCGTCCTCGGTGTCGACCGCATCCGAATTCAGTTGGGCCGGTTCGTGGCCAAGTCCGTCGGTATCGACGGGCTGCGGGTTCGCCTTCCCCTCGCGTTTGGAACGCGCGGCGCGATGGCGCGCGGCGGCGTCCTCGCGCCATGAAGAGTCGGCCCGGTCGCCGATTGAAACCGTGTTGTCCTCGCCACGCATAGCCTGGCCGAGCGCGAGCAGAGAGCGCTCGCGCCTCCAGTCATCACGGTTATCCCTGTCGACCATTGTCCTGGAACTTACTCTTTGGCGGCTTGGGAGCGGCGGATCGGCCAATCGTTAAGCCACGCTAAACAGGCATAGGAAACAAAAGGTTAATTTTGCGCCATGGCGGACACAGTTTCTCGCCTTGTTCGCGGCATTTCGGCGCCGCCGAGGCGGCCGCCAGAACGCCGCGTTAAACTTTCCAGCCTATCTATCGCCCCGGATATGACCCAGGCCAGCGACATGCCGCAAAGGCGGACTTTCGCGCGGATCGGCCACTTCGTGGCCACGCGCCGGAAGCTGGTATTCGATTATTTCTCGGCGATCAGCGGCGCCGGCGGCCGGCTGGTGTTCTCGCTGGCCTATTTCATCGCTTTGGCCAACACGCTTTCGATCGCCGAGTTCGGCATGTTCGCGACAGCTTCGGCCGCCGGCATCATGCTGTCGCGCATCCTCGCTTTCGGCTTCATCTCGGCGCTCTACCGCACCGCCACGATCCGTCCCAACCTGATCGGCACCTTCACTGCCGGGTTCCTGCTTCTTAGCCTGTTGTCGCTGCCGTTCCTCGCCGCCGCGTCCTATGTCGTCTACCTGATCTTCTTTGCCGGCACCGTGCCGCTGTCGGCCTACGCCGCGGTCGTCTTTGCCGAAGCGCTTTTGTGGCGGCCGGTCGAAGTGGCGCTGATCGTCAACAACGGGCTCGGCAAATTCGGGCGGGCGGCGGTGCTCGCCATCCTGGCGACGGCGCTCAGGGCAGTCGGCGCGATCCTGTTCATGCTTGGCGCGCAGCACACGATCGGCGCCTGGTCGCAGTATTATATCGGCGCCAACGCTGCCTCGCTCGTCGTCGCCTTCGCCTTCTTCTATCCGCGCCAACGGCTGAGGCTGCGCGCCGAGCTTTATTTCAGGCGGCTCGCCGATTCCCTCTACGTCGCCGGATCCGAAGTGCTGTTCTACCTGCAGATGGAGTTCGACAAGCTCCTGGTGCTGTCGATCGGCGGACCGCATCTGGCTGGCATCTACGCCATCATCATGCGGCTGGTCGACCTCACCGCGATCCCGATCCGCACCTTCTCGATGATGCTGGTGCAGCGCATGATGCGGGCGCCGGAGCTTCTGTCGCGGCTGGCGGTCAAGAGCGGCATCGAAGGCGGCGTGTTCCTGGTCTCGACCCTGGCGCTGGTGTCGCTCGGCATCGTGCTGCACTTCTTCCCGAACGCGCTCGGCAAGAATGTCGCCGAGGCAGCGCCGCTGGTCGCGCTGGCGGTCTGCGTGCCGGGACTGCGCAACCTCGTCGAATACCAGGCCGAGCTGCTCTTCGCGCGCGGCCAGACGGCGGTGCGGGCGATCAATCTCGGCCTGCTCGCCGGCTTGAAGGCGGTGCTGCTCACCTATGTGCTGACGACGATCCCCGACATGGCCAATCTGGTGCTGTCGCTCAACATCGTCTTCCTGCTGCTTTATCTCGCCTCGACGCTGCTGACCTATTCGGCGATGCGCAGGCCTGCGAAAGCTATCTAGATTCAGGTGAGGCCGGCCTGCAAATGGCGGCATCCTGCGCTTCCGGTGCTCATATGTGGACGGCCCCCTGCTTGCAAGGCTTTGGCTGGAGATGATTTGATCGGATCGCTTGCGCTCATATGTCCGGCCTTTTGCGCGCGGATATGTGAGCGCTGGCCT
>NZ_JAVIJF010000020.1:0-148237 GCF_033977145.1 Mesorhizobium montanum | reverse complement strand
CCAGCGAAACGCCAGCGGCGCGCGCATCAATTGGATGTTCTCGACCGAACAGGCGCGCCTCAAATTGGCCAAAGCCTATCCAAAGCCCACCGCCAAAGAGTCATAATCTCTGTGCACAGGTACTAGTCCGCTTCGCGAATAGAGCGGCGCTACGATGCCAAGGGGTTTCCGAGTTCCTTCGTCACCAACACAAGAGTGGGATCGTCCGGGTAGGAACGCACGACGAAACCCATATTGCGTTCGAGTTCGATCGCGTCATGATTCTCACGGCTTTCGATCGATTCAATCGCCTTCAATCCGCTTCTTTCTGCCTGCTTCGCGATGAACGACAGCATCTCCCACCCGATGCCGCAGTCCCTATAGTCGGTGTGGACCGAAACCGCGACCTCACCCCGCTGGCCGTGACGATCGCAAGCCAGCATTGCGGTCGTGACCGGAAGGTTGCTGCCGGCGACAAAGCCGATATAGGTCTCGGTAGTGCGGTGATCGACGTCGATCATGGCCTGGATCTGGTCTGGGCGGACGGATTTTTGCCCCGACAGGAATCGGAAGTGCAAATCGTCTTCCCGAACCTGATGGAACAGTTCCTCAAGCGCTGTCTGGTCGCCCGGACCGGCGGTTCGCACAAGCAGTTTGAGCCCGGTGCGGGTGGTGATTTCCCAAGACTGATTGTGCATCTGATACCCTTTCGAGAGGTGACGACGCGCGTCCTGATGGCGCGCGATCGACGTATCCATAGATGACTGCGGTCACCGCTTCTTTGAGCTAGCTCAAAAGCGGTTCAAGGGATGTTCGGGCCTATCGACATTCCCTTTGGAGAGGGAGATGGACCTGTTGGCAGTCCTCGGAGACCGACGGAATCGGCCACCGCCCTGTGTGTGGCGCCAGATGGCTCAAGGAACTGAACCGGCTCCGTGAAGCCTGCTCTCAAGCTCACCCGCGGCGCCTTTGCTCACCCTGCTGGGCTCACCCTGCTGGGCTTGCCATTGTCAATTCAATCGGTGACTGGTCCGCCCGATCGGCAGAGATCAGCCAAGCGGCGAGTGCCCTCGAGTGTTTTTGAGCCTTCTGTCGAAGTCAGAACCCGCGACGAGTGCCATCAACGAGAAGGAGAAAATTGACGAAGAGGCCCAGACCATTTCCTTCAAAACTCGGATACTTATCCCTTAACGCTTAGTTCGGAATCGAAGAATTAGGCGTAAACCATTGATAAATAACGATAATGGTGGGCCCGGAGGGTGTGAGACTTGTACGGAAAATCAATGGTTTGGCGGATGGTTAGCCAACCCATATCGTTCGTATGATCTCGTATGGTGTGGCAAGCCTAGGAACCAGGAACAGGACTAGTTTTCATACAGCCGGTGTCTCTGCCTTATCCCACAAAAAGGCATGTCAACCAAGGCTATGAGAACTGTGAATGTTCGCCGAAGGCAGCCCATACCAGGAAGAGCTCTGCGCCGTTGGCGGTAACGGAAAGATAGAATGCCTGGTGCCCGGACCGGGACGCTTCTGGCCGCGGCATCCGGGAGCGTCGCCGGGGCCGCAGCTCATCGTCAGCCCGCGCCGTCCGCCGGGATCGCATCAGCTGGAGATCCCGGTCGATCCCCGGGTGCTCGAGGCAAGCGATCACAACGGCTCGACCTATTTCGAGCACGCCCGTTTTGTCGTCGCTATGCGCGGCAAGGCAATGTCGAGGTGATCTTGCAAGACGGATGGTGGGCCGTTGTCATGGGACTGGCTGCCCAAAGATCGGCCCGCGAAGGAACGCCGCCGCTGCGATCGCGGAAAGCTTTTTACGCAAAATCGCCGCTGATGAGACCGCCGCTATCGAGGTTTTCATGTCGCCGTCACGGCTTGATCCGCCATCTCGGCTGAGACCATCGCCGCCATTTCCTTGCAGGCCTTCAGGCCGCTTGCCTCTTCGATCGTCTCCAGCGGAGCGCGGACCCGCGACCAGACGGCGTCGCCGGTTTGCGCCGCCAAGACCGCCTTGACTGCCGGCACGACGGGCAGCTTGAGCAGTCTGTCGAGCAAGGCATCGATCAACGGATCGTCTTCGCCGCGTACCAGCTTCGCCACCAGCGCCGGCGCGAAATTGGCCACGCCACTGATTGCACCGCTGGCACCTTGCCTAACCGCCCTGGCCAGATGACCCTCATGGCCGACGAGAATGGCAAGATCGCGGTGCTCGGCAAGCAGCGCCGTAGTCTGGTCCCAGTCCCCACTTGAATCCTTGACGCCGGCTATAGCTTGCGGAAAGGCCGTACGAAGGCGTGCGACCAGTTTCGGGCCGATGCGCACGCCGGTAAGGGCCGGGATGTTGTAGAGGATGACATCGCGGCCTGCCGGGCCGGCACGCTCCAGAACCTCCGCGAACCAGCGATAGATGCCTTCTTCCGTCGGCTTCTTGAAATAGAAGGGGGGCGTCAGCAGGATGCCGCCGCTACCGGCCTCGAGCGATCGCCGGGCATGGTCGCCGGCGTCCTGCGACGACGGCCCGTAGATGCATTCGACCAGGTTGCCGGCATTGATTCCGGCGGTGGCCATGCGCTCATAGAGCGGTGCGCGGGCCGAGCCCGAGATGGAAATGCCTTCGCCGGTCGTGCCGAAGGCAGTCACCACCCGCATGCCTTCCCCGAGCAGATGTTTGGCATGAGCGGCGAAGCGCGACCAGTCGATTGCACCTTTATCATCGAACGGCGTTGTCAGCGCCGCGCTGACGCCGATTTTCTTGCGCATGGGATGATTGTCGAGCACTGGGGATATCCTTGGTCAGTTGGGAGATGTTTCGAGAAGCATTTGGCGCAGAGCGCCGAGATCGGCCGGGGTCCGCCCGGTGAAGATGCGGAAGGCGTCAATTCCTTGATGGAAGAAGAGTTCGTAACCGCTCAGCATCTTGAGGCCCGCCGCCTCCGCCTGCTGTTTGAACATCGTGTCGACCGGCGTATAGACGGCGTCGAACGCCCATCGCTGCGACCCGAGCAATTCCGCCGGCACAGGAGATCCCGGATATCCGATCATGCCGAGCGGCGTGCAGTTGACGATGCCTTCCGCTCCGTCCATCGCCGTGCGGATATCATTGCCGGATGACGTTTTGACGGCGCCGTCGGAGACTGCCGCGATCGCGGCGGCGAGCGATCGCGCCTTTCCGGCATCATTGTCGATGATGATCAGAGCGTCGGCCCCAAGCGCAAGCAGCCCGAAGGCCACGGCCTTGCCGACGCCACCGGCTCCGATGACGACGACGTTGCCCGGCGCCAAGCCGCCGAACGCCTCGCGATAGGCGGCGATGAAACCAGTATTATCGGTGTTGTAGCCGCTCGCGCCGTGCGGCCCGAACACCACCGTGTTGACCGAACCGATGCGTCTGGTCAGGTCGTCGTCTATGCGCAGCCTGGAGACCACCATCTCCTTGTAAGGATAGGTGACATTGATGCCGCGAATGCCGCTGTCACGGCAGGCATCGAACACGGCGTCGAAATCCTTGCCCATGTCGCGCGGGATGAAGAGGTCGTAGCTGACGTCCAGGCCGCTGAGCCGGCCGGCGAGACGATGCAGGTCCGGCGAACGCGACCGCTTTATGTTGTCGCCGATCAGCCCCAGTCTGACCGGCTCAGCCAGACCGGCGCTCCGGCGATCGTGCGGAGCCGTGCTCATCCCTGGTATCCGAACTGCCTCGGCAGCCACAGCACGATTTGCGGAAACAAGATCATCAGCAGCAACGCGACGACCAGCACACCGATGAACAGCCAGATCTCGCTGATAATTTCGCGCAATGGAATGCGCGTCGTTGCATTGATGACAAAGAGCACGACACCATAGGGTGGCGTGATCAGCCCGATCATGGTGTTGACCACTACGACGATGCCGAAATGCACCAGATCGATCCCGAGCAGCCGGCAGGTCGGGATGAACAGCGGTACGATGACGAGGATGATCGTCGATGCGTCAAGCAGGCAACCGAGCAGCAGCAGCAGGACATTGACCAGGAACATGAAGGCGAGCGGCGCAATGTTGAGACCTTGCAGCGAGGAGGCCAACTGCGCGGGAATGTTCTCGCTGGCAACGATGTAGTTGAAGATCAGCGCGCCGCCGATCACCAACCCGATCGCGGCCGACGAGCGCGCGCTTTCAGAGAGGATCGCATAGAGGTTGCGCCAGTTCAGCGCACGATAGAAGACGCCAGCAAGGATCAACGCGTAGGCGGCAGCCACCGCGGCGGCCTCGGTCGGCGTGGTCGCGCCACCGTAGATGCCGTAGAGCAAGATGACTGGCATCAGGAGCGCCGGAAACGCGTTGAGCGTCACTTTAGGCAGTTTGCGCAGCGGCACCGCCTCCTCGACGGCGAAATCACGCTTTCGCGCCAGCCATGCGTTGAGGCCCATCAGCACCGCGCCCATCAGCAGACCAGGCAGGATACCGCCGAGAAACAGGAAACCGATCGAGGCGTCCGAAACCAGCGCGTACATCACCATCGGGATCGACGGCGGGATGATCGGCCCGATGGTCGAAGCGGCGGCGGTGATGGCGGCGGCGTAGCCGCGCGGATAGCGGCCGTCCCTGGTCATCATCTCGATGATGATCTTGCCCAGCCCGGCGGCGTCGGCGACGGCCGAGCCGGACATGCCGGAAAAGATCACGTTGGCGACGACGTTGACGTGCCCGAGCCCGCCTCGCATACGGCCCACGATTGCCATACAGAACCGCAGCAGCCGCTCGCTGATCGTGCCGGCGTTCATGATGTTGGCGGCGACGATGAACAGCGGCACGGCCAGTATGATGAAGCCGTCATAGAGCCCCTGGATGATCTGTTCGGCGGCAAGCCCAAGATCCTGGCCCTTCACGGCAAGATAGACGATTGCCGCCACGATCATGGAATAGGCGACGGGCGTGCCGATCCCGGCAAGGACGAACAGCGCCAGCAGGCAAAGGGCGAAGGCGACGGTCACAGCGGCCCTGCCTCGTCATGCGGCTCCGGCGCGGCGCCGCGAACAAGCTGCCAGGCGCGCAAGGCGTATCGGACGATGACGGCGCCCGCGAAGAGGCCATAGACGCTGAATACGACGTCGAGCCGGATTCGCAGCGTGGCGCTCTTCTTGATCTTGTAGAAGGTGATGTAGTCGTATGTCGCCGGCAGCGCCGCCAGGAACCCGGCAACGATCGCCGCCGCCGAAATCAGCGCCAAGACACGCTGCGTGCGGCGGCTGGCGATCAGGTAGAACAGATCGAACGTCACATGGTCGCGCTCGGTGAGCACGAACGCCGAACTCCAGAACACCAGCCACAGCCACGTCGTCAGGCAGACCTCCAGTGTCCACCCAAGCGGGTCGTTGATCACGTAGCGCGTGAATATCTGCAGGATGAAGGCGCCGAACATGGCGGCGAGCAACGCCACCGCCACATTGTCGGCCCGGCCCTGCAACCAGCGGATGGTTGCCGACATCTGTCTTCCCCTGGTCAGAGAGCGTTGATCTTGTCGACCATGCCTTCCGGCCAGTCCTTGGCGAATTGCGATTCCAGATACGCCTTCTGCACATGGCTGCGAAAGGCCTCGAGATCAGGCGCGTAAACTTTCAACCCCTTGTCCTTGAAAAACTGCTCAAGCTCGGTCTCCAGCTTCAGCTGTTTCTGCCGTCCGGATTCGGCGGCATCGTCCGCCGCCTTTTGCACCGTCGCCTGCTGATCCGGTGTCAGGCCGTCCCAGACCTTCTTGGAGAAGGCAAGGTAGTTCAGGTCGACCAGATGGCTGGTCAGCACGATCTGCTTGGTGACCTCGTAGAATTTGGAGTCCTTGTCGGTCGGCAATGGATTGTCCTGGCCATCGATCGCGCCGGTCTGCAGTGCGGTATAGATTTCGGTGAAGGCGATCGGCACCGGGTTTGCGCCAAGCGCCGAGCCGAGGAACTGCCAGGCGTCCGTGCCCGGCATTCTGAGTTTCACGCCGGCGAGATCGGCTGGCGTCTTGATCTCCTTGTCGGTCCTCAGATTAAGCTGGCGGCGGCCGAGATACATGACCGTCAGGAGCTTGACGCCAAGCTCGCCCTCGACCTTCTTCTTCATCGGCTCCATGAAATCGGCAGCGAAGACTTTCTTCTGGTGCTCGGCGTCGCGATGCAGGTAACCGGCGGTGAAGATCGACCATTCCGGGTAGATCGTCGCCAGTTCCTGCGCCGAAGTGATCGACATTTCAAGGTTGCCGCGGGCAATCGCCTCGAGTTCGGTGCCCTGCTTGAACAATTCGGCATTCCAGTGCGGCTCGAATGTGGCGAAGCCGTTGACCGCAGGTGCGAAAACCTCGGTCAGCGCCACCGCTCGCTGGTCGCCCGGTGTTGCCGGCGACGACAGCCGCAGTGTGATCTTGTCCTGTGCGAGCGCCTTGGTCGCGCGAGCGCCAAGAATGCCGCCCGCTGCGACGGCCAATGCGGTGGCACGGAGAAACCGGCGGCGATCCATTGTTCTAGTCATGCTTTCCTCCCTGAATGCATGTTGCGGGCTGCGTCGCTCGCGGACCCGACAATGAAACATTGCATGACGCCAACTGCGCTTCAACCCATGAAATTATAGACATCAGAGATTTGCGATTTTATAGGACGATCCGGTTCTTGGGGCCGGCTCTCACTGCGACGAGGGCTGGCTTTGCACGCCAAAGGCAATTGCCGCCATCAGAAGGCCACGCGCGTCCACGAGCGGGTTGCGGTGGCGCGCAGAGGCCGCCACCTGGCCGGTCAGGCGGTCAAACCGTGCTTCACGCCGGCCTCGACATGGCGGCGAAGGATTGCCTGTGCGGTCGCCACATCCCGCGCCAGCGCCGCATCCAGCAATTGCTTGTGTTCGTCGGCCGCTATCTGCCCGCGGAAGGTCAGCGAAATCATTTGATATCGTAAGTATTTATCAAAAACGGCCGCATGCGTTTCCATCAGCGCGCGAGAACCGCAGGCCGAGATCAGCGACTGGTGGAATTCCCAGTCATAGCGTTTCCAGTCCTTGGTGACCGACCGATCGCCGCCGATCATCCGGATTTCCATCTGATGCAGCTTGTGATGGGCCGACACCACCCTGCCCTCCCAATCCATGTCGCCAGCGGCGAAAGACAATTCCATCGCATGGCATTCCAGTAATTGCCGCAGCGCCGCAATCTCCTTGAGATCCTCGGGCGAGACCGGCGCGACCTCGAAGCCCCGCTGCCCCTCCGCGACGACAAGTCCGTCGGAAGCCAAGCGATTGAGGATCTCCCGCAAGGTCGAAACGCTGGCGCCATAAAGGCCTTTCAGCTTGTCGAGTTTGAGCTTCTCGCCAGGGACAAGCCGGCCAAAGATTATGTCTGCCCTTATTTGGCGATAGGTTGTGTCGGATATTGTGGCGCCGGGAGCATTAGCTAGCATTTTGCAGGAATATCATAAATTTCCGAAAATACCATAGATCATGGGGATTCGCGGTGCGGCCACGGCATGCGCCGGGCTAGCGGCGAAATCCGCGTCAGAGAATGCCGCCGGAAGCGTGAACTGGACGCGTGATGGTTGAAAATGTTCGCGTCGTGCTATGTTACTTACAGGCTGCGGGCTTTCTTTGGCATCTTTGACGGCGCTTGCAACTCGGCCGGAAACGATTGCGAGAAGGCAGGCCTCAGCCAGCAAAGGGTGTCCCTTGCGTTATTGTCTAAGCATTTGACGTCGGCGGCGTGTCCACCATGTGTCCGTTGCCGCAAAGGGAGGAAAGACAATGGACGGAGAAGAGCATTCCAAATCAAGGCGAAGCTTTCTGAAGTCGAGCGGACTTGTCGCCGGGCTCACGGCGGCGACGGTAGCGGCTCCCTGGGTTCGCAAGGCCGGGGCTGCGGATACCATTACCTGGAAAATCCAGACCTCTTGGCCTGCGGGTGTCGGACTTGAAACCTTTCAGAACTGGTGCGGGACCATCAAGGACAAGACGGGAGGCCAACTCGTATTCCAGCCATTCAAGGCCAAGGACATCGTTGGCGATTTCGAGCTTCTCGACGGCGTGAAGAACGGAGTTCTCGAAGCGATGAACTCGTTCTCGCTCTACTGGGCCGGCAAGCTTCCGGCGACCGCTTTTCTTTCGTCCTACACGATGGGGCTGCGCTACCCGCACGAGTGGGACATCTTTTTCTATTCAAAGGGTGGCCTGCAGGCTGCACGCGACCTTTATGCCGCTCAGGGCCTTTACTATGTCAACCGCATTCATCACGGCCCGAACATCATCCATTCGAAGACGCCGATCCGTTCGATCGAGGATTTCCGGGACCTCAAGCTGCGCGTGCCGGGCGGCATGATCGCCGAGACATTCGCGAAGGCCGGCGCCAAAACGACGCTGCTGCCGGGCGGCGAGGTGTTCTCAGCGCTGGAGAAAGGCACGATCGATGCCGCCGACTACACGGGCCCGGCGGTGAACTGGGCGCTCGGCTTCCAGCAGGTGACCAAATACATTTCCATGGGGCCGCCTGGACTGATGTCGGTGTATCAACCCGTCGACCTGATGGACTTCGCCGTCAACATGAATGTCTGGAACCAGCTCCCGGACAATCTCAAGAAGTTCGTCGAAGACGAAATCCAGGTCTATTCGAACATCCATTTCGGAGCCATCCAGAAAGCCGACATGGAGACCTGGCAGAAATTCCTGGATGCCGGCATCGAAATCAATCGGCTTGGACCCGACGATCTGCAAAAGTTTCAGGAAATCGCCGTGCCGATCTGGTTCGAGTGGGCCAACAAGGACAAGGACGCGGCGCGCATCTTCAAGCTGCAGCTTGAAGTGATGGAAAACCCGACCGTGGGTTACGTTACACCGGACATGTATCAGGGGTTGTCGATCAATCTGTGAAGCCACTTGGCGTCCGCCGGTAACGGCGGACGCATTCTCCTTCAACAGGCGTTCGCCGATGCCTTCACTGACTTTTGTGCTGCCGCACTGGCTCTACTGGTCGAGCCTCGTGCTTTTTCCACTTGCCGCGGTTTTCTTTGTCTACCGCGAGCGGGCACGACGCGATGCCGGCCGCGCCAACCTGTTCCTCGCCTATTTCTTTCTGATCACTGCGGGTTTTCTCGGCATGCACCGTTTCTACCTGAAGAGCCGCTGGGGATTCTTGTTCATCCCCTTCTTCGTCGCCGTGCTCTGGACCAGTGGTCAGGTGCGTGACGGCCGCGAGACATTGTCACTGGCTCGGTCCCAGGCCGAGCACGCCGAGAGGACCTTGACGCATGCCAAGGCAGACGTTGCATCCGGCAAGACAGGTGCCGCCGATCGCCTTGTGAAAGCCGACGCCGATGCGGCGACCACGCGCGGCAACAACGCTGCCGCCATTGGTGCGCTCGCCCGCTCGAGCAGCCTTGCGCGAATTGCCGGAATTTTCCTCGGCCTCGTTCTCGCGGGCGACATCTTTCTGATCCCGGGCCTGGTTCGCCGCGCCCGCGAACGTGAGGGACAACCGGCCCCAACCGACGTCCACCCGCTTGTAACCGACGTGCCCGCCACACCCGTCAAGCGGCCGCTCGCTATCTTTCGGCCCGTTGATTGGCTGGTCAGGGTGACGGGCGAGTTGGTCGCTTACTGGGCGGTCCTCGCGGTCATCGCCTACTATTACGAGGTCGTGGCGCGTTACGTTTTCAATTCGCCGACCAACTGGGTGCATGAGAGCATGTTTCTCATGTTTGGCATGCAGTACATGCTGGCCGGAGCCTATGCCTATCGCGACGAAACCCATGTCAGGGTGGACATCGTCTACAGCCACCTCTCGGAACGCGGTCGTGCGATCTGCGACATCATCACCTCGGCCTTCTTCTTCCTGTTCAGCGGCACCATGCTGGTCACCGGATGGCGATTTGCGAGCGATGCTATGGCGGTTGGCGAACGCTCGTTCACCGAATGGGGCATTCAATACTGGCCGGTAAAGCTCGCGATCCCCATCGGGGCAGCGCTTTTGCTGCTTCAGGGTCTCTCCCGACTGATGCGGGACATAGCCATTGCCACCAGAAGGATCGGCTGAGCGATGGGTCTCGAGCTTCCGATCCTTTGGCTCAGCATATTGATGTTCGGGGGCCTGGGCGTGCTCTTGCTGCTTGGATTGCCGATGGCGTTCTGCACCGGCAGCCTTGCAGTGCTTTTCCTCTTTCTGTTCGGCAACTCGGCCATGCTGAACATGCTGCCGTCTCGGGTCTTCCCGTTCATGACGGATTATCAGCTCTCGGCGGTGCCGCTTTTCATCTTCATGGCCGCAATTCTCGAGAAGGCGGGTATCATCGAGGAATTGTTCGACGTCGTCTACAAATGGCTGGGCGGGCTGAAAGGAGGGCTCGCTTCGGCCACGGTGATCTCCTGCACGCTGCTGGCCGCGATGGTCGGCGTGGTCGGGGCGACGGAAGTAACGATGGGCATGATCGCGCTCCCCGCCATGCTGCGCCGCAACTACGACGCCAAGCTCGCCTGCGGCTCGCTTCTTGCAGGCGGGACCCTTGGCATTCTCATACCACCTTCCGTCATGGCGATCGTCTATGCCGTCGTCGCGCAGCAATCGCTGGGCGAGTTGCTGATCGGGTCAGTCTTTCCCGGGTTGCTGCTGTCCGGGATGTATGTCGCTTACGTGACGGCGCGCTGTTACATCAACCCCAAGCTCGGCCCGGCGTTGCCGCCGAACGAACGGATCGCCTTCGCCCAAAAAATCAGGCTTTTGCGCCGCACGTTCATGCCGATACTGCTGATCCTGCTTGTGCTCGGGGTCATCTTCATGGGCATTGCCACGCCTGTCGAGGCTGCCGGCATCGGTACGTTCGGTGCATTCATCGTCTGCGCCGCACACCGGCGCCTGACCTGGGGCACAATCCGCGAAGCGAGCGGATCGACCTTGAAGGCGACGGCGATGGTCATGTGGATATTCTTCGGCGCCACCATGTTCGTCGGCTTCTTCATCCTGAAGGGCGGGCAGAACTTCGTGGCCGAATCCATTCTTGGAACCGGTCTTGCGCCCTACGGCGTTCTGGTTCTGATGATGGTGATCCTTTTCGTCCTCGGCATGTTTCTGGACTGGGTGGGAATCCTCCTTCTGACCGTACCGATCTTTCTGCCCATCCTTAAGTCGCTTCAGTTCGGCGGCGCGTTTGGGTTCGCCGGCGTGGCTCCCGAAGACGTGCCGCTTTGGTATGGCGTCATATTCATGGTCAACATGCAGATGGCATTCCTGAGCCCACCGTTCGGCTATTCGCTGTTTTATCTGAAGAGTGTTGCGCCGCCGGAGATATCGATGGCAACGATTTTCCGATCCGCGGTCCCCTTCTTGTGTCTGCAAGCGATCGGAGTGAGCCTGTGCATTGTGTTCCCCTCGATCGTCGTGTGGCTGCCGAAGGTCATGTATGGAGGCAATTGACTCGGTAGATGCTGCTTAGCATTCGAGGCCGCCGGAACAATCGAATTTGATAGTTGCGATGTGCTCTAAAGCGCTGCGCCAGCCGCAGGGCCACCGGCCCTTCGGCGTCTCTGCAGCCAGAAAACGAGCCCGAACAGCAAGAGCGCTGGAAGCGCGAACCAGTAGCGTGACGGCCGGCTGTTCGGCACCATGACCCCTGTGATTTCGTCGCCCGGCTGCAGGCCGAACTTCGCCGCTTGGCTACCGAGCCGCACGATGCCGACTGTCATGGTATCGCCGAGTGCGCTCGCGGTCAGTCCGGCGCCCTCCAGCCGCTCGGCGGCATCCTTGCCTTCGGCGAGATCGAGCCTGATCAGCTTCTCGATCTCGTCGCCATTGATGTTGACCGTCTTCAACTTGAGACGAACCGCCTGCCCTGCGGACGTGGCATCGACGGTCTGGCTCAACTGCGACACGGGTTTTTCGATAAAGGGCTCATCGACCAGATCGAGCCAATAGCCTGGCCGAAACAGCGTGAAGCAGATCAGCAAGAGTGCAATCGCCTCGTACCACCGGTTGCGGACCAGAAACCAGTTCTGCGTCGCCGCCACGAAGGCGATCATTGCCAGCGCGGATGTGGCTATGACGAGGAGAAAATCCAGCGGGCCTTGGATGTCGATCATCAGCAGACCGTTGTTGAAGATGAAGATGAACGGTAAAAGCGCCGTCCTGATCTCGTATTTGAATCCCTGAAAGCCGGTCTTCACCGGATCGGCACCGGAAATCGCGGCGGCAGCGTACGCGGCAAGGCCGACAGGCGGCGTCACGTCGGCCATCAGCCCGAAATAGAAGACAAAAAGATGTACCGCCACCAGCGGCACGGCCAAGTCGTTCTGCGCCGCGAGATCAACCATCACCGGCGCCATCAGCGTCGCGACGACGACATAGCTGGCCGTGGTGGGCATGCCCATTCCCAGAATGAGGCAGATAACGGCGGTGAACAGCAGCATGACCATGAAGCTGCCGGCCGAAATGAATTCGACAAGTTCGGTCATCACCAGCCCGACGCCGGTCAGGAGCACCGTGCCGACGATGATGCCGGCAGTTGCCGTCGCGATGCCGACCGTGGTCATGTTGCGAGCGGCTGCCGACAGCCCCTCGACCAGATCGACCAAACCATCGCGCCAATGCGGCGCGAGATCTTGCTTGCGAAATAACGCTGTCAGCGGGCGCTGTGTGACAACCAATGCCATCAGGGCGGCGGAACCCCAGAAGGCGGAGAGACCGGGCGAAAGCTCCTCGACCATCAAGCACCAGATAAGGAGCACCACCGGCAGCAGGAAATGCAGCCCCGTCCGTGCCGTCTCGCCGAAATGCGGTATCTCCCGAATATCGCCCTTGAGGCTGTCCAGCGGCAGGTCGGGATGCCTTGCCCTGTAGGCGACGAGGCCGACATAGACAATGGCAAGGGCCGCCACGATCATCCAGGTCGCGGCGCTGCCGAAGATGGTCTTGGTCCAGCCGATGCCATAATAAACGAGCCCGGCGAGGATGACGAAGGCGCAGATGCCCATCAGCGAGCGCAGCGCCCCTTGCAAGGCGGGATGGCGGCTGCGCGACGGCAGGCCCTTCAATCCCATCTTCATCGCTTCGATGTCGACGATGTAGAAAAGTGAGCCGTAGGTCAGCAGGGCGGGAAAGAAGGCGTGCTTGACCACCTCGGCGTAGGAAATGCCGACATATTCAGCGATAAGGAAGGCAGCAGCCCCCATCACTGGCGGCATAATCTGCCCATTGACGCCGGCCGCGCATTCGATTGCCCCGGCCTTGACCGGCGTGTAGCCGACGCGCTTCATCAGGGGAATTGTGAAGGTGCCGGTGGTGACGACATTGGCGATCGACGATCCGGAGATCATGCCCGTCAGGCCGGAGGCGACGACGCCTGCCTTGGCGGGGCCGCCGCGATACTTGCCGAGGATGGAGAAGGCAAGCAGGATGAAATAGCCACCTGCCCCGGCACGCTCGAGCAGCGTTCCAAACAGCACGAACATGAAGACGACGTTGGTCGAAACACCAAGCGCGACGCCGAACACGCCCTCGGAGGTGAGCCACATCTGCGAGGCGGCACGCGACAGCGTGGCGCCCTTGTGCGCCAGCAGGCCGGGCATGTAGGGCCCGACGAAAATGTAGATCAACATCAGCCCGGCGATGACGGTGATGGCAGGACCGACGGCACGCCGGGCGGCTTCCATCAATACGACGATGCCGATGATGGAGACGACGAGGTCGGTGGTCGTGGGTAGCCCGGGCCGGCCGGCGATCTCGCTGTAGAAGACGACGAGGTAAAGCGCCGCGGCGGCGCCGGCTGCGGCAAGCACCCAGTCGGGCAGCGGAACGCGGCTGCGTGAGGAGCTTTTGAAGGCGGGGAAGGTGACGAGCGCCAGGAACATCGCAAAGGCTAGATGGATCGAGCGGGCAATCCCATCGCTGACGACACCGAAACCGAGCATGTACGGGATCGGCGAGGAGTACCAAAGCTGGAACAGCGACCAAGCCAGCGACACCGCCAGGACCAGATGCGCGGCAAGCCCGGTCGGCTTGCGGCCGCCGGTGTCCGCTTCCGCGACAATCTCGTTCAGCTTGTCGATATCGACGTCTTCAGGTGCTCCTGCCTTGCGGAACTGGTCCGTCATTGCTCCCCTCGACCATCTTGTTTTTCATTTTGGCCTTTTCGGTTCTGCAGCCGGACCGCCGCTTGGGCGGCCCGGCCCCGCTGAAGCTCAGAGCCAGCCTTTTTCCTTATAGTAGCGCTCCGCGCCGGGATGCAGCGGCGCGGAGAGGCCGGCCTTGATCATCTCCTTGGGGTCGAGATTGGCGAAAGCCGGATGCAGCTTCTTGAAGTCGTCAAAGTTTTCGAAAACAGCCTTGACCATTTCGTAGACTACATCGTCAGGGGTCTTGGCGCTCGTCACCACGGTGGCGCGCACGCCGAACGTCGTCGTCGGATCGGGATTGTTGGCGTACATGCCGCCGGGGATGGTCGCGATCGAATAATAGGGATGCGCCTTCACCAGCGCGTCGACGGCGGGACCGGTCAGCGGAATGAGCTTGGCGCCGCAAGCCGTCGTCGGGTCCTGAATCGCAGCGGACGGATGGCCGACGCCGTAGAAGAAGCCGTCGATCTTGTTGTCGCAAAGCGCACTGCCCTGCTCGTCGGCCTTGAGCTCCGCGGCGAGCGAAAAGTCCTTCAGCGTCCAGCCCATCTGCTTCAACAGCTCCTCCATCGAGGAGCGCGTGCCGGAGCCGGGATTGCCGACATTGAAGCGCTTGCCCTTGAAATCCTCGAAGGTCTTCACGCCCGCATCAGGCCGTGCCAGGACGGTGAAGGGCTCAGGGTGGACGGAGAAAACCGCGCGCAGATCCTTTACCGCCTTGCCGTCGAAATTGCCAACCCCATTGTAGGCCTGAAACTGCACGTCGGACTGGGTAAGGCCGAAATCGAGGTCGCCGGTGTTGATCGAATTGACGTTGAAAACCGAACCGCCTGTCGATTCGGTCGAGCAGCGTATGCCGGTCTTCTGCCTGTCCTTATTCATGAGCCGGCAAATGGCGCCGCCAACGGCATAATAGACGCCCGTCACGCCGCCGGTGCCTATGGTGATGAACTTCTGCTCGGCGAACGAAGGCGTGGCGGCAAGCAGGCATCCCGCCGTGCCCGCGACTATCAGGGTTTTCAGCAAATTACGCATTTCGACTTCCTCTCTGGTGGTTTGGTCCCGGCCTTGCGCCAGGCTCTGGTCAGACGCGTCCCGCCAAGTCGGGAGCGCGTAAGGATGCATCGATGCAGGCGCGACCGCCGCGGTCAAATATCTGGATGGCTTTGCCGCCAACGGCGATCGGAAGTGAACCCTTGGTGGTACATTGGAGAAGATGGGTCATTTCTTGCCGAGCCGCGGTTTCAGATGAACATTGAGCGCTGCATGGTGCTCGTCGGTACGTCGTATCTCAGCCAGCGCCTGCTCGCCGCCATGCCCGGCGACGACCGCTGCCAGGATTTCGGCAACGGCGAAGGCTGGCGCCATCGTGTGAAGGAAGGATGGGGTCTGCGTCGGAACGAGGATGACCTCCGCCGCGATCTGGGCGAGTGGCGCCACCTCGCTGTCGGTGATCGCAACAACGGGGACGCCGCGTCCGGCCGCATATTCGGCGACCTCGACCGTCTGACGCGTGTAGGGACGGACACTCGCCACGAGCAGCACATCGTCATCGGTGGCCCGGCCAATCGCGTCGGCACCGGTTCCGGCCACGCCATCGAGCAGCACGGATTTCTCGCCAACGAGCGACAGGACATAGTGGATGTGCCAGACGACAGGATGGCTGGAGCGCAGGCCGAGGCAATAGATCCGGCGCGCCGCCGACAGCCGTCTGGCCGCCGCCACGACGCGGTCCAGCATCTGCGGCCTGGCAAGCCGGGCGAACTGGGCGGCAAGCGAGTCCAGCATTTCGGAGGCTTGAGCGCGATCGCCTTTGAGTTTCTGGCTCCGCAGCTGGGCTCCCGCTTTTCCGGCAAAGCCGGGATATCCGATCCGCACCGCCGCCGCATAGGAATCGCGCACAACGTCGTATCCTTCGAAGCCGAGATACTGGGCCAGACGCGTCATGGTGGCCGGCTGCACGCCCGCCCGTCGCGCCTGCTCGCGCATGGAAAGAAGGGCCACGTCGCTCGGATTGTCGAGCATGTAGCGAGCCGCGGTCTGCAGCTGCGCCGACATACCCTCGAACTCGGCGACAATGCGTTCCGCCAGAGGCCCCTGATCCATCGTCGCAGTCTGCCGCGCTTCGATTTTGATTACAACAAGTGTTTCACGAGTTATCTTCGTGATCCAATTGTGCAACCATCGGTCTCCGCACGCGTCACGGGTTTCAACGGCGGCGTTCCGGGAGATGCTTTTCCATCGCTTGCCCGAACGCGACGCACTAGCGTCCAGCCGCGCATCGCCGGTTCGACCGCGAAAGCTCCCAAATTCCAGTCAACTGATCACGCCAGCCTCACTCCACCTCACATAATCGCGACTGGCTTGGAATAGTTTAGTGGCAGGCTCGGTATATGGGGCATCGAGGTGAAGTTTGTCCGCAATCACTATTTTGGAAAATTTCCGAACGCTCCAGCATATCGTCACAGGCGCTGGAGTGCGGGGGACGAACGTGAGCGCTCGAGGACCTGCGCCGGCGTGCTCGCGACCGAAAGTTCTGCCAATCGGGCCCGGCATCCCGCTGCCTTGTCTCCTAAGGTGGGTCGCCTCCGCGGAGGGGTCTCATCGTGTCGATCGATCGGTCGATTTCCGGCCATTGTCGGCCGGGCGGCGGAAATCAACCTGAAACAATGAGCGTATCTCAAAGGGAGGAAACCATGGCAAACGATCAAACACTGTCGCAACGCTTCGACGAATACCAACCGTCCAAGACACTCTGGTTTTGGTCGGTAGTGGGCGCTGCGGTGCTTACGATGATCGTCGGCTTCACAGCCGGCGGTTGGACGACTGCCGGAACGGCGTCGGAAATGGCGAAGACCTCGGCCATCAAGGCCAAGGCTGAACTGGCAGCAAATCTCTGTGTCGAGAAGTTCATCACAGCGTCGAACGCCAGCGATAATCTGGCTAAGCTCAAAGGAACCTCCTCATACCAGAGAGATAGTTTCATCAGCGACGGCGGGTGGGTGAAACTGGCCGGCGTGAAGAAGGATGTGCCGGGCGCCGCGGATCTGTGTGCCGACAAATTGGCCGCGATGGACACGATCCCGGTGAACAGCGTAGCTCAGGACAACACCAAGAGCTAATCGCCGATCCTTGATTTTCGCCCGGCGGCGCGAGTGTTTTGCTGGGCGGCCATCACGACGGAGGCATAGCGATGTATGAAGCGTGGTTTTCAAGGCCGGTGCCAGTCGCCACCGGCATATCCGGCGAGATCAAGAACCTTTCCAACGCCAATCAGGCGGTCGACCTGCTTAGCAAGCACTGGCGCAGTGCAGGAAGTCAGAAGCATCTGGCGGCGCTACGCGCCTGCCGCCAGGCCATGAATGGCGGTATTGCGGCTGACGTTGCCAGGAACGCATTGGTCGACGCGGCCCGAGAAGCGCACATGCTCGTCGAATAGGCTAAGGTTGCCATGATCGAGCTTGGAGCACCGTTAGGCTTCTTAGCGGTCCGGCGGCAGGTCAGACGTCAGTTGTGCAACGGACTCGTCCGTTTCGCTCTTACGATTGCATTGGTTGCGGCATCCGCCAGGACGACCGGGCTCCGAGCAGAAGCTGGCTCCCTTCCTCTGCCTCGTTTCGTCTCGCTGAAGGCTTCATCCGCCAATCTGCGTGTCGGACCCGGCATTGGGTATAATATTGAATGGGTCTTCAAACGACGGAGCATCCCCCTTGAGATCTATCAGGAGTACGGCAATTGGCGCCGGGTAAGGGATTGGGACGGAACCAGCGGGTGGATCTATGGTCCACTCCTGTCGGGGCGCAGGACCGGCATCGTCACGCCTTGGACAAAGGATCATGTTGCCCTGCACGCGAAGCCGGCCGCGGATAGCCCCGTCGCTGCCTGGCTCGAGCCTCGCGTCGAGGTCAAACTGACCCGGTGCGACGGGCAGTGGTGTGCAGTGGCGTCAGGTCCCTTAACGGGCTTCATGAAACAAGTCGGGCTGTGGGGCGTCTACCCCGGTGAAGTGCTCTAACTTGGTGGCTCTACATGGCCGACCGAAAGGTGTTGATTTCCGGCGGGGGGATTGCGGGGCCGGCTCTTGCCTTTTGGCTTGCGGCCGCCGGATTCCGGCCCACTTTGATCGAACAGGCGCCTCGATTGCGCGCGGGGGGTTATGTCATCGATTTTTGGGGTCTTGGCTATTGGATCGCGGAGAGGATGGGCCTGGAGGCAGACATCAATCGCGTAGGATATCATGTGCGCGAAATGCGCATCGTGAACGATAGCGGAAAGCGCGTCGCAGGCTTTGGCACGGACGTCTTCGGCGAGTTGACAAACGGCCGCTATGTGACCCTCGCACGCAGCGATCTCTCTCGCTTGCTGTTCGAAAAGATCGAAGACACAACCGAGATCATTTTCGGCAATGAGATCGCCGGGCTCGAGGAAAAGTCAGACGGCGTCCGCGTGCGACTGAAACATGGCGCCGAACGCGAATTTGATTTGGTGATTGGTGCCGATGGCTTGCATTCGGGCGTTCGGCGGCTCGCGTTCGGACCCCGGCATCAATTCGAGAAGAAACTCGGCTACGCGGTCGCGGCGTTTGAGGTCGAGGACTACCGGCCACGCGACGAGGACGTCTATTTGATGTACGGGCAGCCGGGACGAATGCTCGGCCGTTTCACGCTTCACCACAACCGCACGCTCTTCCTGTTCGTCTTTGCCGTCGACAGCGGCTCCCTGCCAAAAGCGTTGGACACCCAAAAGCAGATGCTGCGAGAAAAATACGAAGATGGCGGGTGGGAATGCGCTCACATCCTGGAGGAGTTAGGTCGTGCTGACGAGCTCTATTTCGACAGCGTCAGCCAGATCAGGATGAACAGCTGGTCGCAAGGTCGGGTAGCCCTCACCGGCGATGCCGCGTTTTGCGTTTCCCTGCTGGCGGGACAGGGTTCGGCCCTGGCGATCATTTCAGCCTACGTGCTGGCAGGCGAACTCCTGGAAGCCGACGGACGGCATCAGGAGGGCTTCCTCAAGTACGAGGCGTTCTTGCGGGAGTACATCCAAACCAAACAGCAGGGCGCAGCGCGATTTGCCACCGCCTTGGCGCCCAGGACACAACTCGGACTTTTATTCCGCAACTTGGTGACAAAGGCATTTGCAATACCCGGTCTGGCGCGCTCGGTGATCGGGAAGGAAATTGCCGACGAAATACAGCTACCTGACTATCGGTGGCCGTCGCTTAAGACCTGACGATCACGAGCCACAACGCAGCGCCTCAAGAGCTGCCGAACCAACTGCTCCAACTGCCCGATCTGGTGGACCAGTCAAACGAACATGTCGGCAACGTCCAGCCGCACGCGCAAGACACCCCGCCTTTCTTCGGCCCACATGCGCGCAATCATCGTGGCCCGTCGCCAAGCTCGAAGCCGGTCTTCCGTCGGCTCGAAACGCTGAAAAGAGATAGCGAGACAATCCCGTGAATATGCTGACTGCCATCGCCTTGACGTTTGTCGCAGTCATAGGATCATCTTCCCTTCACTACGAGGCAATCCAACGCCTCGACAGATTGGCGCGCAGGTCAGCCGGCGCTTACCCCGCGCTGCTTTTCGTCATCTGTGGCTTGGTCGGTCTTCATCTTCTGGAGATCGGGATCTATGCCGCTATATTTCACCTCGCGGACCGGACCCTTGCTCTCGGTGATTTCGATGGAAAGGCCTTTCCGTCGAACATGGACTATTTTTACTATGCAGCAGAGGCTTACGCCTCTCTCGGCTACAACAATGTGATACCGATCGGTGAAATGCGGCTTGTCACGTCTATAGCACCGCTGAACGGGCTGTTGCTGCTGACGTGGTCAGGATCGTTTCTTTTTTCGCTGGTGGAGGATTGGCGAGGGAAGGGAAAATAGCTCCGCCATTCCTGGTGGCAGCTGGCTCTCAATTGGTTCCGAATTGAGCACCTATTGATCGGCAATTAAGTAGGCAGCAGCCAGTTTCTGGACTGGCTTTCGCAAAGCCATGTCGCGCAATCCGAAAAACGCATTGCAGCCGGTTGGCAAAGCGATCGGCGACCTTCGCCATCACAGCTTATTACGAATTGGCACAAATCCGTGAGCTCTACCCTTCAAGGTTAGAATCGCCCCACTCATGCCACAAAGGAAGCAGTCCTTCCTAATGCGCAAAGTCGCCAAGGCTTTGCAAGACAACAATAATTTCTCATCTGCGAGCGGGAGGTATCCATGATTCCTGCGGGTATTCGTGCGCCCTTTTCAAACCCAACCACCTACATCGTCACAGCTCTTTTAGCGGTCGGCCTCGCCTCAACCGCCCATCAGGCATACGCACAGACCGCAGCCGCGGGTGCCGCGAGCCAAGCGCCGTCCGGCTTGTGGCTGACCACGCCCTATCCGGAATTCTCAGCTCAACTCGGCAAGGATGTCACTGTCCCCTTGAGCCTGGCGAACCATGGACTGCCGCCGCAGCGTGTCGAGCTCGGCGTCGATGGATTGCCTGACGGATGGAAGTGGGAGATCGACGGCGGTGGCAAACCCGTGACCGCGGCAATCGCCGGATCTGACGGTACGATTGGCTTGACGTTGAAATTGACGCCGCCGACAGGTGATGCAGACAAGGCGGTAGACTTTGCCGTCTCAGGCAAAGCCGCCACGGAGGCTCTGAAATTGCCGATGGTGATGACGCTTGCCAAGACCGAGCCGGCGAAGCTGACTCTGGAACCCAAGCTTCCCGCGCTTCGCGGCACCGCCAAATCGGCCTTTGACTTCCAGGTCGACATCAAGAACGAGGGCCAGGAAGATTCGACCGTCAACCTTCTTTCGAAGGCGCCGCCCGGCTTCCAGGTGACCTTCAAGCAGGGTTACGGCTCGCAGGAACTGACCAGCCTGCCGCTGAAGGCAGGAGAATCCAAAACACTCTCCGTCAGCGTCCAGCCACCGGACAGCGCGCAGGCCGGCCAGTATCCGGTTGCGGTCGCTGCCAGTGGCGGCAACGCCAGCGCCGACACCAGACTGCTGCTCGACATCACCGGCAGGCCATCCGTCTCCCTTTCAGGCCCGCAGGGGCGGCTCTCGGGAGATGCTACCGCGGGCCAGGAGCGAACCTTCACGTTCACGCTGTCCAACAGCGGGTCGGCTCCGGCCCGCGACCTGAAGCTTTCGGCAAGCCCGCCATCCGGCTGGAAGGTCACTTTCAATCCAGAGAAGGTGGATGAGATTGCACCCGGCGGGACATCCGATGTCGGCGTGTCGATGACGCCTTCGACGCAAGCCATCGCCGGCGACTATATGGTCTCGGTCCGCGCCAATGGCGAGGGCGCATCCGATAGCGCCAATTTCCGGGTGACGGTAAGGACTTCCACGCTGTGGGGCATGACCGGCCTCGGCGTCATCGGGGCTTCCGCGCTGATGCTCGCCTTCGCCGTAACGCGGTATGGTCGCCGATGAGCCCGGTTATAGAAGCGCGCGGCCTCGTCAAGCGTTACGGTCGGTTTCCGGCGGTTGACGGCATCGATCTCGCTGTGGAGAAGGGCGAGGTCTTCGGCCTGCTCGGCCCGAATGGTTCGGGGAAGACCACAACGATCCTGCTGCTGCTCGGGCTCACTGAGCCGACTGCCGGTTCGATCCGCGTTCTGGGGCTCGATCCCCTGCGTCAGCCGCTGGCGGTCAAACGCCGGGTCGGTTACCTGCCGGACCAGATTGGCTTCTATGACCACCTGACCGCATGGGAAAATCTCGCCTATACGGCAAGGCTGGCAGGCCTGGTCTCGGCGGAGGCGGACAAGCGCATTGCGGGCGCATTGGAGCGAGTGCGCCTGGCCGAGGTTGCCCATCGTCGAGTTGCCACCTTCTCGCACGGCATGCGCCAGCGGCTCGGGCTTGCCGAAGTGCTGGTCAAGCAGGCCGAAATCGCCATCCTCGACGAACCGACGTCGGGCCTCGACCCGCAATCGACGCAGGAACTGCTGGGCTTGATCCGGGAACTGGCCGCCGAGGCTGTGACGTTCGTGCTGTCCTCGCATCTGCTCGCGATGATGCAGACGATTTGCAGCCGTGTCGCACTTTTCCGAAACGGTCGCATCGGCCTCATCGGCAAGGTCGAGGGCCTCACCTCGGAGGTCCTTGGCGGCACGCATATGGTCGAGCTCGAGGCAGAGAACGCCGATCTGGTCAAAGTACTGGCCGGGGCCCCCCACATATCTGGCTTGGCGCCCTTGAAGGAGGGACGCTGGCGTGTCGACGCCGACGCGGACGTCAGGGCCGA
This sequence comes from Mesorhizobium montanum, assembly GCF_033977145.1. Classification (NCBI taxonomy): domain Bacteria; kingdom Pseudomonadati; phylum Pseudomonadota; class Alphaproteobacteria; order Hyphomicrobiales; family Phyllobacteriaceae; genus Mesorhizobium; species Mesorhizobium montanum. Next base: position 125,912 of record NZ_JAVIJF010000020.1, on the reverse strand, counting down.
CATTGCCCGTCGCATCGTTGACGCCGGCGGAGCGCTTCATTCCATGACCATTCGCCGGGCCACTCTCGACGAAGTCTATGTCCGCTTTTTCGAAGGAGAGAACCATGACGTCGCGGCGTGAAGGATCGCCGTTCGCCGGCTTGTCGACAATTGCACTCAAGGAAGCTGCCGATCATATGAACAGCATCCGCATCCAGCTGGTGATGCTGCTGGTGCTGCTCACGGCAGTCGGGTCTGTCTATGCCGCCATCGGCCAGATCAAGGCCACCATCGGCGAGGACCAGTTCCTGTTCCTGCGCCTGTTCACCACCGCGCAGCAGCCGCTGCCGTCCTTCGTCTTCTTCCTCGGCTTCCTGATTCCCCTGGTGGCGATCGCGCTGGGTTTCGACGCCATCAACGGTGAATACAGCCGCCGCACGCTGTCGCGCATCCTGTCGCAGCCGATCTACCGCGACGCGCTTCTCACCGGCAAATTCCTGGGCGGGTTGCTGGTCATCGCTATCTGCCTGCTGGCTCTGTGGTTGCTGGTCACAGGTCTTGGCATACTGCTGCTCGGACTGCCGCCCAGCGGCGAGGAGATCGCACGTGGCCTTGCCTTCCTGTTTGCCTCTTTCGTCTATGCCGGCGTCTGGCTGGCGGTCGCAATGGCCTTCTCTACGGTCGTCAAATCGCCGGCGACATCGGCCCTGTGCGCGCTCACCGCATGGCTGCTGTTCACGGTATTCTGGCCGATGCTGGCGCCGCTGATCGCAGGCGCTGTTGCCCCGATCGACCCTCTCGATCCGATGACCGCGGTTCATCAGATCGAAATCCAGCAGGCCATCGCCCGCATCTCGCCCAACACACTCTACGGCGAGGCCACCCTTGCCTTGCTCAATCCGGCAACGCGCTCGCTCGGCCTGCTGTTGACTAGCCAGCTGAGCGGGGCGCTGATGGGAGCGCCCCTGCCCTTCTCTCTGAGCGTGGCACTGATCTGGCCGCAACTCGCCGGCTTGATCGCGACGCTTCTGTTGCTGTTCACCGTCGCCTACGTCTCGTTCCAGCGGCAAGAAATTAGGGCATGAGGATGTCAGTTGTCGCCTAGGTGTTTGATCCCTGGCTTTAATGGTGCGATCTTTTCCGCTGAATGGAAGGATGCACTATGGGACAAGTTCTGCGCGGCCGCGCCACGACGACAGAGGCAACCCGTCGAGCAATACAAATAGTCAAGAGAGCCTGAGGGCTCTGGCCAAGCGCTACGGGATCAATCAGAAGACAGTTCTCAAGTGGAAGGGCCGGACCTCGACTGCCGATCTTCGACCGGCCCCAGAGAGCCGCGCTCGACGGTGTTGTCGCTTGAAGAGGAAGCTTTCGGCCGATTTTCCCCAGGCCGACGCCACAGCTCGGGCCGACTGCTATCGCGGATAGATCCGGATGCCCTCGGCCACCGAATTGGCGACATGTTCGCGTGTAATGACGCCGACGACATCGGAGGCCCGCGGGATGCCGCGTCCGCTCACGACCACCGCCATGAAGGCATTCCTGCGCCATATTCGCTCTATGACATCGGAGGCGACGGTGTCTCCGCCCACCACGGTGAAGTCCCGGCTGGCGATGTCGCCGAGGGTCACGCCGGTGCGGGCGCCTTCCAGACCGCGCCGCAGACCTGTATTGACGCGCAGGACGCCATAGATCTGGTCACCCTTGGTGACCACCACGTGGCGAAGGCGGCCCTCCTCTTCGTGCTCGCGCAGGAAGTCATCGAAGTCCTGCTCGGTCGGGAGAACCATGATGTCGGCATCCATGACCTCGTGGGCATGGCGCACCAGGAACATGTTGGCATGCAGCGCCTTGGGGATGGCGCGGCCACGGCGCACCAGCTTGAGCGTGTAAATGTTCTCGCGCGACAACAACCGCCGCACACCGACGCTGGTCGCGACCGCAAGGATCATCGGCATGACAATGTCGTATTCGCGCGTCATCTCGAAGGTCATGGTGACGGCGGTCATCACAGCGCCCGTGCCGCCGCCGACCATGGCGCCCATACCGACCATGGCGAAGGCCGGAATGCTGACTGGGACGGGAACACCGATTGCCTGCAGCAGCGCCGCGAACCCACCGCCGAGCGTAGCGCCCATAAACAACGAAGGAGAGAAGATGCCGCCGGACGAACCCCCGCCAAGGCTGACAGATGTGGCCACCACTTTGCAGATGAAAAGCAAGACCAGCAGCCAGACGATGGATGTGTGGCCGGTCAGGATGCTTTCGATCGTGGCATAGCCGACGCCGTCCACGTAGTACTGGCCGAGCGTGACGAAGAGGACGTACATCAGCACACCGAGCGCCAGCATACCGATCACATGGCGTGTATAGCGGCCAGGGATCTTATCGAACCAGTCTTCGGCCAGGTGCAGGCCGCGGATGAAACCGGCTGCCGCTACACCCATCAGGCCACCCAGGGCGGCATAAAGGACCAGCAGCATGATTGCGTTGGCATCGGCAGGCAGCGCCTGTAGCGGAGGCACAAGAAAAGCCGGTTGCTGGCCGAAGAACCAGCGCCCAACAAAGGTCGCCGTGCCGGTCGCGATCGCCACCGGCAGGAAGGTGTTGACGCTCACTTCCGGCATCATCAGTTCGATGGCGAACATCACGCCGCCGATCGGCGTGTTGAAAGTGGCTGCAATGCCAGCGCCGGCACCGGAAGCGACCATGGCGATCCGCTGACCGATCGGCATGCTGATGATCTGTCCGAGCGTCGAGCCAAGCGCCGAGCCGATCTGGATGATAGGCCCCTCGCGCCCCACCGAGGACCCCGAGCCGATAGCGACGGCTGAGGCCAACGATTTTACCAGCGCCACGATCGGCCGGATTTTCCCTTCCTTGTAGTAGATGGCATCCATTACTTCGGGCACGCCATGGCCCTTGGCCTCCGGCGCGAAGTTGGACACGAGAAAGGTGACAATGACCGCGCCGACAACAGGGGCGAGGATAACGAACGGACCCCACCGGCTCGGCGCGGTGAAGATGTTGGCGTCGTAGGCGACGACGAACGTGCCGTTGAAGAACAAATTGTGCAGCAGCCCGATCAGGTCGCGAAAGACCACCGCGCCCAGTCCGGTGACGATACCGAGCCCCAGCGCCAGAAGCGAGAGGGCAAGCAGGCTCAGCCGATGGCTTTCCTCATCGACCGGCAATGTTTCGATAGACGAGGTATCCCCAAGCTTCACTGCCGGACTTTCTGACCTATTCAACGCAGGCATATCGTTCCTTGCCATGGGGCTGCAGCGGACGAACGCCAGCCAAATCCGCTGGCCTTTTGGGCAGCAATCGAATATGTCATGGCATGACATAAAATAACAGGATTGAGAAGAGTGGCGGATCCCGAACGATCGGCACTTGGCGACTTAGCGCGTGAAAACCGTGCGGCACGCCGTCGCGTCGAGGCCATCGATCCGGCTGTTGCCGCGCCGCTTGACGATAGCGTCTATGAAGGACTGGCGGGATTTCGCGGGGCGATGCGGCGGTTTCTCGCCTTCAGCGAAGCCAAGCTGACTGCTGCCGGCATCACCTCCCAGCAATATCAGGCAATGCTTGTGATCAAGGTGCATCCGACCGGGGCGATCATGATCCGGGATCTCGCCGGGGAAATGCTCCTGCAGCCGAATGGAGCGGTGCAACTGGTGGATCGCCTGGTGAACGCTGGCCTGGTCGAACGCCGGCAGTCTCCTGACGATCGTCGTAGCGTCCTCGTCACTATGACCGCTGAAGGCAGCCGCCTGCTTGAGCTGCTTGCTGCCGACCACATGCGGGAAATGCTGCGGCAGGAGCCGCTGCTGGCGGAATCCCTGAGGTGCCTGAGGCATCTGGGCCGGTGACGCCATGACCAGCGACCGTAGTCTGGAGCCGAGGCTGGAGCCCTACGCGCCGCTCAACGTCCTCAAGCCGGTCGCCCCTGACGTGTGGATTGTCGATGGGCCGGAAATCACCTTCGCCTGGATCGGGCTTAAACTGCCGTTTACCACCCGGATGACGGTGATCAGACTGAGCAATGGGGATCTGATCCTCCATTCGCCGGTGGGATACTCGCTCGAGCTTCGCTCTGCTCTCGAGGCATTGGGGCCCATCCGTTTCCTCGTCGCGCCGAATTCACTGCATTATTGGTGGATACCGGACTGGAAGGTCCAATTGCCGGGTGTGCCGGTCCTCGCGATTCCTGGCCTCGATAAGCGGGCCAAAAGGCCGGTCCAGGTCGACCAACTGTTGATGGACCGACAGTCACCTTGGCCGGATGAAATCGATCTTCTTGTGGTCAAGGGCGACGTGCTGACGGAGGCCGTGTTCTTCCATCGCCTGTCGAAGACACTGATCCTGACGGACCTCATTGAGAATTTCGAGCTGAAGCGCATCCACGGCTGGTTCTTCCGTATGCTCGTGCGCTTCTCTGGCGCCGCCGATCCCGACGGCAAGGCTCCGATCGATATGCAACTGAGTTTCTTCCGCTCCGGTCAGGCTCTGCGAAAGGCGGTTCGGCAGATGATTGTCTGGGCGCCCGAACGCATCGTCATCGCTCACGGGCGCTGGTATGAGAAAGACGCGGTGAAGGAACTCAGGCGCGCTTTTCGTTGGGTCTGAATGGCGACGTTGGGGGCCATCACGATCGCGACGGTTGCCTATGTCGGCTATCTGTTCGCACGCCTGGCATTCGAGCAGAACAAACACGGCGACAAGAACAAGTATGAAAAGATAGTAGGTGTGGTCGGCGTCGCACTCTGCGTCGCCGCTATTCTCAGTGTGCTGCTTGTGATACCCCCGAAGCAGTCGATCTGCGAGATTGAACAAAAGATCTCGCATTCGAACCGACAATGTTTCTAAGTCGAAAGGCTAGGGGCGCACTCCATCACTGTCCAGGATTTAGAGCGAGATGAGATTACCTGTGGCCATAGGCTGAGTTTGTGAAGTAGTTTTAGAGCATTCGTATCTTGGTCGCCCGGTCTGGCGGTCATGACGGCAGCTCGGGCTGATCGTTCGCCTGCGCGACGTCGTAGTCCCGGATTGTGATGACCCAGTCGTCCCTTATCGTGGCCAGGACGAGGCAGCAGCCTTGCGGATAGTATCTCGGCAATGCAGCGGCCTGTTCAGCAACGGCTGCTCCATTCAAGCCGCACAACTCACCTCCGAGCAGCCAACCTTGACGTTTGTTGTTACCCACCACCGCGATGTATTCCCCATCGCAAGGATACCCGATCAAGCCAACTTCTTCATAATCTTTCAATCTGCGCATCGCATTGGTCTTATTCAAAACAACTTACCTCTCGGTGGTTGAAGAAGAACGCAAGCACTTCGACGTAACGGCCCGGCATCACCCCAGCCTGATGCCGGGCCGCGAGGAAGTGCCCGCGCGGCCGCACTTCCTGACTGTCATGACACCGAGTCTCCAGACGCGCCCTGCGACGTCGTCTCATTTGCACAGGCGACCAGCGGGATCGTCGAATGCTGCTGCCGCGCCTGCGCCAGCCACACCCCGCGACTCTCCTGGGAGAGCCCCTTCATGGCGGTGCGCGCCGCCGAGGTGATTTCAAAGGCACCGCAAGACGCACACTGAAACTCAACCTTGCGGAGCGTGATTTCGGCCTCCAAAGCCGTTCCAGCACAGATCGGACATTTAGAGGGATAGTATCTTCTTTCAAACGACAAAACGTTCATCGCAAAGGTCTCTTTGAGGCCTCATCGAAAGCGACACGCCGGACGGAAAACGGTAGGCAGCGCCGCGGCGGACCGTGGATATGGGAACGCGGTTCGTAACCTTGGGCGGTGATCAACCTCTTATCTTGGGAGCAACGTTCCTCCGCGTGGCGACTTCAATTTGCTTTGCTTCCACTTCGAGCCGGTCCGGCGCTGCCGAGCCCATCAACGCGTAGGCCGTACCTCCCGATTGCCAGTAGACTGTAGGCACCCGACCGTCAGTGGCCGGGGTCGGGGGGACTGCGTCCTCGCCGTTCATCGGAGCGGCAACGAGCGTGATGCGACCAACGCTTGGCGTGTCGGCTGTCACAAGCAGGCTTTGTTTTCCGTTCCAGGGCTGCACCTGGACGTCCTTGACCACCCAAACCGACGGAAGGGTCGGCATGCTGACGTTGACGGCGCCAACCAGACGTTCGATCTTGTCCTGTTTTGGTTCCGTCCCCCTCTCCGGGCCAGCATTGAGCTGCGCGACGCGCAACGCATCTCGCGCAGCCAAGATAAAGGTTTCATCAGCCGTCTTGCCCCCCTGGCGGAGCGGGACGGTCAACGAGTTGGCCGACCACCCGACCGCAACCAGCGCGACCGCGGCGACCTGAAGCCGGAGCAGGGCAAGCACTTTCCTGCGGCGAAACGCTCCTTCCAGTCGCTTCGCCTTCTCCACGCTCGGGCCGGGTGGAAACAGACGCCGGGGCTGGGAGTCACGCAACACCTCCATGCGCTGTGCATGAGCAAATACCTCTGCGGCCAACTCCGGTTCCCTTGCAAGCCGGGCTTGCAGGTCGGACCTCTGCGACGGAGACAGCTCACCGTCCAGCAGGCGGCCGATATCCTCTTCGGAAATGCTATCAGTGGGCAACATCGCGCCCTCCCACGACCTTCAAATGACGGGAAGCCCCATCGTCCGTATTTTCCATAATGCGCTTCAAGGCGGCGCGAGCTCGGCTCAAGCGGGACATCACCGTCCCTGTCGGCACTCCCAGTAGCTCGGCCGCTTCGGAATAGGTAAAGCCCAGCACGCCGACCAGATGGAGTATTTCGGCTTGATCGGTCGGCATTCGTGCAAGAGCCAGCCCTACATTCGAGAGTTCAGCCGAATGCTCCTGCGAAGGCGGCAAGGCTGACTCGGACATATCTTTGAATGACGCCAGGCGCTGCCTGTCGGAATGGGCCCGGCTGGCGTGTGTGAGAAACGTGTTGCGAACGACAGTGATGAGCCAGGGCAGCAATGGACGAGAGCTATCGTAACTGTGAGCCATTGACAGGGCGCGCACGAGCGCCTCCTGAACCAAATCATCCGCCTCGGAATCGTTGCCGGTCAGGACGCGACCGTAACGCCAAAGATCCTCCAGGTGCGGTATGACGTCCAACTTCGTTTTCATATCACCAAAGCTGCTTCTACTCCTTCAGCCACCCCAGCCCAACCCTTTCGCGCCGATGCGATCAGAGAAGTGGCCCAGCGGTCAGGGACAGGGACAGGCAACCGCTGGGCCGGATGGGAGCGTATTCCTCCCGACCGCAAGAACTGAGAGCCATGCATCCTCTGTTGCTTGCGCCGCTCCCTGTGCCGGACGTGGCCCTCGAAGCTCACGTCTTCGTGCTCACCCTCCTTGCATCATTTACCGAGGTCAGCCGGAAACTATTCCATGGCGACAGCGGAATTCTTCGTTGGAGGGCACGCGGACCTCACGGGCATCGTGACCGCGGAATAAAATCCCTTGCTCAAAGGTATCATGAGAAGCCTGCGTTCACCCAAGCAGCAGGGTTCATTTGTGAGAGAGGTGCGATGCAACCTGGTGAGATGATTGCAAATACCTTCGCCGCAATCTTGGCAGTTTGCGGTCTCGCCCTCGTCTTCTTGGTAGCCGGAAGGCCGCTCTTCCCCAAGCGCCAGGCGCGAATGGTCGTCATCTTGCCAGCCGACCAGAATACAACGGCTTCGATCATCAACAAGCATCCGCACCTGCCGATGACCTTTAACCTTGCGCTCGCCCCCTCCCGGCCACCACCAAGAATCTGATTGTCATACGGACGATGGCAAAACAGGCTGCGTAAGCCGGTCAATTTGCGGGCGAACAGGACTTATGCCGTTAGTCCGGCAAGCCGGCGGCACTTAGTGCGTCACCGACGCAGTGCGCGAGCGCGGGTCGCGATCGACGGCCGCGAACCGCCGGTCGTAGCGGAACGTTGGGTGCAGCTCGCGAACCCGCGCGGCGGCCGCCCTTGCTTCCTCCGGCCGGCCGAGCTTGGACGAGGCGGCGGCCAACTGCACATAAGAGATGCTGTGCGCGGGGTTGGCATGAGCGGACTTGTAGGCGCTGCGACAGGCTTCGTCTTAGCGGCCGCGCAGCAGATGACTCATCGCTTGCGCATCGAACTAATTTGCCGTGCTTCAACTTCGCGTCGCAACAGGCGCAATGCGTTGATCGCACCCAGCATCGCCCGCAGCGATCCTCCTACTTCGACCGGGCCACAGTGGCCCACCATAAGTCAACAAGATCAAAGCGATGCGCGGAGGTTCGCCACCGGGATCTGGCTAACCGAAGAAAGAAATAGGCGCTAAGTAATTGATAAATAACGATAATGGTGAGCCCGGAGGACGTGTTAGGATCATTGATTTCATTGATTTTTTCGTGGGTCCGAGTCTTCAGGATTCCCGCATTGTTCCGTATCATCCCGCGACCGGCTGGCGCGAGGGCCGCGACCAAGGCCAATTTCGTCCTGAAGGGTTCGATCGCCAGGAGCAATTGGGGTCTTTGGCGCCAGCAGCGAAAACAGATGCACCAGCCCGGCGTCGCAGGAACAGATTGACTGTGATCGCCATGTCGACACGCCAGCCATGCGAGCCGCCGTGACTCGTTTTTCAACCTTACCTGTTGCCGGATTATTAGATTATGGACACGCGCAGGCCTGCCGTATCGAACAGATGCATCCGCTCTGGATTGAGCCGCAGGCTGATCTGCTTGCCGCCGGCGCCGATGCCCTGCTGGTTAAGCACCGCGACCATCTTCTCATCGCCGGCGATGGTGGCGTGAACGACCGTCTCGGGACCTAGAGCCTCGACCAGCGTGACACGCGCCTCGACGCTGCCGGGACCGCCTGCCGAAAGATCGACGTCGTGCGGGCGGATACCGAGCGTAGCTTCGTCTCCCGGCTTCAGGGCGGCGCTATTGGCAGCGATCACGGCGCTCAGTCCGCCCGGGCCTTCGACCGCGACTTCATTCACGGCGACGGAAAGCACCTTCACGGGCAAGAGGTTCATACGCGGCGCGCCGATGAAGCCGGCGACGAACAGGTTTGCCGGCGCATTGTAGAGATCGAGCGGCCGGCCGATCTGCTCGATCCGCCCCGAGCGCATCACCACGATGCGGTCGGCCAGCGTCATCGCCTCGACCTGGTCATGGGTGACATAGATCATCGTGGTTGCCAGTCGCTTGTGCAGGGCGGCCAACTCAGCGCGTGTCGAGATGCGCAGTTCGGCGTCGAGATTGGACAGCGGTTCATCGAGCAGGAAGGCGGTCGGATTGCGAACCACCGCACGGCCGATCGCCACACGCTGCTTCTGCCCGCCGGAAAGCTGCCCGGGCCGGCGGTCGAGATAGGGCGCAATCTCCAGCATGCGCGCCGCTTCCGCGATGCGCGCATCGATCTCGGCCTTCGCCATGCGGATGTTTTCGAGCCCGAAGGCGAGATTCTGGCGCACGCTCATATGCGGGTAGAGCGCGTAAGACTGGAACACCATGGCCAGACCACGCTGCGCGGCCGAAACGTCGGTGGCATCGACGCCGTCGATCTCGATCCTGCCGCCGGTCGGACGATCGAGCCCGGCGATCAGCCGCAACAGCGTGGACTTGCCGCAGCCCGACGGGCCGACAAGCACCAGCATCTCGCCGTCGGCGACGTCGAGATTGATGTCGTGCAGGATCTTCATCTTGCCGTAAGCGCGATCGATGCTGGTAAGCGTTATCCGTCCCATGGCGCCCTCATTTCAGCCCGGTGCCGGCAATGCCGGAGGTGATGTAACGCTGCAGGAAGACGAAGACGAGAACCACAGGGATCATCGTCACCACTGTCATCGCCAGTATAAAGTGCCACTGCACGTTGAGCTGGCCGGCATAGGTATTGAGCCCGACCTGGAGCGTGTAGAGCTCCTTGCGCGACAGCACCACCAGCGGCCAAAGGAAGTCGTTCCAGCGCCAGACGACAGAGAAGATCGCGAGCACCGCGAGCGCCGGTGCGGCAAGCGGCAGCACGATACGCCAGTAGATCTGCCATTCCGATGCATTATCCATGCGCGCCGCGTCGAGCAGTTCGTCCGGAATAGTCAGCATGTATTGGCGCAGCAGGAACACGCCGGTCGGCGTCGCCACGGTCGGCAGGATCACGCCCCACAGCGAATCGAGCAGGCCGACGGCGCTGACCACCGAATAGAGCGGCACAAGGATGACCGACAGCGGCACCATCAGTGTGCCTACGATCAGGAGCATGGTGAAATCGCGGCCACGAAACTTGTATTTCGACAGGGCAAACGCCGCCATCGAATTGGTGAGCAGCGTGATCAGCGTCGCCATCGCGGTCACGAAGACCGAATTGCGGAGATAGCGCAGGAAGTCAAAATGGACGAAGGGCTCGGTGTAGTTCCCCGTCTCGAAGCCGATTTCGCGCACCGGCTGGCGGTCGGCGATGTTGATCTTGACGATGTCCTTCGGCGCCTTCGGATCGACCATCTGCGCCACGATGCCGATGCGGCGTATCTCGGCCATGATCTTGGTCGAACCGTCCGGCAGCTTCACTCTGTAGAGGGTCAGCGGCTTGTCGTGACCTTCGACGCTTGTCTGCTGGCCGACATAGGGCAGGATGGTCGGCGGGAACTCGGCAAGCTGCGCCGGCGTCTTGAACGACGAGCCGACCAGCCATACGGCCGGGCCGAACATGATGACGAGACCGCCGATGAGCCACAGCCAGCTCACGACATCCGTCCAATGCCAGCCACGGCCGCCGCGCCGGCGGGTCAGGAATGTCGCAACACCGGTCATTGCCGCGCCCCTTTGCGTTCGCCGCGGCGTCCGACCTGCAGCTGCAGCAAGGTAAGCACGACCAGCACCAGCCCCATCAGGATGGAAGCCGCCGAAGCCAGCCCCGGATTGCGCAGCAGCGAGGCGAAGCCGATCTCGTAGATGTACTGGGTGAGATAGAGGTTGGAGGTTCCTGGTCCGCCTCCCGTCAGTACATAGACTTCGTCGAAGATCTGTACGGCGCGGATCAGGGCCAGTACGATGACGACGAGCAGGTTCGGCATCAGGAGCGGCAGCGTGATGCGCCAGAACACCCGCGCCGGCCTGGTGCCGTCCATCTCGGCCGCCTCGTAAAGGTCGCGCGGGATCGCCTGCAGCCCGGCAAGCAGGATGAGCGTGTAGAAGCCCATATGGGCCCAGACCGAAACGCTGACGGCGGCGGTGAAGGCCCAGAAACGATCGGTCAGCCAGTTGTACGGCTCGCCTCCCATGTCATGGACGATCAGGTTCAGCAGCCCCTGGCGTTGCAGGATCCAGCGCCAGATCAGGCCGGTGACGACGGGCGACAGCAGCACCGGAAAGAAGAACACCGCGCGCCAGAACGAGCGCCCCGCGATCTCGCGGTTGAGGATCAGCGCCGTGACAACAGACACGACCGTCATCAGTGCCACCTGCACGACGACGAACAGGCCGGTATTGTGCACGGCTTTCCAGAACAAATCCTCGCGGCACGTGGCGGTATCCAGATAATTGCTGCAATCGAGCAGGCGCTGATATTGCTCAAGTCCGACATAGCTGCGGTCCTGCAGGAAGTAGGCAGTGCCTGACGTGGCCGAATAGAAGAAGTTGATGACCAGCGGCACCAGCACGAAGATGCCGAAGATCGCCATGTTCGGGGCAAGGAAGAAGGCGGCCATGCCGCCGGTACCCGTCGCGCGCTGCCAGGATTTGAGCGGCACGTTGACGGCAGATGCAAGCCAGACGACCGGCGCCGCAAGCGCGGCGCCAACCCATGCCTTGAGGGTCGCAGCGGCGCTCATTTGCCCTCGGCGACCTTGTCGGCGATGTCCTGGTCGATCTTGCCCCAGGCCTCGTCGAGGGTGAGTTCGCCGGCCATCACCTGGCTGACGCGGGTCACCAGTGCGGCGTAGTAGGCGTTGGCCCATTTCCACGGCGGCAGCGCGTCGGCTGCGGGCAAGGTCTCACCCGCCGCCTTGACAAACCTGTCGAGCGCCGGGCCGACATTCTTGTCGGCCGAACCCCACTTCAGCCCGCCTTTCGCGACAACGCCCTTGTGCGCCGGCAGGAACAGCGTGCGTTCGCTGAACTCCTTCACGATGGCTTCGCTGGCCAGGTAGTCCATGACCTTGGCGACATCCTTGGGGTTCTTGGTGTATTTGATGGCGACAAGTGCCGCGCCGCCTTTCACGCCCGAACAGCCGGCCGTGCCGCAGGGCGAACCGGTTGCCACCCAGTCGAAACTGTCGCCGATCTTGGTCGACAGATTGGCGACCTGCCAGCTGCCCGAATAATAGAACGGGATCTGCGCGTTGATGAAATCGTCGGTCGCCGCGCGGTAGGTCGATCCCGCCGCCGACACCCAGGTATCCTTCAGCATCAGGCCCTCGGCGGTCCAGTCGACGAGCTTGGTGACGAACGCCTTGGTGCCGTCGTCCACTTTCGCCGGCTTGCCGTCGGCTCCGATATAATTGGCGCCGTAGGAGACATTGGCGCCCGAAATGCGGTGGCCGGAGCGGTCGATCGCAAACGCCGCCGGTAGCTGCTGGCTCTTCGCCACCTCGGCGGCGGCATTGATCCAGTCGTCCCACGTCGCCTTGTCGCCGGGCAGCGCCACGCCGGCCTGTTCGAACAGCGTCTTGTTGGCAAAGCCGCCGGTCAGCGTCAGCTGCGTCATGAAGCCGGTGATGGCTTTGGAGCCGTCGGGGCGCATCCAGTCCAGCGTGTCGCCGAAATTATCGTCCCAGTATTTCGGGTCGGCAACCAGCGGCCTGAGATCGAGCCAGTGCTGGGCAAGCTCCTTGATGTTGGTGACGCGGGCGATGTCCGGGCCCTGGCCGGCTTCGAGCTGGATCGGCAGCTGCTCCTGGATCACCTTGTAGGCGACATTGTCCAGCGTGACGTGAATGTCGGGATTGTCCTTCATGAAGCGGTTCAGAAGGTCCTGGATGACGTCACCTTCGACGCCGTCCGAATACCACATGATGCGCACATCGCCGGCAAACGCGCTGGTCGATGCGAGCAGGCTGACCGATATCGCGGCCAGCAAGGTGCGGGTCCTGATCATGCTACGTCTCCTCCTTTGTCGGGGCTCAGCCCCTATCAATTCAAGCCGCCCCGCCCTCTCCTCATGAGGGCGCGGCCTGATCCTCCCTATTCCCTGCGTTTCATGCGTGTCGCCTCGCCGCGCACGGTCCAACTGGCCGGATCGAGTGTCCGTCCCTCGGCCACTATCGTTGCGTCGGCGAGGAAACGGACAGTGCCATATTCCGGATCCTCGACGGTGAACTGGCCATCGGCACCCGAATGCAACGACAGGCCGGCGAAGGCATCGCTCCAGCTTTCGAGCGTCGGCAGATCTGTGTTCCGGTCGCCGAGACGGACGATCCACGTCGCCTTGCGCCCGGCCGCACGCAATTCATTGCCGGCGGTCGGGCCGCTGGTAACCTGGGACAGCGGCACATCCGTCATGAGCATCGCGAAAGCGTCGCCGGCCTGCGCCAGCGCCGACTGACCGTCGATGCGGACCGTGTCGAAGACACCGGCCGGAAACCAGGCATGGGTGAAATCAGGCTGTTCGTCCGAACAGGAGAAGCTGACGACGGCGAGATCGCGGTATTGGTGGACCCTGGGCAAGGTGCCGGAGCCGCCCCAGTAGGACGGCCTGCCATAGCCGGACTGCAAGACTTCGCCCGGATGGTTGATCCAGATTTGCGCATCCGCGTTCCCGCCCAGCCGGGCGTGAAGGACCGTTTCTTGGTATCCCCACTGGTTCCAGCGATAGCCGGCGGCGCTGCCCATGGCATGGCCGCGCGTCTTGTGGTGATAGAGCCGCGCGAAGCGGTCCTGTCCTTGCGCGAAACTCCACTCCCACGCCGTATCGTCAGCAACCGAGGCAATGGGTGCAAGCTCGGCGGGAATGCTCAGGCCGTGGTCGCGCAGGCACAACGCAAGCTGCGGCAGCGCATGGAAGCGCATGCCGTAATTGCCCTTGCCCCAGACCATGCGGCAGATGCCCGACAACTCCAGCGAGCGCGCGGCGCGCAGCGTGTGCTCGTAGGAGCGGCCCTGAGCACCGGTCAGCATGCCGTGATGGGCCGAGCGGGCGACGATCTCCAGTAGGCGGATGACAGCTTTTCCGGCACGATCGGCAATGTCCTTGTCCGGGGCCAGCGCGTAAAGCGCACACAGGCCCTTGAGGTCGATCGGAAAGTAGGGCGCCGAATTGAACTCGGCCATTTCCCAGGTCTCGAAATGGTCGAGCCAGGCCCGCACCCGCGCAGCACCTACCGCGGACTGCTCGCGGCCGGAGCGACCCGAGCGCACGAAGCGAGCTTCGGGAAGAAGCCCACCGGCGAGATAGGCCGCGGTGTGGAAGAGCAGCGCGTGGTTCTCGGAAAAGTACCACTGCACGTCGTTGCCGGGCTCGTCCATCCAGTAGCGATAGCCGAGGATCGCCTTGTCGACGCGCCCGCGCAGGCTGGCGTCCAGCCGATCGCCATAGGCCCTGCGGCACCACAGCAGCGGCACCAGGATGAAGTCGGCGCAGTCGTGACAGTCCTCGATCGCCGGCAGCACGCCGGAGATCATGGCGTCGGTCTCGGCACCCTCCTGCCCTTTCGCCAGCCGCGCCAGCGCGCGCACCGTGTCGGCCTCGGCATGACCGGCGACTTCGCTCAGCGCCTCGTCGATGCGCGCCGCAAGCGTTTCCGGCGCGCCGCCCTGTCGTCGCGCGTGACAGATCTCGACGCCGAAGACGCGCGATGCGGCATGGCCACCAATCGTCAGCGTCACCTTGAAATGACGAAAATCGGAGGGCAGTTGCTCGGTGTCGGCGATCGGCAGCCGCGGTTGGCCGGCGGACAATTCGAAGGCAAAGCGCACCGGCGCCTCGATCGACATGAAATCGCCCTCAATCTCGACCGCGACCTGGGCATCGCGCGGCAGCGCCACGCCGGTGACCAGCGCCACCTCGCCGCCATCATAGGCAGGACGCTCGAAACGCATGTCGTCGAGCGCCGCCTCCATCGCATCGGCGACCGCACCCTCGACCTCGATCGGCAAGGCGACCGCAGCGGCCGGGCCCGACAGATAGTCGAGCTGGAAATAGTAGCGGGCGTCACGCTCGGCGAGATCGTCGAACCAGATGCGGATATCGTTGCGGCCGGCGCTGAGAGCGACCCGGAAGTCCTCGGCGCTTTCCAGATTGCGGCCGTAGGGCGCCATCCAGCCGGCTTCCCCGCCGTTGACGAAGAGTATGGCGCCACCGCATGTGCGCAGCCGCAGCAGCGCCTCGCCGGCCGAGGCAGCGTCGATGATCGTCTCGGCCCAGGTTCCAAGCACCGTCGGCCGGAACCAGAAGCCCGACAGGTCAACACGCGGCGAAGCGAAAGGCAGCCAGATGCGCCCGGAGCTGAATTCGGCGCCGACCTGAGGCCGCTTGCCGCGGCGTTCGGCTGCGAACTGCGTGCGGCACGGATATTCATGCGGAATGAAATTCTTGTGCTTGGTCAGGAAGAAGAAGGGATCCATCTCCCCCTTCATCGGTTGGTCGGCCACGTCGTAGCGCTGCTCGGCGATAGGCCCGAGCCGCCAATGAACGACCGGCTGTCCCGCCGCGAGCGGCCGGCGCAGCGTAAAATCGGTCTGAACGGTCTTCGCCGCCACGCTCATCGCAAATCCTTCACAGCAATCGGGTCGACATCGGTGTAGGCTTGGTTCTCGCCGGTCATCCCCCAGACGAAAGCGTAGGGGCCGGTGCCGGCACCCATATGGATCGACCAGGCCGGCGACAGGACGACGTCGCCGTCGGCGACCATCAAATGGCGTGTCTTGTCGGGCCGGCCCATCAGATGAACGACCCGGTCGGCCGCGGCGAGATCGAAATAGCAATAGGCCTCCATGCGCCGTTCGTGCAGATGCGGCGGCATGGTATTCCAGATGCTGCCCGGCGCCAGGTCGGTGATGCCCATGAGCAGGAGACAGGATGGGGCGACCTCGGGGTGGATATACATGCGCAGCGTGCGCTTGTTGGCGCGTACGTCCTCGCCCAGCACCAATGGCTTGGCTTCGCCCTTGGCGATCAGGCGATGCGGGATGTCGGCGCCGGCCGGCACCGAATTCATGTAGAAATGTGCCGGCCTTGCCGCATCGTCGCTCTCCAGCATCACCTCGCGGGCGCCGCGCCCGACATAGACGACATCGCGGTTGGCCACGGCAAAGCGGGTGCCATCGACAGTAACGGTGCCGTTGCCGCCGAGATTGGCGATGCCCATCTCGCGCGCGATGAAGAACAGCTCGGTGCCGACATCTGCGCCGTTGCCGAACAGCAGCGGATTGGCCAGCGGCACCGCGCCGCCGACGATCATGCGGTCGATATGGGTGTAGACGAATTCGATCGTGCCGGGGTGGAAAAGCCCGTCGACCAGGAACTCGGCCCGCAGCCGCCCCGTGTCCATGCCGGCGATGTCGGCCGGCGATGCGCCGTAAACTGTCCGCATCATGCCGCCTGGACCTTTGCTTGAATATGCCGCGTCCCTTCGGCCAGGCACAGGATCGCCAGCGCCTGGCCGTAGCCGGTCGGCTGGATCGGGATGTCGCGGTAGAATTGGAGGTCGTGGCCCATGCGCGTGCCATAGGACACGTTGGCGACCACGCCGTCCGCGTCGATGTTCGCAACCACCGCCTCCAGGGCGCGGAGCCCGGCGGCCCGGCATTCCGGCGGGCCGATCCCCAGCCGTGCGGCCTTCATCAGCCCATAGCCGAATCCGGCCGTGGCCGAAATCTCCTCGTAAGAGGTCGGGTCGTCGAGCAAGGTATGCCATGCGCCCGAGCCCGACTGAACCTTGAGCAACGCTTTGATCTGCGTCTCAAGCACGCCGAGCAGGTAGGCCTTCACCGACGGCGTGATGTCGGCAAATTCGATCACGTCGAGGATGCCGACGGTGATCCAGGCATTGCCCCTGCCCCAAAGGGCGCCGGCGAAATTATGTCGGCCCGCGAAGGTCCAGCCGTGGAACCACAGTCCCGAGGCCGGATCGGCGAGATAGCGGGCGTGGATGAGGAACTGCCGTTCCGCCTCCTCAACGAAGCGGCGCTGGCCGGCGGCCTGGCCGTAGGATGCGAGAAACAGCGCCACCATGAACAGCGTGTCGTCCCACAATTCATCGTCGTTGACCCGGTCCGAAACATTGTGCTGGAAGCCGCCCTCGGGCGTCCGCGGCATGGCGGTGATCACCCGCTCAGCCCATTCGCGCAAGACCGGCTCGAAGCGCGGCTGGCGCTGTCGGCGCCAAAGCTCGCTCAACGCCAGCAGCGGTGCCGTGGTGTTGACGTTCATCGCTGGCAGCCCGGCGGCGATGCGCCGGTCGTACCAGGCTTCCAGCGTCTGCAGCAGGCTGTCGTCGCCGGTCTGCGCCCAAAGCCGGACAAGACCATAGAGCCCGACGCCCTGCGGCCATTCCCAGCTCTCGAAGCTGACATAGTCGCCCGGCGTCCCGTCGAGATTGGGTTCATCGAACCGCCCGTCATGGCGCAAGCCGGTCATGCCGGCCACGAGGCTCGCAAGCGCGGAATTCAGGCGTTCGGCCGACAGCGGCATCATTCCTCCCGTTTCCTCCACCCTGCCGAAACTGTCTCACAGGCATTTTTCTTGCGCAATCTGAAAATTTTTTGCAGGATTATGCAACTTTTGCTGGAGAAGGCGCATGACGATCCACGGAAAGAGCGGCCGACCCAGCCGTCGCGTTCGACTTGAGGAGATCGCGGCGCGTTGCGGCGTGTCGGTCAGCACCGCCTCGCGTGCCCTTAGCGGCGCGGTCGGCGTAAGGGATGAGCTTCGCAGCAAGATCATCGAAATGGCTAAGTCGATGAACTACGTCATTCCGGCCTCGGTCGCCGGCCGCAAGGTCATCCTGGCCGCAAGCAGCGTGGCCATGGTCGACAGTGCCCGCAGCCAGTTCACCTACCATGTGCTCGACGGGCTCAACGAGCGCGCCCGCCTGCTCGGTGTCGAATTGGTGACACGGCCGGTCTCGACGTCCGATGACGAGATCGCCCTGCTGCGCGAATCCGAGCATGACAACAGCGTCGCCGGCTGCCTTTTCCTGACCCTGGACGACAGCGCGGTCCTGACGCTGACAGCCGGTTTCTCCAAGCCGATCGTGCTCATCAACGGCGACGATCCGTCGATGCGCCATTCCAGCGTCACGCCTTGCAACCGCTCCGCCGCCATGCTCGCTGCGCAGCACCTGATCGGCCTCGGCCACCGCCGCATCCTGTTCCTGATGCGGCGCGGCCGGCGCACCATCGAGCGCCGCTATGAAGGCTGGCGCGACGCGTTGATCGCCAGCGGCGCCGCCGGCTTCGACGATCTCGTGGTCGAGGTGCAGGACTGGCTGCCGGAGCTCGCCTGCGAGGTGGTGAAGGAGCGCGTTGCCGCGCGTGGCCTCGATTTCACCGCCGTGCTGACGGCCGGCGACAGCCTGGCCTTCGGCGCCATCGCCGGCATCCAGGAGGCCGGATATTCGGTGCCCGGCGATGTCTCCGTCGTCGGCATCGACGACCTGCCGCTGGCGGCCTTCTGCAATCCGCCGCTGACGGCGATGCACATTCCCATGCGCGAAATCGGCTCGGCCGCGCTCAGCCTGCTGCTCGACGACATGGCCCATTCGATGCTGCCGCCGCGCCGCGTCGAACTCGCCTGCCATCTCGTGTTGCGCCAATCGACGGCACCGGCCCGAGCCGGCGCGGATATTCATCACACCGCGCCGTGAGCCTGGGACTTGCCGCCGGCAAACAGCAATGGCGATCCGTCCTGCGTTTCCAGTTCCAGCACGCGCCCGAGCAGGATCATGTGATCGCCGGCCGCGAAACGGTCGGCGACGCAGCATTCGAAACGCGCCAACGCCCGGGCCAGCAGCGGCACGCCGTGTGCGTTCCAGGAGAGGTCGAGATCGGCGAAATCGGTGCCTGACTTCGAGAAGCGCCAGCACAAATCGGTCTGATCCTGCGCCAGCACGTGGATGGCATAGTGGGCGGCGTTGGCGAAAGCATCGAACCGGCGCGAGTGGCGGCCGATCGACCACAGCACCAGCGGCGGGTCGAGCGACACCGACGAAAAGCTGTTGGCGGTGATCGCGACCGGGCCGTCGGCACCGCCGGTGGTGACCACCGTGACGCCGGTGGCGAAGCGCCCGAACGCGTTGCGCAGACTGCGCGGATCGCACACGACATGCTCCATCAGCGCCGCGCCCCCATTCCCAACGGTGTGCCCGGCATCTGGTTCGGCACCCGGCCATAGGCATGCGGCAAGGAGCAGGTCTTGAGCTGCGGCAGCACCTTGGTGCCGAAATGCCGCGCCTCGTCGAGATGCGGATAGCCGGAGAAGATGAAGGCGCGGATGCCCATTTTCATATACCCCTCGATCTCCGACAGGATCTGATCGGCCGAGCCCACAAGGGCCGCGCCGCAGCCCGAGCGCGCACGGCCGACACCCGTCCACAGATGCGGCTCGACATAGCCTTCCGCATCGGCGATCTCGCGGTTCCTGGCCTGATGCGACACGCCAAGCGATCGGGCATCGAGCGCCCGCTCGCGGATCGCTTTGCCCTGTTCGTCGTCGAGCTTCGAAACCAGCTCTCGCGCGTATTCCTTCGCCTCGGCCTCGGTGTCGCGCACGATCATGTGGATGCGCAGGCCATAGTCGAGCGTGCGCCCGTGCCGCGCGGCGCGCTCATGCACGGCCTTCATGCGCCCGGCCAGTTCTTCCCTGGTTTCCGGCCACATCAGGTAGACATCGCACTGTTCGGCGCAAAGCTCGAGGGCGTCCGGTGAATAGCCACCGAAATAGAGCAACGGACCGCCATTCCGCTGATAGGGCTTCGCCGGAGCCGTCGGCACACCCTTGAACCGATAGACCTCGCCCTCGAAATCGATGCTGTCGCGGGTCCAGGCCTGGCGCAGGATCTGCACCACTTCGCGCGAACGCTGGTAGCGGTAGCCGCTCTCGGCCGTCTCTCCTGGAAAATCCGAGGAGATGACGTTCACCGTCAGCCGGCCTTCCAGCATATGGTCCAGCGTCGCAATCGTGCGCGCCAGCATGATTGGCTGCAACTCTCCGCAGCGCACGGCCGCGAGCAGATTGATCTTCGACGTGAGCGGCGCACAGCCGGCAACGAAGCTCAGCGTGTCCTGGCCGACCTGATAGGACGACGGGCACAGGATGTTGCGGAAGCCGAGTTCCTCCGATGCCTTCACGATTTCGGAACAATGCGCCCAACTCGAACGCAGCGCGCCGTCCGGTACGCCGAGATGGCGGTAGTCGTCCGAGCACAGCGCGGCGAACCATGAGACTTCGGCCGCGTCGAGATCCGGCGAGGTGATGGGGACGATGGTCATGCCGGTTCCTTCGTGAAGCGCGTTGGCCTTGGCGGTGGAATAAGGCTTGCGTAGCATCCGTTTTGATGTAGATCAATACTGTATCAATTTTCGATGCAGCCAAGAAGGCGGATTGGAGAAAGTGGAAATGCCGCTGACACGGGCCGAGCCCGGCCACCGATCGAGCCAGATGCGCGGTCCCCTGCCCGTGCACCTGCAGATCAGCGAGATGCTGATCCGCGAAATCGCGGTCGGACGGCTGGCTGACGGGGCGCGGCTTCCGCCCGAGCGTGAGATGGCCGCCAACCTTGGGATAGCAGTCGGCACGTTGCGGCGCGCGCTTGCCGACCTCACCGACAAAGGGCTGCTCGATCGCATACAGGGTTCAGGCAACTATATCAGGGCGCGCGGCGACCTGCTCGGGGTCTACGCCTTCTTCCGGCTGGAGCGCATCGGCGGTGGCGGGCTGCCGACCGCCGAGGTGCTGTCGGTCGAACGGCTGCCCAAACCCGCCGGCCTGCCGGAGTTCGGCAACGCGCAGGAAGCCCATCGCATCCGCCGGCTGCGGCGGCTCGACGGCGAGCCGGCAGCGGCAGAGGAGATCTGGCTCGAAGCCGGCCGCGCCGAGCGGCTCAAGCGCGAGGAACTATCGGAATCGCTCTATCTCCATTACCGGCTGGCGCTCGGTTTTTCGATCGTCCGCGCCGAGGATCTCGTCTCCGTCGCGCCGGCACCCGACTGGGCGCCCGCCGATTTCAGGCCGCCGCCGGGGACGGTCGTCGGCTTCATCGAACGTGTCGCCTGGGCTGGAGACGGAGCCAGCGTGGAGTATTCCCGCAGTTGGTTCGATCCCGACGTGGCGCGCTACGTGACCCGTTTCAAATAAGCATTGGAAGGAAGACGCAGCGTGACCACATCATCGATCGGCTACGGCATTATCGGCTGCGGCATGATGGGCCAGGAGCACATCCGCAACATCGCGCTGCTGCCTGACGCGCATGTCGCCGCGATCTTCGAGCCGGACCCAGCCATGATGACGGCCGCGCTCGCCCTGGCGCCGGATGCACGCCCGGCGGCGTCGGTCGCCGAATTGCTGGCTATGGACACGGTCGACTGTGTTCTAATCGCCAGCCCCAACCACCGTCATCTCGCCCAGTTGGAGGAGATCGCAGCGCTGCGGCCAGTGCCTGTGCTGGTGGAAAAGCCGCTGTTCACCGACGCCGCCGATGAAAGACGGATCGCGGCGCTGACAGCCCGGCTTCCGTTCGTCTGGGTAGCGATGGAATACCGCTATATGCCCCCCGTCGCCAACTTCATCGAGCACGCTGGCGATGTCACGGGGGGCATCCGCATGCTGACCATTCGCGAGCACCGCTTTCCCTTTCTGGCCAAGGTCGGCGACTGGAACCGCTTCAACCGCAACACCGGTGGCACCTTCGTCGAGAAGTGCTGCCACTTCTTCGATCTGATGCGGCTGATCCTCAAATCAGATCCCGTCCGCGTGATGGCGAGCGCGGGACAGGCGGTCAACCATCTCGACGAACGCTATTGCGGCGAGACGCCGGATATTCTCGACCACGGCTATGTGCTGATCGACTTCGCCGGCGGCGCGCGCGCCATGCTGGAACTCAGCATGTTCGCCGAGGGCAGCCGCTACCAAGAGGAGCTCTGCGCCGTCGGCGGCGACGGAAAGATCGAATGTCGGGTGCCGGGACCCGGGCGCTTCTGGCCACAGCATCTGGGCGCCACCCCCGTGCCGGAGCTCATCATCAGCCCGCGCAATCCGCCGGGGCCGCGCCTGCTGGAGTTTCCGGTCGACCCGCGGCTGCTTGCGGCCGGCGATCACAACGGCTCGACCTATTTCGAACACGCCCGCTTCGTCGCGGCGGTGCGCGGACAAGGCAAGGTGGAGGTGACCCTGCAGGACGGCTGGTGGGCCGTCGTCATGGGCCTCGCCGCTCAGAGATCGGCCCGCGAAGGCCGTACCGTTCACCTCGCCGGTGAGTTCACGTTGCCAACTTAGGGAGCGCTGCCCTGGCAAGATGGCGTCCAGCGGCCACCATCATTTTCAAGCCAGCCACGGCCAAATATTCTCGTATCGTTCGTTGCTTCGAATATCCGAGGGTTCGAGTCCAAAACACCGAGATTGGCATGGCCATAAAATATAATAAAATCAATAGGTTAAAGTATTGGTGGGCCCGGAGGGTCATCGTTTTCCACAGGAAATCAATATGTTAGCAGTTGGTTCGCCAACCCATTTCCTTCGTATGAACTCGTATGGGCTGGCGAACCTGGGGACCAGGTGGAAGACTAGTTTTCAATGCAGGCAGTGTCTCTCACCATCAAACGTTTGCTCGTCTACCGCTACAGAGGCGCGCAACGCCTTATTTGTAGCGTCCATGGCGCTGCAGCACCTCGATCTGGTAGCCGTCGGGGTCGGCCACGAAAAAGAACCGCGCAAGCAGCGCGCCTTCGCGGTTGAACTCGGCAATTTTTCGCGGATTGAAACCTGCGGCCGCCAAGCGCCTGTATTCTGCCTTGAGATCGTCAACGCAAAGGGCTAAGTGGCCGTAGCCGTCGCCAAGCGCGTAAGGCTCTCCCCTGCCCTAGTTGATCGTCAGTTCGAGTTCGAAATCGGCTTCCGCATTGCGCAAATAGATCAGTGTGAACGTGTCGAAATCCAACCGGTCCGCAACATCGAGTCCGAATGCGCTTCCGTAAAAACTGACGGACAGATTCTCATCCGCCACCCGGATCATCGAATGGATTGCTTTCGCCAAAGGAGCCTCCAGTCTGCCGCGTGGCCGAACACCGCCCCACGATGGACCATTAGTTTCAAAAAGGGGTGGCAGCCGGTTACCACGTCAGGAAATTGGCGTAAGGCTGGATCACGCACTAAGGTCCGATTGTGGGCACCGCAAATTGAACGGAAAATGCGCTTCGGGTTAGTATCATCAGGCGAGCGGGCGCAGAAACCGCGCTTAGCCCAAAGCGGCATCAAACGGGAGGTCTTCGCATGTGTAGGGTCTTTGCCGGGCAGGATCCGGAAGGGTATCGGCTACTCAATCGCTCAGTTCGAATAGGTGGCCATTCGACGAGCATCCAGCTCGAGGCCACTTTCTGGACCCTGTTGGACGAGATCGCCCATGGACAGGGGATGACGGCGCCGAAATTCCTCTCGACGCTTTATGATGAAGCGCTGGAGATCAACGGCCGTATCCCGAACTTTGCCTCTATGCTGCGCACCACGTGCGCACTCTACCTGCGCAACAGGCAATCACTTGACAGCGAAGCCTCCGAATTGGCGAACAAGGCAGCCTGACACGGTATTTCTCAAAACACCCGACCCCGTGTAGCAGCCGCCTGCTACCGACGACCTGAATTTTGGCGCTATGGGATTAGAATGGCGAACTTCACCGAGGCGGTGTAGAGTTCACATCAAAAGAGGAATAAGCCGTACTAGCGGCGACGCCAAGCGAATCTGGGAGGATTCATGGTTGAGATCATCTCCAAGCGGGATGGCCCGCGGCGCGAGGACGTACAAGTCAAGAAACTGATTGAGCAAAACCGTTCGACCATCGTTCGCCTTGCCGATCAGATCAGCGGGGGCGGCTATTCGGCTTCCAGGAAGCCGCGCCAGCAACCGAAGGCGGAAGGCCTGATCATTCATGTTGGCGCCACCGCCGCGCGTGTGGCCGAAGCCAAGCAATCCATCCAGGTCACCATCAACGGCCGCGTGATCTCGAAGGATCAGAACACGGGCCGCCAACTTCATCACATCGGCGATATCCGCAACCGGGGCGGAGACCAGATCTTCGTGCTGGCAACGAAACAGAATGGCTTCTTCTCGCCGGTCGACGCAACCGTCGCCGAAGCACTTGCTGGGCTGGACGGATCCCGCCTTGCGCCCACCTATACCGAAGAACAGCTTGCCGCCGATATCGGCGCGAAACTCGGCATCGACTAATGAGGCAGACGCCCGGGCGTGCTTGTGCACGTCCAATCCGCGTCAGCTTGCGAAACCCGACAGCATACAGAAATAGCATACCTCAATAGGTTCTGTGATGACTGAATGAAACGCGAGATAGGCCCCAATCAGATGAAGATCGATGCTCTTCCGGCGCGTGCGTCGCTGACCGCCGGGCAAATTCTGGGCAACATCGACTATGACGAGCGCGCCACTATGCGCGCCTGGGAAGATTTTCTGGCCGACGCGCCCAAATGCGCCCGCGACGCTGTCCGACCAAACCACGTCCGCTCGCTTATTCACGATTCCTGGTATCGCAGCGTCACCGGCGGCATCAACGCCCAGGGGATTGAAGCGCCGCTAAGCAGTGATCGCGACGAGATCGAATATCTGACCCGGTCCAATGCAGAACTGCTTTCGGCGGCGCGGCGGTCGTTCGACTCCCTTGGCCAGTTGTTGCAAGGGACAGGCGCGATGCTTGTGCTTGCCGACAGTGACGGCGTGCTGATCGACGCCATCGGCGACAAGAAGACCCTGCACGACGGCATGGATATCCATCTGGGCATCGGCGGCAAATGGAACGAGGACGCCGTCGGCACCAACGGCATCGGCACGGCGCTGTGGACCGGTGAGCCGACTTTCGTTCATGCGGCAGAGCATTTCTGCGCCGGGATTAAATCCTGG
Organism: Mesorhizobium montanum; assembly: GCF_033977145.1. Lineage (NCBI taxonomy): Bacteria > Pseudomonadati > Pseudomonadota > Alphaproteobacteria > Hyphomicrobiales > Phyllobacteriaceae > Mesorhizobium > Mesorhizobium montanum. The sequence continues at coordinate 100,913 of NZ_JAVIJF010000020.1, read as the reverse complement.
ACCTGCGCCGGCGCACCGATCCGCGACCCGCTCGACGGCAAGATCATCGGGGTCGTCGACCTCTCAGGCTATTCGCCGATCTTCCGGCCGCACAACACCGCGCTCGTCGCCGCTACCGCCCGGCAGATCGAAAAGGCGTTGGCCGAACAGCAGCAGGAGCAGCGCACGCGCCTGCTCGAAGCCTTTATTTCCTCGGCCCCCAGCTACCGCAGAAAGGACGGGCTGGTGATCGTCGATCACCGTGGCCGGGCGATCTTCTGCAACAATGTGCCCAACGGCGACACGACGGATATGATGGACGGCCCGATGGAACCGGGCCGCGGCCGTTGGCTTATGAACCTGCCGGCGTCCGGCTCCGACGCCGATCTCGCCAAGGCGCTGCCGACGCATCTGCGATCCTGCCAGGTTACGCCGCTGAAGCTCGACGGCGACCTTCGCGGCGCAGCTCTGGTGTTCCCCTCCGTGCCGGCCGTCTCCAGCGCGATGACAATAAGCCGGGAGGTGAACAAACACCTGCAGACAGCCGCGGCGATGATCGTCGGTGAAAGCGAGAAGCTGCTCGCCGCCGTCGATGTAGCCTCCCGCGTGGCGCGGTCGAACGGCGTCACGTCATTGCTCATAGAGGGTGAAACCGGCGTTGGAAAAGAGCTGTTCGCGCGGCTTGTCCATGCCGGCAGCCGGCGCACCGAAAATGATCCGTTCATCGCAATGAATTGTGGGGCGATAACCAAGGAATTGTTCGGCAGCGAATTGTTCGGCCATGTAGCCGGGGCCTTCACCGGAGCCTCGCGTGAGGGCAAGCCTGGCATCTTCGAAATGGCCAATGGCGGTGTGCTCAGCCTGGACGAAATCGGCGAGTTGCCACTCGAGATTCAGCCATTCCTGTTGCGCGTCCTGGAAGAGCGTGTGGTCCACCGCATCGGCGACTCAAGGGGCCGGCCGGTGGACGTGCGACTGGTTGCCTCGACCAACCGCGACCTCAAGCAGGAAGTGGCGGCCGGGCGCTTCCGCAGTGACCTCTACTACCGGATCGGCGCCGTCTCGATTCAAGTCCCGGCCTTGCGCGAGCGCGGCGACGACATACTTTTGCTGATTGAGCATTTCAACCGCCGGATCGCGGCGCTGGCCGGCAATAAGCCGTTGGAGTTTTCAAGCGCCGCATTCGACGCGCTGCTCGCCTATCGCTGGCCGGGCAATGTGCGCGAACTGAAGAACCTGGTGGAGCGCCTGCACATACTGGCACGCGTCAGCACGATCGAACTCCAGGACCTCCCCGGGGAAATCAATGCGGGCAACCGCAACAACATCCACAGCGACCCCGCAGCCATGCTCGAAGAACCGGTGTGTTCGTTCGAGGATGCCGAACGTCAGGCGATCAAGAATGCGCTTGCCGCGGAGGGCGGCAATCTCAGCAAGGTCGCACTGAGGCTTGGGATTTCGAGGCCGACGCTCTATCGCAAGCTCGGCCAATACGGCATTCGGCGGGGCTTCCTCTAGGGTCAGACCTGCCACCGGCAAAAAATCCCGCGGCATTCGCGCCGCGGGCTGGAAAATGTTCGGCGACTGGTTGCCTTGGAAGCAGCGGTCGCCAGGCATGATCAGGTCCTTACGACAGCCCCAGTCACTTTCTCTGAGACATAGCCGAGAACATTGCCGATGATCAGCGAGATCACCACGGCGGTTGCGACCTTGATTATGCCGCTGGCACCATCACCATAGGCGGCGGCACCAAGCAGAAAAAGTGCGGCGGTCGTTGCGTAGCCATAGACCGCTGACGGAATGGCGCTGAGCAACGGCAGCTTGGCGGCGAGAATCAGGACCACAATTGAAATACCGACGCAAATACCGGCCATCATCGCCGTAACACCGATGGACGTCAGGGCTACCAATGCGGCGGCCGCACAGATCGCCCCCCAGAGGTTTGCAACCGCCGAATTCCTGAACCCGGCTTCCTTGCCGCTACAGTGATAAAAGCTACCCCAGCCGACAAATACCGCCCAGATCAGCAGATAAGGACTGCCTATCGTGATTGCCGCCCATGTTGCAATGCCACCCATAATGCCGATGACCACGGCCAGTCCTGTAATAAGATCCATGTTGTCCTCCCTTTTCCAAACCTCGAAGCCAAGAAACTCGTGTCAGGATCGCGCTTCGCTGACGTCCCCGACACGCAAAACGCCATGGCGTCCCCCACTGGGTTGAAGAAGAATTGCAGGCCGAGTCCGGCAAGCAATCAGGCCGGCTGCGCAGCCGTTTCGGCCGTGCCGATTACGCCAGCGCGCAAGGCCAGCCCGGCGGCGGCGGCGCCCAGGCAGGGCGCCACGATGTAGAGCCAGAGCTGCGATAGCGCTGCGCCGCCAGAGAACAGAGCCGGGCCAAGCGAGCGGGCCGGGTTGACCGATGATCCGGACACAGCAATGCCGGCTAGATGGATCATGACCAACGTCAGGCCGATCGCCAGACCAGCCAGAGGACCGGCGCCGCCTTCGGCGGTGGCGCGCAGGATCACCAGCAAGAACAGAAATGTGGCGATCGCCTCGAACAGGAAGGCGGAAGTTGCGGAATAGGCCGACCAGCCGTTCTGGGCGAAGCCATTTGCCGCCACGTCGTAGCCGCCGCCCCTGCCTTGCACGATCACGTAGAGCACCGCCGATGCAACGATCGCCCCAGCGCATTGCGCGACTACATAGCCGATGAGATCATTGGATTTCATTCGGCCGGCGAGGAAGAAGCCGAGACTTACTGCCGGATTGAGATGGGCGCCGGAAATGGGTCCGATCGAATAGGCCATCGCCACCACCGACAAGCCGAAGGCCATTGCGACGCCCAGTAGGCCGACTTCGGAGCGCATGAACAGAACCGTCGCGCAGCCGAAGAAAACCAGCGCGAAGGTTCCGATGAATTCACAGACGTATTTGTTCATATGTTTCTCTCCCTCTGGATGATAATGGGACCGGACGCGCACGCGCCCGCGCGAAGTCCGGTTCAATGTTTCAGGGTACGATGACGCCGCGGCCGGTGAACCGCCGGTTCTTGAAATCGTCGAGGGCGGTGTTGATGCTGGCGAGGTTGTACTCGGTGTAGTGCATCTTCACCTTGCCGTCGGCGTTGAGCTCCATCAGTTCGACAAGCTCGGTAAAGTTGCCGACCAGGCTGCCGCCGATGTTGATCTCCTCGATGACGAGATGCGCGGTCGGCACGTTGATGTTGCCGCCATAGCCGACGACGAACAGTTGTCCGCCCTTGCGTACCATTTTCCAGCAGATGTTCTCGACGCCGAGCTCGCCGACGAAATCGATGACCACATGGGCGCCGCCGCCGGTGATCGCCTTTACCTCCTCGACGACGTCCGGCCCGCCATCGAGAACGAAGTCGGCGCCGAGATCCTTGGCCAGCACGCGCGCAGCCGGTTCGCGATCGACGGCAATAATGCGGCAACCCGAGATCGCGTGCAGTGACTGCAGAGCGATATGGCCGAGTCCGCCTATGCCGAGCAGGACGCAGTAACTCCCGGGCCGCAAGAGCTTCGCCGCCCGCTTGGCGGCACGGTAAGCGGTGATGCCGGCGTCGGCCAGCGGCGCCACTTCGATCGGCGTGACGTTGGCGTTCAGCTTGATCAGCGAGCGCTCGCTGGTAATGAAGTACTCGGCGAAACCGCCGTTCATGCCAAGGCCGGGGAACTGGCCATTGTCGCAGTACATGTCCTCGCCGTGTCGGCAGTTGAGGCAGATGCCGCACGAGCGGAAGGGATGGCAGATCACGGCGTCACCGCGCTTGACGGACCTGACGCCGCTGCCAACCTCCTCGACCCAACCGGCATTCTCGTGGCCCATGATGTAAGGCAAGAGGGTGCCTTCGGGATCCATCGTCGGTTTCCACACACCCTCGATGATGTGCAGGTCGGTGCGGCAGAGGCCGGCGGCACCGACCCGCACGATCACCTCGTCGGGAGCGGTGATCGTCGGCGCCTTGACCTCCTCGATCTTGAGCTGGACGTTCATCTTCGGGTCATATTCGTAAAGTCTTGCAGCTTTCATCGTCGTATCCTTTCAACGTCGAGATTGTTCGGATTGCCTAGGCGCGGCCGAGCTTTTCAGAGCCGCCGCCGCGAGCCGGTCCGGCCGTCGGATCCTCATCCTCTGCGAGATGGCCAATCAGCGTTTCGGTGGTCAGGATCAGCGTCGCCACGGAAGCTGCATTGGCCAGCGCGGTATAGGTGACGCGGACGGGATCGATGATCCCTGCCTCAAACATGTTCTGGTAGCTGCCGGCGGATGCGTTGTAGCCGTAACCGCCATTGATGCGTGTGACTTCCGCCACGACTGCCTCGGGATCGGCGCCGGCATTGGCGGCGATGCGCCAGAGCGGCTTCGACAGCACCGACCGCACCAGGCGTACGCCTTCGGCGACATCGCCGTCGACGCCGGCCACCACCTTGTCGAGCAGCGGCGCGATCTGGGCAAGTGCGGAGCCACCGCCGGCGACGACGCCTTCTTCGAATGCGGCGCGCACCGCATTCAGCGAATCCTCGATGAGCTGAATGGTTCGCTTCTGCTCGACCGGGGTGACGCCGCCGGCATAGAGGATCGCGGTGCCGCCGGAGAGCTTGGCAAGGCGTTCGCGCAGCTTGTCCTGGTCGATGTTCGGCGGCGAGGCTTCATACTGTCGCTGCACCTGGGCGCGACGCGACGCGATTGCGGCATGGTCGCCGCCGCCGCGAATGATCGAGGTGTAGGACGAACTGGTTTTCACCCGGTCGGCGGTGCCAAGGTCTTCGGCGGTGATGTCTTCCAGCCGGCCGCCGAGTTCGCGAGCGATCACCTTGCCGCCGGTGATGATCGCCAGATCCTCCATCATCGCCTTGCGCCAATGGCCGTATTCCGGCGGATGGACAACGAGATATTTTCCAGGCCCCTGCTTGCCGAGCAATGTCACCACAACTTCCGGCGACATTTCCTCGGACACGATCAGCAGCGGTCGACCATGCTCGTCGGCAATGCGGCGCGTCGCATCCAGCGCTTCGGGCTCCTTGATCTTGAGATCGGTGATCAGGATGTAGGGTCGTTCGAGAACCGCCTCCATCTTCTCCTGGTCGGTCACCATGTGGTGCGAGAGATAGCCGCGTTCGAAGGACATGCCCTCGACCACATCGAGCGTGGTCTCGGTGGTGACGCTGAAGTCCGTGGTGATGACACCTTCGGCTCCTACGCGCTGATGGGCTTCCGCCACCAGGGCGCCAAGCTTCGAGTCGGTCGCAGCAATATTGGCGACCGAAGCCAGGATGCCGTTGCCTTTGGCCGGCTTGGCCGAGGCCTTGAGGGCGGCCACCACCGCAGCCACCGCAAGGTCGATGCCCTTGCACAGATCGACGGATTTGACGCCGCGTTCATTCGCTTCGATGCCACCCTGGATGAGCGCGTTGGCAAGCACTATGGCGGTCGTGGTGCCGTCGCCGGCGACCTCGTTGGTCTGCATCGATACTTCGCGGACCACTTGCGCGCCCATATTCTCGAAGCGGTCGTGCAGTTCGATCTCGGAGGCGATGCTGACGCCGTCGCGGGTCACCATCGGTGTGCCGATCGGCCGATCGATCATCGCGTTCATGCCTTTGGGGCCGAGCGTGGGCTCGACGGCAGCGGCCAGGCGAAAGACGCCGCGGGCAAGAGCACGACGCGCCTCGGAATTGTGAAGCATAATTTTGGGCATGATTCCTCCTTCCGCCTTACGGGCGGGTTGTTGGTTAGGGGCCTCGTGCGAGGGAGGCCGTTGTTGTCAGTTCAGCCTCAGGCGGTCGGCGCGGCTCGAGCCGGCACGCGATCCATGATGAAATCGACCAGCGTCGGTTCGCCGTCGACCACATCCAGTTCCTTGTATCTTGTTTGTTTGAGCCCCCGGCAAAGCGCGCCGTTGAACTCCATGTTGATGCGTACACCGCGCAGTTCGCCGAGATACCCAGTCAGGGCCGTGGGCGGAATCCGCTCCCCATCCCACGTCACGAAGACCGGATCATATGCCCGGCGATCGGGAAAACGTTCAAGCAGGGCGGCCCTGTATCTCGGCTTCTGTTTGGCCGCTTCGCCCGGTTCGAACCCGGCGACGTCGTATACCGGCAGATCCATCTCGAGGATTTCCCGATCCGTTAGGCCTTGCTGCCGCAGCCCGCGCAAAACCGCTTCCTGGCGCCGTTTGAATGCCTTCATCCTGAAGGTTTCGCGCAAGGCCCCGAGATCCTGATCCTCGGCAAGCTCGGCGAAGATGTCGCCGAATGTCTTGCCGGCTTCCATGCCGCGATTGACCTCTTCCGCGAACATGTGATCGTGCAGCTTGACGCGATAGGCAGGCGACCAGGAAAGCTGGTCGAGCGCCTTGCGGACGCCGTCCAGCATGAGGAAGGCAAAGTTGGGCGAGCACCAATAGGTCGGCAGGCGGAAATCTATATCCACACTGCCATCGCTCGTCACCTCGGCCCGCTCGACGAAGCCCATCTCGGTAATCGGTTCGTCGAGCTCGGGGTCGTTTACCTCGCCAAGGCACCGCCAGAGTTCGTTCTTGCGGCTGCCGGAAACGCTGGCGGTTGCCATGGCCCCTACTCCGCCGCGATGCTGAAGGGCGAACTGGCGAGCGCCTTCTTCTTGGCTTCGATGTCGATGTTGTAGAGGCGCGCGGCGTTGAGGCCGAGGATCTTCTCCTTGATCTCGTCGGTCAGCTGCACACCGCGTTCCGCGGCGATATCCTCGGGGATCTGGTAGGCCCAGAATTTCTCGACAAGCCAACGCGGCGTCCAGATCGCGTAGTCGGAACCGAACAGGATTTTCTCCGGCCCAATCCAGAACAGCAGTTCGGCGATGACCTCGCCAAAATAGCGCGGGCGGGAGTGGATGAAGGGCAGCGCCACGGCCAGTCCGCCATAGACGTTGGTTTCCTGCGTGGCAATCCAGCAGAAATCGTCGAGACGCGGCAGGCCGCAATGCTCGACAATCCAGTTGAGGTTCTGGAAATCCGTCGCCGCGTGGTCGACGTCATGCACGTCGAAGGCGTCCTTGCTGAGCGGGATGATGGTCGGACCCTTGTGGACGTGGATGTTCCTGATGCCGAGCTTGTCGCAGAGTTCGAAGCATTTGTAGGCATCGGGGTCAGTGAGCTTCCAGCCCTTGGAGGCGCCGTTCCATTCGGCCGTGTACATCTTCACGCCCTTGACGTCGTAGGTCTCCTTGAGGAAGTGGATGTACTCAAGCGCCTTCTCACCGTCGCGCGGATCGAAGGCGCCATTGACGATGAAACGCTGCGGATAGCGCTTGGCCACCTCGGCGTTGCGCTCGATCGTGTTGAAGCCGTTCTTGTAGAAGTCCTTGAGATAGGTCGACTGGACGATCGCCACATCATCGGGACCGTCGATGAACAGGTCGCGATAGAGGTCGTCGGCACTGTATTTCTCGAACTTCGACTTCTCCCACAACTGGTCCTTGGGGCTCAGGCCGGTGTGATAGGCATAGAAGCACTCGATGAACTGCTTGCCGTGGATGTTCTTCTGGTTCTCGGGGCTGCCGTCCCAGAAATGGGTGTGGCCGTCGACTACGAAAATATCCTTGCCTTCCGGTGTTCTAAACATTCTTTCCTCCGCAGGATGGCGTTGATCGGTTCGGCGCGCCGCACGTCGGCGGCGCGCCAGTTTCTTGGCGTCTACTCGATGTATTCGAACATCTCGTCCATGTTGCCGAACAGGATCACCGTGTTGTCGTCGACACGAACCATGCGGCCGTAGTGGGTGGAGGTGTTGACCTCGAAGGTCTCGGCTGAAATTTCGCGGCCGAGGTATTCACCGATGGCGTCCATCTTGAAGATCAGCTTGCCGTCACCGTCGATGCGGATCAGCGCCGGCTGGTAGGTGATCGTCACCCCAGGCTTCTTGCCCATGAATTCAGCGATGGCCCTGGCTTCGACGGAGTCGTTCATGGTGACGCCGCACTGGTGCGAAATCGTCTGTTCGAAGGTGATGTCCTTCATCTCCTTGAAGATGTTGGAATGCGTGGCATCGCGTGCTGATAGTGACATGATAATTTCCCCTTTTTTCAGCGCTTGAGGCCGAGTTCGCCAAGGATCTGGCCAATCCGTTCGTCGGATTTGGCACGGACATCTGCGAACGCGACCGGCTTGGAATGCGGCATCGACCAGATCGGCTGCAGGCCGGTGGCTGCCTTGTCGGCGAGCGCGCCGTGTTTCTTGACCCAACCTTGGAAGAGCTTGCGGTTGGCGGCGCCATGCGTATCGTCATTGGCGAGAAGGTGCATGAGGTCGATCGTATTGGCGAGGTTGCGCTCATAGTCGGCTTCGGCTGCCGAGATCACCGCCGGTGTGATGAAGTCGTGGTTGGCGGCGGCGATCTGCATCAGGAAGCCGGAGCGGAACACCTCCCCGACCAGCGGTTCGAAGACGATGTTGATGGCGAAATACTGTTCGAGATAGTCGGTCGCGCCCATGATGGTCTCGACCGCTTCGCGGGTGCCTTGCCAGTTGTTGTCCTCGAGCCAGGTCTTCTTGCCGAGTTCGTCGTCCCAGCCGGGCAAGTCCATGCCGATCTCGGCAAGGTAGAGCGTGATGTCCTGCGCAAGCCGCAGCTTGTACGATGAATTGGTCAGCGTCGCGTTGTTGATCATCTGGGTATAGCCGTAACGCTGCGCCTGCATCAGCGAGGTGCCGAGCCCGAATTCGGCATGCTTCCAGGCGCCGAGCTGGGCCTGGAGGATCTTGACCCAGGCCTTGTCGAAGGTCTTCGGTGCACCGGATTTGCGCGCATTGTTGATGACGCTCTGCACCATCGTCTCGATCTTCGACTGGCGCTGGTAGTGCGTGCGCTCCCATTCCTGATCGGGGGCGCGGAAGGCATGCCAGTTGGAGCTCTGCGCGGCGGTGTTCTGCTTGACATAAGCGCCCTTACCGTCGGCGAATGAGATGATCCAGTCCTGGATCAGGTAACGCTCGGGATCGGGCTGCACGTCAACCGTCATGTCCTCATAGTGGGTGGCACGCTGGCCCTTCGGGTCGAAATACCGGTACTTCCGGCTGTCGGAGTCGGCAAAGATCGCCGCGCCGGCGGCTCCTGATCCGACTGAACTCGAGGTTGCAGGCATAGTTCTCTCTCCCTTGTTGCAGTTGTGATTGGCTTTGCGTGGCCGCCCCTCAATGGGCCGGCGTTGCACTTGCCGATGTGGTGAACTTGTCGAAGAAGATTCGCTCCGCTTCGAACCCGTTCATGAACAGCACCGGCTGAAGCGCATCGATCATCGGCGGCGGGCCGCAGGCATGGACATCGCCCTGCCCGTCGACCGCCAGTTGCTTGAGCGTGGCGTCGACACTCTGGTGTACGAAGCCGCGTTCGCCTTGCCACTCGGCATCATCGTTCGCGTGCGACAGCACGGGAATGAAGGTGACCTCCGAATGCCGGCCGACCAGCTCGGCGATCCTGTCGAGATAGAACAGGTCGTTGCGCGTTCGGGCGCCGTAGAAGAAATAGACCGGACGTTTCTCGCCGCTCCTCACATGGTCGTTGAGGATCGACCAAATCGGTGACATGCCCGATCCGGCCCCAACGAGGATCAGGGGTCCCTGCCGTTCGTCCCGGCGGAAACAGGTTCCGTAGGGTCCGACGACGGTGACCTCGGCTCCGGCCTTGATGCCTCCGGAATCGAGTTCTCCGGAGAACTTTCCCTCAGGGTATTTTTTGATGATGAAGGAGAGTTTTTCGGTTTGGTCCGGCGTATTTGCCATGGAGAACGAGCGCGTAATCGTCTCCCCTTTTTGCGTGGTAACCGTGATGTCGACATATTGCCCCGCCCAGAACTTTATCGGCGAGCCGAGTTCGATCTCGATGCCGCGAATGTCGTGGGTCAGGTGCTCGATCCGAGCAATCCGGCCCTTGAACGTCTTCACGGCGATCGCTTTCGCCAAAATCTCCTCGTCGTAGTTGAGAAGCTCGACTTCCAGATCGGAGTAGGCGATGCAGCGGCACAAAAGGACGTGGCCGCTCTCCTTCTCCATGTCGTTCAACGCGAAGGTCGAGTATTTCAGCATGTCGACTTCGCCATCGAGCAACACGCTTTTGCAGGCCGAGCATTGCCCCTCTTTGCAGCCATGCGGCAGGGCGATGCCCTGGCGGAACGCGGCGTTGAGCACCGTTTCGCCATGCTCGACCTCGAAATCGACGCCGACCGGGCTAAGCCTGACCGTGTGGGTTTCCGACATGCGGACCTCCAGTGAGATGAGCCGGGGGCGGGACGAACCCGCCCCTTTGGCCTGATCAGTTGCAGGGGGTGATGGTGAAGCCCTTGGCGTAGTCCGCCAGGTGCTTCTCGCGGTCCGCTGGTGACATGCCACGCAGCGCATTCAGCGGCGATCCGAGCTTGTTGCCGCGCACGTCGTCGAGCGTCCACATTTCCTTGTCGTCGAAGCGCATATGCGGCTGCGGAACCAGCGTCTTGCCGTCGGAACGGACGAAGTTCAGGTCCTTGATCGCATCGGCCAGGTCCCAGCCGTCATAGAGCGTCTCCCACTCGCGCTTGCCGCTGAAGCGGCCCATGGCGGGCGTCGGACGGCCCTGATACTCGTCGGCGAAAGCCACCGTCGCGGTCCACTTGTCGAGTTCGTGGGCGAAGGTGTGCAATTGGCCGTCGATCTCGCCGACCACCATGTCCTCGCGGATCAGGCAGGGAACGAGGCAGGACCAGCAGCGGTGCGGATAGACGTAGCCGACGTCGCTGTTGAACAGCAGCACCTTCTCGCCCTTGTGGCTGAGCTTGGCGTACCATTTCCAGAAATCGCCGAACTCGGCGTACCAGCCCGGATATTTGTGCTCGAACCACTCGAAGTCCTTGTCGGTCTGGGCTTCGATGCGCCAGAAGTTGACCGGCCAGCCGACCGCGAAGAACTGCCCGACCTTGTGGACGTAGTTCTTCTTGGTGATGCGTTCCCAGGCCGCCTGGACGTCGTCGTGATGGACCTTGATGCCGTATTTCTCAAGCGGCAGCATGTAGGTGCGATAGTAGTCCTCATAGATCCAGCGGTGCCACATTTCCGCATAAGATTCCTTGTTCTTGTCGCGGTTGGTGGTGCCGTATTCGATGAAGGTGCCGATGGCGGCATCGACGATCGCGTGGTTCTGCCAGAAGGCGTAGCGCAGGTCGCGCTCGAGCAGCAGGTGGTTTTCCGGTTCCTTGAGCGCCGCCATCAGCAGTGAGTGGCCGTTGCCGATATGCCGGCTCTCGTCCGATTGCACCGACAGGAAGACGGTCGGAAGCGCATAGTCACCGTTGCGGGCGGCCTCCGAAGGCATGGCGACGAACAGCGTGTTGGTGAAGGCCGTCTCGGCGACAACGGTCAGGTACATGCAGGCAGCGGTCATCGTGTCGCCGGTGATGAAGCCTTCGGCGAACTGCCGGCCGATGGTGGTGGCGTAGCATTTTCCGAAGGCTTCCTCGGTGATGTCGAAGCCCGCCGGATCGATGTAGTTCTCCATGTACCATTTCTTCAGGTTCATCTGGATCGTCGAGTGACGGAACTCGTCGATCATCTGCATCGTGAAGCCGGTTCTGAGTTCCTCGCCGGGCGCGATGCGGGCGACCATCGCCATTGAGCGCGCGGCGGAGATTTCCGGGAAGGGAATGATGGCCAGGAAGAGTTTCATCCACTCGACCCAGCGAGGTTCCACATTGCGGAACATGTCGCCGCGCAACGCTGCATCCAGCGCGCCATAGACACGGTTGTCCTTCTCTTCCTGCATTGGGAAATAGGACCGCAGGACCTGCTTCATCGGGTCGCGCGGCGTCTTGTTGATCTTGTAGTCGGTCGGAAACGTCATCGCTTCCTGGACGTAGGAAGGATTCCAGCCGAGGTCGGCGATCTTCTTGGTTGCTTCGCCCACGGAGATTCCGCGTTGCGAGGTGATCTTGTTGAGCGTCAGAGACGTCATCGTCATAAGCCTCCACCAGGTTTGAGCCGCGGGTTCCTTGACCCCGGCATGAAGCGGCGCACGGCACCGCCAGTGAGAGTGCGAACGGCACGACAAAGGGTTGCGCATTCAGGCGCGACTCATGGTCCGGCCATTCAAGTGGATCGCGGCAAAGGTTTTCGAGGTGTCTGGCAGGGGCCGCGAGACGCCAGCCGCATTTTGCGTGGGCGTATCGAAGCGGATGCACCCTGTCCCTGCTTCCTCCGGTCCTTCGTTCTTTTGGCACCGCGTCAAGCGCGATGGGCTTCTTATGCAAATAGGTAAAGCAATCGCCGTGCCAGTTTGAAAATTGGGGCCGTGAGCCACGCGACGAGCGAAATCTCAGCCTGTTCCGCTCATAGACGCATAGGCAACTGTAACGATATTTTACACATGTATATTACGACCGTAACATTTATTCATGTTTGCACTGCAATATATTCGGTTAGCTTCCGCAATATAATCAAATCCTTTCGAGATCTATTTATTTTAGGATCTTGCTCTACTATCTTAGGCGGGCATTGGACGAGCGCAGTGCCAGAGAAGGATGATGTCGAACGACAAAGACAACCGGGGCCCAGCCCCGCCGATGTCCAACCAGGCCGACGGGGTGACGGGCGATCTGGTCAGGCTGATGCCGCGCGACCTGGTTTTCGTCATGCGTTTCATGGGCGAAAGCCAGTACCGGCTGCAAAGCCATTTCCAGGACTTCATCCGAGCCGAGCTTGCCGCCGGTGGCGTCACGACGCAAACCCATCCGATGATCCATCTGTTCATCGAGAGCCATGCGATCCTGCTGCGCGACTTCGTGTTTTCCGGTGTTTCGCTGACGCGCCAGTTCCGCGTCGACGAGATCGAGCGCCTCACCGGCGACACCACATCGATGATCCGCGTCGATATCTGGGACCAGCTCAAGAGCCACATCGAAACGGCCGAGAAGCAGTTCCAATCGCAGGCTGACACTCTGTCTAAGCTGCTTTCGGCTTTCGAAAACCCGGCCGGGCCGGCAGCCGGGGAGGAGAAATGACGACGGGTTCAGTGAAGAGGCAAGCCGCCGCGCGCAAGAGGCTGCTTGAGCGCCGGCTGGCTCTTGTCGGCAGCGTGTCGGCGCTCACCGCCGAGGCATTGCGGCTCAATCAGAAACTCGCGGGTCTCGAGATGGATATGCTGCGCGTGGAACTGGAGATCGGCAGGAGCGGCGCCAGCGCGCAACTGGTGCAGGATTTGCATGAGGCGGAAGAGAGCGCCGAGGCGATCATGAACGCACGCTCGGCGTGCGAAGACCGCATCGCCGCTGCTGAAAGCGAAGTCGCGGATGTCGATCGCGAGCTCGCGACGATAGTGAACGAGGACTGATGGGAGAGACACCGTGAACCAGCAGACGATGCAAAACCTGACCTTGTTCGACCTGCTGGCGCGCAGTTGGCGGCGCCCGTCGGCGATCGCCGATCTGTGCTTCAGCGCCGATGGTTCGACCGTTGCTTTCACATCCGTGGACGGAACGCTCGCCCTAGCCGCGATCGCCGACCAGGAATCGCCGGAGTCGCGCATCAGGGTAAGCGGAGATCTCGGCCAGACGACGATCCGCCCGCGCGAGAGGCCGCCGGTGCCGTTGATCGCCTCCGCGGGGTTTGGCGATGGCGATGCCCCCCTCGCCTCCCATCTGGATTCCAGCTTTCTCATCGGAACGGCGGCCGGCAAGGTAGTGCATCTGACGGCTGACGGCGAAGTTGCGGAGACACAGATCAAGATCGAAGGGCCGATAGTCGCGATCGACCATAGTGCCGCGACAGCGATGACGGCGATCAGCGATGGGCGCGATGTCTTCCTCTCCAGCAACCTCGGTGATGTGACGAAGCTGGAAAGCGGTGCGACATCATCGACGGACGCACTGGCCTTCTCCCCCGGCGGACGCCGCCTCGCCTGTGGCTTGGGCAATGGGTTGTCGATCTGGGCGGTCGAAGGGCCTGCCAGCCTGATACGAGACTTCGCCTTTCCAGCGCGCCCCACATCGATCCGTTGGAGCGGCGATGGTGCATGGCTGGCCAGCGGGCTCGAAACGGGCGGCTTTGCCCTGATCAACATCGCCGATGGTCTTAGCGGCATCATCTCGGGATTCCCCTCGCCGGTCCGCACCGTGTGCTGGAGCCAGCCGGCGAACGCGCTGCTTGCCTCGGGTGCGTTCCGGATTGCCGGTTGGTCGATGATCGCGCCGCCGCTTGAAGGCGAAAGCGCCGGAGCACTGGAGACCGGTCGCGCCGGTCTCGTTCTGGTCGAAACGTTGGCGGCGCATCCGGAGAAGAAACTCGTCGCGGCGGGCTACGCCGACGGTCGGATCACCGTCGCCCAGATCGGCGGACGCGACGAGCTTCTCGTCCGGCACTTGGGCAGTGGGGTAACCGCGCTTGCGTGGTCCGGCGACGGACGGCATCTGGCTGCGGGCATGGTCGACGGCACCGCGGCGATCATCACCTTTCCGGCGCAGATGTTCAAATAGCGGAGCAGTCCGCGCGAAACAGGAGGATAGAATGCAGACTGAAATGACCACAGAGGAAGAGAGCAAGGATGCCTTCTTCGAACAACTCGCCAAATTGTCGGAAGAGATGGTCGCCAAGCACGGCAAGGATTTCAGCATGGGCGCGCTGGTGCTTGCTGCGCGCTGGATCGCCGAAAACCGGATTGGTCAACTGAAGACGAACTAGGGTCGGAGGCAACAGGATTGACGATGACTGACTCATTAGGGCGTCGACTATTTAGCGCGGCCGCCCTGACCGCCCACCGTTGTTGGCTCCGGCCTGGTTGGTCATGGGGCGTTCCTTCAAGGGAATCGGTGACGTTGAGCATCACCAGCCTGCCATGACCGCCCCCTCTCAGCGAATTAGGGCTTTAGTGGGAACTACACCTGGGTTCTCGATGTCGATGAGCCGCTCCCTGAGGTCGCCAAGGATACACTCTTCTCAGCCGATTGCCGGCATAACCACACGCCTCTGCCGTTGGCGGCTTTGCCGTAGGTTATTCGGCGGCCCGCCGCACGCCCGTTACGTCCGACCCCGGCGACCCGCATTTTGACCTGCACGAGAGCTTAGGCCTCTTCGCTGGCCTTCGCCTTTTGGAACCTTTTCAGCGCGCGAGCATCAGGGCTAACGAGATTTCGAGGGATGATGAAACAGAGCGCTTTGCCTGCCGGCATGGCGGGATTTCTTTATAACGAGGATAGCCGTCAGTTGGCCGTCCAGAACATTGCACCCGTCGTCGGCAATCTGCGAGGCTTCTCAGAGAGCGCGGCGGTTGCTCTCCATCTGGTGGCGGGAGATGGGGGCATCCCGATCTGACTGATGCGATCGACATCAAAAATGTCACAGAGCTGTTGATGGCCGTGGAATCGGCTGCAGCTGTACTGGCTGCCGAACGACGGTCTCTTCAGCAGCTTGCGCGATCGAGAAGCGACTGCATCCCATCCAGCAGGCGTTCGACTATAACGAAGCAGGCGTCGAGGAAGAGTTGGCTTTCCCATCGTGAAATTGTCAATGCTTCCGGCAATCCGGCTGCTGCCTTCAAGGGCCGGCGCCGGCGGACTGCCCGTGCCCTACGATGCTCTTGACCTCAAGGAAGTCGTGGATCGCCCATTCGCCGCATTCGCGGCCGTTGCCCGACTGCCTATAGCCGCCGAAAGGCGCGGATGGATCAACATCGGGATAGTTGATCGATACCTGTCCAGCGCGCAGCTGTGCGGCCACGGCCGCCGCGTGCTCGAGGTTTTGCGACTGCACGTAGGCGGCCAGACCATAAACGCTATCATTGGCGATCCTGACCGCATCCTCGACGCTGTCATAGGACATGACGGCAAGAACCGGCCCAAAGATTTCTTCCTTCTCAATCCGCATGCCCGGCTTGACGTGGCCGAACACAGTCGGACGTACGTAGTAGCCGCGATTGAGATTTTCCGGCCGTCCCGATCCGCCGGTCACCAGCGTCGCGCCTCCCGCGATGCCGGCTTCGATCAGCCCCTGGATCTTGTCATACTGGATGTTCGAGACCACCGGCCCAAGCTTGGTGTCCTCTGAGCGGGGATCGCCTACAGTGAAGGCTTCTGCGGCTGCCTTCGCGATAGCCAGCGCCTCGTCGTGCCGGGCGGCTGGCACGAGCATCCGCGCCGGTGCGTCGCAGGACTGTCCACTATTGCTGAAGCAGCCCTCGACGCCCTTCGCCACCGCAGTCTCGAAATCGGCGTCGGGCAGCACGATATTGGCAGACTTGCCGCCGAGTTCCTGCGCCACGCGCTTGACCGTATCGGCCGCCGCCTTCGCTACGATGATCCCGGCCCGGGTCGAGCCGGTGGTCAACGATATAATCGCCAGGCGGCGTGGCACGCGCGGTAGCGCTTCTCTCTCAAGCCTGCCAAGGATGCCGGATCGCTGGGGTAAGGCGCGATTGGCCTCGAAATCCGAGTTTGGGGAATTCGCATGCCCGAGACCAGGAAGCCGAGCAGCGGAAGGATGTGCGGCCAACCGTGTTCTCAGTCGCGCGGCTCAGGTAACCGATTATTCAAGGCCATCCGAACCTGTCGCATCGGCGCCGGATAATGACGCTTTCGCCGCAGCAACTGCCGATACCAATTCAACGGCGATGAAAAACCTTGCGTTGACTGCAGCTTCTGTCTCAAGCGCGCCGCCTCGTGCAAGCGCTGCGGCTTCAGCCAGATGAGCACCGGCGACGACGTTGGCCAAGGCACGCTGGAATGGCACGGCAACCGCGAGTGACAACGAACCGCCGGGCGCATCGCAGAGCATTTTGGCCAAATCCTCCGTGTCGGCCACAGCTTGCATGGCCGGTAAACAGCTTTCGAAGGCGGACAATGTCCTGCGACAAGACTCCAAAATCTGGGACAGCGTCTCTCCGCCCCCAAGGAGCAGTTTGCGCGTGACGAGGTCGATAGCCTGGATGCCATTCGTGCCTTCGTAGATCGGAAGAATGCGCGCATCGCGGTAATATTGCGCCACACCGGTCTCCTCGACGTAGCCCATGCCGCCATGAACCTGGATTGCGGTCGAGGTCACTTCCACCGCGATATCCGTCGAGTACGCCTTGGCCAAAGGCGTCAGTATTGAAGCTCGCGCGTAGGCGCGGTGCCTTTCTTTTTCTGTCTGCGCGTTCACGCTTGAATCGAGCGCGGAGGCCGTCGCCATGCACAGCATGCGCGCCGCGGCCGTCCGGGTTCGCATCTCAAGCAGCATTCGCCTGACATCGGGATGGTGGATGATGGGGCTTGTAGTTCCATCTCTGCCCGGGGCGCTGCCCTGGACACGTTCCCTTGCATAGGCGAAGGCCGCCTGCGTCGCCCGCTCCGCGAGCGCGACACCCTGGGTCCCGACCAGGAGCCGCGCATTGTTCATCATCGTGAACATGCAATTGAGACCACGGTTCTCCTCGCCGATGAGCCAGCCCCTTGCGCCTCCGTTGTCGCCATAAGCCATGGCGCAGGTGGGCGACCCGCGAATGCCGAGCTTGTGCTCGAGCGAAAGACACCGCAGATCGTTGTGTGAGCCGTCAGGAAGGATCTTCGGAACCAGGAACAGGGAAATGCCGCGCGTGCCAGCGGGCGCGTCCTCCAGCCGTGCAAGAACCAGATGTACGATATTCGGCGAGCAATCATGATCGCCATAGGTGATGAAGATCTTGTTGCCGGTAATGCGGTAGCTGCCGTCGCCCGTCCGTTTGGCTTTGCAACGAAGATTTGAAAGATCGGAACCGGCCTGTGGCTCCGTCAGGTTCATGGTCCCGGTCCATTCACCGGACACAAGCTTGGGCAGGTAGCGGTCCTTGAGCTCTTGAGAGGCGTGTTCGTAGATGGCTTCGATGGCGCCCGCAGTCAAAAGCGGGCAGAGGGCGAAAGCCATGGCGGAGGAATTCCAGAACTCGGTGCAGGCCACGGCCAGCGAGATCGGAAGCCCCTGGCCGCAATATTCGGTTGGTCCTGTGAGGCTGTTCCAGCCCGCCTCGCACCAGGCCTGGTAGGTTTCGCGCCAGCCCGGCGGCGTGGTCACCTTTCCGCTTTCGTCGAGGGTCGACGGGGTTCGGTCGCCAACCGGATTCAAGGGCGCGATGCGCTCGCTCGCAAAACGCCCTGCCTCGGAGAGGATGGCCTGGACGTCTTCGGGGGAAAGGTCCCCGCTCTGCGTCGCGGCAAACCGATCGGCAGTCTGCATCGCCAGAAGGATTTGGGGGATGGGCGGATTGTAGGTCATCGCGAACGTCAACTCACGCCGGGTTCGAGGCGCTTGGTCTTCTTGGAAAAGAACGCCTCCAGCCGATCCCTGATCTCCGGATTGGTCTGAACCGCCATTGCGAGGAGGCCCTCCGCAAACAGGCCGTCCGTGGTGGACATGTCGTTGATGCGGGATATGCCGGTGACGATAGCGAAATTGGTGGTCGGCGGATTACGTGCGACCTGTGCGGCCAATTCTCTGGCGCGCGACAATGCTTGCCCGGCCTCTACCACTTCGTGGCACAGGCCAAGGTCCAGGCCACGCCGCGCATCGTAGGTGCGGGCCGACAGCATCATATCGACCATACGCGCCGGGGTAACGATCCGGGCCACGCGCACGGTCGCCCCGCCGCCCGTGAAAATGCCGCGCTGGCCTTCCGGGAGGGCAAAGAAGGTTCCTTCTTCGGCGATGCGTACATGGGCGGCCGCTGCCAGCTCAAGCCCTCCGCCGACGACCGCTCCCTTCAGGGCGGCAATCACCGGGGTTCCGCTGAACTGAATGATATCGAAAGCACGGTGCCACTTCTGGCACATGGTCATGAACTCGATCGGAGACCGGTCCTTGTCATAATGCTCGCGAAGATCCAGCCCAGCGCAGAAGTGGTCGCCCTTGGCCGCAAGCACGAAGGATCGCGTGCCCTCCGGCGGCGCGCGAAACACGTTTTCGATTTCCAGCAGCATGTCTTCGCTGATTGCGTTGCGCCGGTCCTCGCGCACCAGCGTTACGATCGTTACCGGACCGTCCGTCTCGATGGTGATGAAGTTCGGTTTCGTCATGGTGTTGTCTTCACTTTCTCGCGCAGTTTGTATTTTTCGATCTTTCCCGTTGAGGTCTTGGGCAAGCTCTCGAAGACGTAGCACTTGGGAACCTTGAAGCCGGAAAGATGCTGGCGGCAAAATTGGTTCAACTCGTCAGCGGTGACGCTCGCCCCCGGCTTCAGTTCCACAAAGGCACAGGGCGTTTCGCCCCACTTGGCATCCGGCTTGGCCACGACAGCGGCGGCGCTGACGGCCGGGTGCCGATACAAGGCGGATTCCACTTCGATCGAGGAAATGTTCTCCCCGCCGGAGATAATGATGTCCTTGTAGCGATCGCGTATTTCGAGGAAGCCGTCGGGATGTTGCACAGCGACGTCGCCGCTATGAAACGCGCCGCCGGCAAAGGCGGCTTCCGTAGCCGCTTCATCCTTGTGATAGCCTTTCATGATCGTGTTGCCGCGCAACACGATCTCGCCCATCGCGGTCCCGTCCTTCGGCAGACGTTTTCCCGATTCGACGTCCCGGATCTCGGCAGTCTCCATCATCGGGAAACGCACGCCCTGGCGTGCCTTGATCGTCGCGCGCTGCGCGACGTCCATTTCGTTCCATTCTTCCTCCCAAGTGGACTGAACGACGTGGCCGTAGGTTTCCGTGAGGCCGTAGACCTGCATGACTTCGAAGCCCAATGCCTCGACTTTCTCGAGGATCGCCGCTGGCGGAGGCGCCCCCGCCGTCATCACGCGCACCTTGTGAGGAAGCACCGGCCGTTCTGCTTCCGCGGCCTCGACCAGCATGCCCAGCACGATCGGCGCACCGCCGAAATGCGTGACGCCGAAGGAACCGATGGCATCGTAAACGGCCTTGGCCGATATCTGCCGGCAGCAGACGATCGTCGCGGCGAGCGCGGTCATGGTCCACGCATGGCCCCAGCCATTGCAGTGGAACATGGGCACTGTGTAGAGATAGGTCGGATGACCCGACAGACCCCAGCCGGCAATGGTACCGAGCGCCATCAGGTAGGCGCCGCGGTGATGGTAGAGCACCCCTTTCGGCCTGCCACTGGTACCGGACGTATAGTTGAGGCACAGGGTCTGCCACTCGTCGGCCGGGACCACCGGCTGGAAATCTGCAGGCGCCGATCGAACCAGATCCGAATGGCGCTGGCTGCCTGGCAGGGCATCTCCCGGCCCGCCGAGATCGATGATGACGGGTCGGCCGCCCTTGGTGCGCTGCAACGCCACCTCAGCCATCAATGCGAACTGCCTGTCCAGCATCAGGACCCGGGTTTCCGCATGATCCAGGATATAGGCCATCGTGTCGGCATCAAGGCGGATGTTGATGGTGTTAAGAACGGCGCCGGCCATTGCGACGGCAAACTGCGCCTCGAACATCTCCGCCGTATTCGGAGCAAGCACGGAAACCACGTCACCCGGCTTGACACCGATATCCATGAGGGCGGCGGCCAGAGCGTCGCAGCGTTGGCGCACCTCCTGCCAGGTAAAGCGTCGATCCTCATCGATAAGCGCCAATCGGTCTGGATAGAGTTCGGCCGTTCGCCCCAGAAATGAAAGGGGCGTCAGCGGGACATAATTGGCGGGCCTTGGCCGGAGATAGGGTGCTTCGGCGCTCATAGGAATGGGAGCTCCACAAGCCGCGCAGCGGTCGGACCGCCGGGGCGGTGAACGATGACAGTCTCGCCTGCCTTCATGCCGGCGGAGATCAGGGCGTATCCGATGTTCGCCTTCATGCGAGGCGACCATGTGCAATTGGTCATCACACCGACCATGGTGTCGTCACGCGTGATATCCTCGCGTTTCGTGCCGAGCGGCGCAGGCGTTGCACCGTCGAGCACGAGACCCAGTTGGTGCCGCTTCGGCCCCTCGGCCTTGATCCTGCGTAGCGCCTTGATGCCGACGACATCGTCCGGAACATCGAGGTCCACATATTTGCCCAGCCGCACTTCGAAGGGATTGGTATCCTCGTCGGTGTCACCGCCGACGGAAACCAGCCCGCTCTCCGTGCGCTCGGCCGTCGCGGGCGCTCCCGGTCCGATCCCCCAGGGTTTGCCTGCCTCCTTGAAGATGTTCCAGAGCTTCGTGCCCTTCATGCCATCCTTCAGGTAGATCTCAAACCCGCCCTGCTTGGACCACCCCGACCGCTGCACTGCGACGGGAATGCCTTCGATCTCGGTTTCCTTGAACCAGAAGTACTTGAGCGTGCGTACCCAATTGCCGACGACATGGGCCACCACGTCTTCGGCCTTGGGCCCCTGAAGGGCCATCGGAGAGACGTCGGGTTCGCTGATATCGACCTTTAGACCACGCTCCGCCGCGACGGCGCTTGCCCACAGCCACATGTCGCAGTCCGCGATTGAAAACCAGTAGAGATCGTCGGCGTGCTTTAACAGGATAGGGTCATTGATGATCGTGCCGCGATGATTACAAAGCGGCACATATTTGCCCTGGCCGACCTTGCAGGTGGAGAGATCGCGCGGCGACAGGATCTGCGCAAGCCGGCCGGCGTCCTGTCCCTTGAGCTGCACTTGGCGTTCCACGCCTACATCCCATTGTGAAACCCCGTTGATGAGCCGCCAGTATTCGCCTTCCGGATCGCCGTAGGACGTCGGCATGATCATGCGATTGTAGACGTTCGCGGCCACCATGCCTTCCGCCACCGCCGCCTCGAAAAAGGGGGACGGTCGAACGCGTGCCGTCGGTGAAAATGAAAACATCGAGGTCTCCTGTTGCGTCCCGATGGGCACGGGAATTCCGATTGCCGGTTCTTGCGGTTACGCTGCCCTCGCGGCCGCGATATCTTGATAGAAATGTGCCGCCCAAGGGACGGCCGTCAGTTCAACCGATGTCATCAGCCGGAGTCACGATCGCGCGCAAAAGCTGTCGCAGGCTGATCTGGCCGACCGGCGTTCCGGCTTCGTCCATCACGGTGAGATGCTCACAGCAATGCTGCATCAGCACATTCGCTGCGGCATCGAGCGTCGTTTGCCTTGGCACGGTAGCCAATGACCGATCCGCCGGCCTGAACGGCGCCATGACTGCCTCGACATAGACGACGCGGCCCCGGCTGACCTCCTTGACGAAAGCCTTGACGTAATCGTCTGCGGGTCGCAGGACGATGTCTTGGCTGGTGCCCTGTTGCACCACTTCCCCGTCGCGCAGAATGGCGATCCGGTCGCCTAGCCGGAGCGCCTCGTCGAGATCGTGGGTGATGAAGACGATGGTTTTCCTGATTTCCTTCTGGATATCGAGCAGCACCGTCTGCATGTCCGTGCGAATGAGGGGGTCGAGCGCCGAAAACGCCTCGTCCATCAGCAGGATCGGAGCATCGTTTGCGAGCGCCCGAGCAAGCCCAACACGCTGCTGCATGCCCCCGGACAATTGGTTGGGATAGTGCTTTTCGAAGCCGGCAAGACCTACACGGTCGATCCAGCGGATGGCCGCCTCGACTTGCCGGCGTCGCGGCACACCTTGTATCTCCAGGCCGTAGACGACGTTTTCCAGCACGTTGCGGTGCGGCAGCAGCGCAAATTTCTGAAACACCATCGCCGTCTTATGCCGCCTGAACTCACGCAGTTCGTGGACCCCCATTTTCACGACGTCTTCGTCACCAACCAGAATCTCGCCTGCGGTCGGGTCGACCAGTCTGTTGATGTGGCGGATCAACGTCGATTTGCCGGAGCCGGAAAGCCCCATGATCACCTGTATCGCTCCGGCCGGCATGGTGATGTTGACGTTCCTGAGACCGAGGACGTGGCCGTGGCGTCCGTTCAGTTCGGCCTTGGAAAGTCCCTGCTTCAGCAAAGGAACCATGGCTTTGGCATTCGGTCCGAAAACCTTCCAGAGGTTCCTGACATCGATCCCGGGCTGGTTCGCTTCAGCCATGGACAATCTCTCGGTGCTTTTGCAGGCGGCTGCCGTAAGCCTGGCTGATGCGGTCGAAGATGATGGCGATACCGACAATGGCGAGGCCGTTGAAGACGCCCAGAGTGAAATATTGGTTGGCGATTGCCTTGAGCACCGGTTGGCCGAGCCCCTGCACGCCGATCATCGAAGCGATCACCACCATGGAGAGCGCCATCATGATCGTTTGGTTGACGCCTGCCATGATTGTGGGCAGCGCAAGCGGGAGCTGGACGTTGCGCAGCTTCTGCCAGCTCGATGAGCCAAAGGCATCCGCCGCCTCCAGCACATCCTTGTCGACCATACGGATTCCGAGATTGGCAAGACGTATCATCGGCGGGACAGCGTAGATAACGACCGCAATGACGCCGGGCACGCGGCCGATCCCCAGCAACATGACGACGGGGATCAGATAAACGAAACTGGGCATTGTCTGCATGACGTCGAGTACCGGATTGACGATGCTCTGCAACCGGTTCGAACGGGCCATTCCGATCCCGATCGGTATTCCGATCACGATTGCAAGCACGGTGCAGACGAAGATCATCGACACCGTCTTCATCGTGTCGTCCCACATATCGAACCAGCCGATGACCAGAAGCGTCGCGACACAGCCTGCGACAATCTTCATGCTGCGACTTGCGATCCAGGCAATGACCGCGACCGCCGCAATCACGACCGGCCAGGGGGTTGCGAGGAGCAGACGTTCAGCCCAGATCAGGAAGCTCTGAAGCGGGTTGAAAACATTCTCTATGCTGTCGCCGTAGGCGCGTGTGAATGCACGGAAGCCTTCATCGATATTCTTCTTCAAGAGACGCAGCGTATCTGCGTCCATCGTCGGAAATTTCCAGAACGAATCCATTCCCAGTTTCCCCGTGGAAAAGACAGGGCGGCACCAGCTCAGCGATGCCGCCCGCGACCGCTTGCGCGGGCAGTCAGAGGGAGGCCCTGATCTTTTCGACCGCCTCGGGAGAAACCCAGGCTTTCCAGATGTCCTCATTGTTTTTGAGGAAATGCTTGGCGCCGTCCTCGCCGGTCGCCTGATTGTCCGCCATCCAGGCGATCAGCTTGTTGACCGTATCGTTCGACCATGCGCGCTTGTTCAAATAGTCCATGATTGCCGGACCGGCGCGATCGGCGAAAGTCTTGCTGACAAGCGTCTGCACGTCGTCTGCAGGCCATGCATTCGGCTTTGGGTCGGGGCAGTCGCCGATCGATGTGCAGCGCTTCCATTCAGCTGCATCGTAGTCGACCCCATACCCGAGCTTGACCATTGGGTACTTGCCGAGGAGCGAGGTCGGAGCCCAATAGTAGCCGACCCAGGGCTGCTTGGCCTCGTAGGCTTTCGCGATCGAGCCATCGAGCCCGGCCGCGGATCCGGTGTCGATCAGCGTGAAGCCGGCTTTCTCTCCCCCGAACGCCTTGAAGAGCTGCGTGGTTACGACCGTACCGCCCCAGCCTTGCGGACCATTGTAGACGGCGCCCTTGCTCTTGTCCTCCGGAGCGGGAAAGAGCTCGGGATGCTTGAAAAGGTCGGGGATCGTCTTGATGTCAGGATGTGCCTCGGCGACGTATTGCGGAATCCACCACCCTTGGATCGCCCCGTCGGAAAGGATTTTCGATGCGGCTACCGCCTTGCCTCCGTCCAGAGCGCTTTTGACCAGTTCCGGCTGCAGGCTGACCCAGGCCTCGGGAACGATATCCGGTTGCCCCTTTTCGGCGAGCGAGGTCAGGGTTGGTACAGTGTCGCCGGAAACGACTTCAGCGGAACAGTCGTAGCCCTTCTCCAGGATGAATTTGTCGAGACTGGCCGCCACGTCAGCGGATTGCCAGTTCATCGTGGCGATTGTCACTTCGCCACATTCGGCCGCAAACGATGCCGATGCCATCGACAGAAGGCCGAGGGTTGTCCCGGCGAGGCATGCAACAATGTGTCTGTATTTCATTTCGTCCTCCCAAGCGGTTGATGCAGACTTCGCTGTTTGACGACCACCGCTTCCTCAAACAGCTATCGAGAACAGCGCCGGCTTTCGTCTATGAAAGCTTTCCTCCAAGCCGGCGATGGCCGAGGCCGGGCCGACTCCCTATTCCCGTTCTCCCAGATTGTTTTTCTCACCCGGCTTGAGGAATGGACAGACAGATAAGATTCATCGGTGCATTACTTTTTTTGATGATGACTGCTATTCTTCACATTGCCGTTCGGCATCGACAGGCAAAGTGGCTGCTCCAGAATGCATGATTTACCTCCTTTAAAACCGTTGCGTGTTTTCGAGGCCTGTATCCGGCTCGGGAACTTTACCCGGGCGGCAAGAGAACTGAATGTCGGGCAACCCGCCATCAGTCACCAGATTCATGCTCTGGAAAGAGACCTCAACGTTCAGTTGTTCGAAAGAAAGGGCCCGCTCGCCGTGCCAACTGCCGAGGCGCTGTCGTACTACCAGGCGACAGCGAACGGCCTCTCGGATATCGCCAGGGCGAGCGCCAAGCTCCGAAGGAATAACCGACAGGATGCCCTGACGCTCGCGACCTATCCAGGCATTGCCATGTTCTGGCTTATGGCGCGTCTGGAGAGAGTCAGGCGCCTCTACCCCGATCTGGCTGTCAGGGTAACGACGGCGGAACGCGACCAAGACATCCCGTTGGATGAGGTGGACTGCGCTATTCTTTTTGGCAGCGGCGATTGGTCCGGGTACGAAAGCCGCGTACTGATGCAGGAGATTGTGGTTCCAGTGGCCGCGCCCGCTCTTGCTTCGCGCATTGCCGGGGTTTCTCGCGCCGATATGCTCGCTAAGGGGCCTTTGATCCACCTTGAGGATCGAGAACAGCGCTGGTTCACTTGGTCGGACTGGCGGGACCTAAGGTCGCCGGACAGTCAGAATATCGATGCCGGCATCACGGTGACCAACCATGGCATTGCCATTCATCAGACTTTGATGGGGTACGGAATTGGGCTGGGCTGGAGCGGCGTTATCGACGAGATGATCGAGAATGGGCTTCTGATTGCAATGGATCCAGAACCGATCTCATCCGAGCGAGGCTATTTCTTGGTCGCAAGGCAGGACTTTCTGGATAGCAAGATCGGAAGGCTTGTGGTCAATTCCTTGGTCGATCAGGAAACGACATTGCAGGGCAACTCATTGTGAAGTTCGTGTCTTTTTGTCAGCCGCGCATCGCCGCTTTCCACTTGGCGGCGCAATGCTATCGAGCACCCTGTTCGATGACCTTCGCCGATCAAACCATCCGAGTGCGGCGTTCATTCACGGGCTAACCTATTCGAGCCATCCAATCGGATGCGCAGTCGCGATCCGCCATTGAGCTATTGGAAGACGGATTGCTTGAGCAAAGGTATCAAGCCCAGTGTCGGTGGCTGGGGACGGATCATCGGCCACAACACGATCTTCGTCGACGACCGCGATCCGCTCGCGCATGGGTTCCAGATTCGGTGATAGAGCCAAGTTCGAGGCTGAACGTCCGCTTCCAGGTGATGGAGAGGTTGACTTTAGCGACCGCGATTGGGCGCAAAGGCGTCGTTCACTAGGCGCGGCGAGAACGACGGCCATAAATGCCGGTTCGGCGGAAGCTGGCTTCCAAGTCAGGAACGCAGTTGCAATGACCATTGGGACACGGGTTGCTGTTTTCACACCAGCTTATTTTGATCCGACCTATCGATGTGACGCTCCAAACCACCCGGATCGCACGCCGTTACCGCCTTTTACCGCCCCTCTTGTCCAACGATCTTTTCAGCCTTGAAACAGTTGGGCTATGAATGGGTATGCGCAACCCGATTGACGGACAGGAGCAAGGGTAAAAGATAGACAGGCGTAGATCGTCCTCCCCGGCATGGATCATGTTCATGCCAGAGCGATCGAACTGAGTCGTGCGTAGAACAAGCGAACTGGCCCACTTCAGGTCGAAGTTGGCCATAAGTACTTGATATTGAAAGATTTTGGTGGGCCCGGAGGACGACCTCAAATCTTTGATTTTGTTAAGCTTTTCGTGGGCAGAAATCGAGATCTTTCCCGTATCGTCCCGTATGGTTCCGGCACTCATTCGCTCGAACCCAATTCTCAGACGAACCTGCTGGTGTCTGGCAGATGGCACCCAAGCCATCCCCGACCGGGCGGCGTACTGGTGCGGTAGCCGCCGGAGCTTGTCTCATCGGCGGATGTCTGAATTGGGCCGGTGAACGAACATGACGTAATCGCGGGAGCGGTGGCCACCTGAGACGTGACGGCGATGTTCGAACCTCTAGCCGGCTGGCTGTCCCCCGATAGGATGAAGAACGGGCTCACGATCGACACCGGGCCCAGGCATCGAACGGAGGACAGCCATGAAGCAGTATATCGGTCTCGACGTATCCATGAAAGAGACGGCAATATCGATCCGGCAGGACGGCAAGAGGATTTGGCGGGGCAAGTGCGCGTCTGACCCGCAACTGCTCGCGGCGGTGATCCGCAAGCGCGCTCCGTATGTGCGGCGGGTCGTGTTCGAGACGGGGCCGCTGTCGGTGTGGTTCTACCATGCGCTGACGGCAGAGAGCCTGCCGGTGATCTGCATCGACGCGCGGCATGCCAAGGCCGCGCTGAACATGGCCGCGAACAAGACCGATGCGAACGATGCCGATGGCCTAGCACATCTGGCCGAGGTCGGCTTCTACCGAGAGGTTCGGGTCAAGGGTTTCGACAGCATGCTGATCCGCACGCTGATCACCGCGCGGCGCCAGCTTCTGAAGATGCGTTTGCAGATATCCAACCAGATCCGCGGGTTGATGAAGACGTTCGGCCTCGTCGTGCCCAAAGGCGCCGGCAGCGTATTTGAGCGCAACGTTCGCAACCTTCTGCAGGGTGAAGAAAAGCTGGCGCGCATCGTTGTGCCAATGCTCCAGGCATGGAGTGATATCCGATACCAAACAGCAGAGCTGAGCAAGCAGCTGGCTGCGATGGCGCGTGAGGACCAGCACTGCCGTCAGCTCATGTCAGTGCCCGGTGTAGGCACCGTCACAGCCACCGCCTTTGCCGCAGCCGTGGAGGATCCGGCGAACTTCAGAAACTCGCGCGCCGTGGGCGCATGGGTAGGCCTGACCCCGAGACGCTACCAGTCCGGCGAGGTCGATAATGACGGACATATCTCGCGCCGTGGCGACAATCAGTTGCGCGGACTGTTATACGAGGCGGCCGCGGTCATCCTGAACCGGTCGACGGATACCAGCACCCTGCGAACCTGGGCGTTGGAGCTCAAAGAACGGCTCGGCTTTAAGCGAGCGGCCGTGGCCCTGGCGCGCAAGCTGGCAGTGATCATGCATGCGATGCTCCGGACGGGCGAGCTATTCGATCCGCACGGAGGAACGCACGCCGCTGCCTGATCTTCAGACGCTCCCTGCGACGATTCCGTCAGGCCATTCAACCAACAGCGTTCTTACAGGACGCACCGAGCCGTCCCTGCCGGGACGTGGCTGAGATCATTCCGCGAAGCGGGAAGCAACTGCCTCGTTTAGCAGATTGCGCAACGAACATAGGAAGATCTCACCTGCGAAACTCATCCTGCGGCGATCAGCTTTGTGTCGACCGCGTAGACGACCCTGTACCCGGCATACGAACGAGTATCGGCAAAAAGGACGACTGCCTTGCACCTACCCCCTTGACGGTCGGGCGATTAGACGACCCGCTGCGCGGGATGGGCGCGTGGGGTGAGGTAGAGATCACGAGCCGGACGTCGCGCTCGCATTGAGGGTGGTTCGGCAGCGGCAGAGCATCACGGGCTTCTTCAACAAGGAGCCTGACCATGCCCTATCCCGTTCTTGATGCACCTATCAGTCCACTTCGTCAGCGGCTGATCGACGACATGAACATGCGGCGTTTCTCCCAGGAGACGCAGCGCAACTATCTGCGCGACATCGGACGCCTGGCGACGTTCCTCGGCCGGTCGCCGGATACAGCGACAACCGACGACCTGCGCCGGTTCCAGATCGAGCAGCAGGACGACGGTGTTCCAGTGCCGACGATGAACAGCATCGTGTCAGCGCTGCGCTTCTTCTTTACGCATACGGTCGATCGTCCCGATCTGGCGCGCAAGCTTGTTCGTCTGGCGCACCCGCGCAAGCTGCCGGTGGTGCTCAGCCGCGACGAGGTCGCCCGGCTGCTCAACGCCACCACCTGCCTCAAGCACCAAGCCGCACTGTCGGTTGCCTATGGCGCGGGCTTGCGCGTCGCCGAGGTCTCGGCGCTGAAGGTCGCCGACATCGACAGCGAGCGCATGCTGATCCGGGTGGAGCGCGGCAAGGGCGGCCGGTATCGCAACGCCATGCTGTCACAAGACCTGCTCTTGTTGTTGCGTCAGTGGTGGAAGGTTGGACGCCAGCAGGGCGTGATGCATCGCGACGGCTGGCTGTTCCCGGGGCAGCATGCGATGAAGCCCATCAGCACCCGCCAGCTCTATCGCATCGTCGTCGAGGCGGCACAGGCCGCCGGCATCGCCAAGCGGGTCGGGCCGCACACGTCGTGCCGTGGCAGCGGGCCGAACTCGGTGTGGACTATGTCAAAAGCACAGCAATTTAGAGTTGCCCAGGCGAAACGAAGGTGCAATCAACATCTCGATGAGATCAGCATCACTTGACCGCCCCGATTTCGATTTGATTTTCACCCAACTTGTGAAGCGTCAGAGCTGTTCGACCACGAAAATATAGCCAAAAACATGCCCGAGCCTGCTTTCCAGTTCCTATTGCAACACGACGGTCAGCCCTTCTATCCCTCTCGGTGCTACATTATCGCCGACCCGACGGTGAAGGACCGCAATCAGTGGACCTTGCAACTGGAGCCTCCCCAGGATCCGGCCTGGGTCTACCAACTGGACGACATAAAGGGCTGGATGCTGCACGACAGCAATGCGGTGCGCCAGATCATTTATGATCGAAAGGATCCGCGTACGCCCTACCGAAATTTGCAGCGGGACGAAGTCTTCCGGGAATATCTAAGAAAGCTTCTCGAAAGGCTGCCACCCGACTGTCAGCACCGTCGAAAATACGCCTTGATGCCGTCGATCGCCGACGACAAGACGCGTACCCGGTACAGGGATGCAGTCGAGGCAGCCATTCCCGGAATAACGGTCATGCCAGAGCCGGAGATGGTCGCCGAATATTTCCGGCTGCTTCAGCGAAACCTGGAACTCGAGGCTGGGAAAAACAACGTACTTTTGGTTGTTGATGTCGGCGCTTCAACCGCCAACATGACTTTGATCCTCAGCCGACGCGATCGCACGATCGTCGATCTCGATTCAACGGGCGCACAGCGCGATCTGCGGCTTCGTGCGCTTCGTGGCGACAGCGTCAGTCATGCTGGCCGCTGGGTCGATTTGCGTCTCGCCGAAGTCCTGGGAGTGCCCGTATCCGATTTGGCTCTGCGTGAAATCGAAAAGGCAAAGGTACGATCAAGCCTGAGCGGGGAGACGATCTCGTTCAAAGCGCCGTCGGCGAACGGGCAGCTTACCATTGATCGAGATACACTCGTGTCGGTCTCGGGCGAGCTGTGGAATGAATTGCGCCCCCTTTTTGAAAGACTCTGCGAGCGGCTCTACGACAACCAGAATTCGTCGGAAGCCGCGAAGCGCAAAAGTCAGGAGCGGCTCAAGGAGCTTGGCGTGAACGCTCCGACTGATGCCCATCGACTGATTGATACGATCTTGTTGGCCGGAGGTACCAGCTTGCTTCCCGGTTTCGAAGATGCGATGATGGGGACCCTGTTTCCCGATGGCCACCGGGCAAAGGTTCTCCGCGTTGGCGGCTCCTTTGCAATTGCGGCAGCAGCGGGCGGTCTGGCCCACATTCTTCACAATTACGACCCTCCGCGTTTGCGCGAACCGCACGCACCACCGAGCGACGTTTTTGCCGCTCCGCTTGAATCGACCCTTCCCTATCCCCTGCTCCTAGGAGTGAAACAATTCGCCGACCGCGAACAACAGTTTGCGGTGCTTGATCCAAATGATCCGTTTGTAGACGACGGCGGAAGACGCCCAATCGACAGCTTGCCCGCAATGGCAAAGGGCTCACAGCCCAAGATGCGGCTGGTCCCGGGACTGGCTGCTGGCGTGTCCGCTCGCCAAGGACGTCAATTTCGCGCCATGCGCGTACGTCAGTCCCCTGGCAAGATGGAGCTCGAATGGGATCCGTCTCGTGAGCGCGCAAAGATTCATTCTCAGCAGGTAGATGGAACTGATTACCTTTGGATCGATGCCTATAAACTGCGAAGGCGGCAGGAGCCTGCGCTTGACCCCTTTGATGGGCCGTTGGATCCAGGAGTACTGGCGGTCGATGCCGCCGACGACGTGATATTGGATTTGGGCATGTCCAAGATCGTCGCGGTCACCGCCAACCGTGGCTGGATCGCGGCCGAAGAGCTCGAGCGCGTCATGCGCGATGGACTCGATAGCGACACTCATCGATCCGCGGCGACTGCTGAACGGAAAGTCGCTTCGGAAGCAACCAGCCTGGATGTCCATGAGCGCTCCGCTCCTCAACGAATCTCCGACGAAAGCGCCTCAGAAGCCTCATTGCCGACAGGCATGTCATCTGACGACATGCCGGATGGCGGCGTTGTAGCGAAGGGCAACGACGGAATCGTTCGCGACAACCTTAAACCCGTTGAGGTACAGGCGACCGCTACAGCGATTGGTTTGCCACCCCCAGGCGATACCAGGCATGAGAAGGACGATCGCTTCGACTGGGGTGAACGGGTTACGGATTCGGAGTTTTCTCACGCGCTCGCGTCACTGAGAAAGACCGTCAAGGAAGCAGAGCCCCACCTGAATTTCGACGACATTGTCGTTGCTCTGCTTGCGCTCGCGGTTAGGCCAATCGTGCTCCTGGCGGGACCTCCTGGATGTGGAAAATCAACGCTCGTGCGCCTTATAGCGCGCGTGCTTGGCAAAAAAGGAGGCGAGACGTTTCATGAAGTCGCTGTGCAAGCGCACTGGGAAAACGACGCCGTTCTGTTTGACAGCGGGGGACTACTGCATCCCTTGCTCGACAAGAACACCCTTTCGCATCTGATCCTCTTCGACGAATTCAACCTGACGCGGCCGGAATATTATCTGTCTCGGCTTTTTCATGCCCTGGACGGTGGACACGGCGCTATCGCCAAGGAGCAGAAGATCGCTCCATGCCGCGTTTTTGGAACATTGAATATCGACGACTCGTCGCGTCCACCCTCGCCAAAGGTCCTGGACCGATGCTTCCTGTTGGAGCTTTCGCAAGTCTCATGGAATGCCGAGGCGCCAACAGGACTTTCGAACCTAGCCTCCATACCAGCACTACCGGGACTGCCCATGGTATCGATCGGCGGTGCAAGCACGGATGGACGCGTCGACGACGTTCTGAACGCTCTACACGTCGCGGTTCATGAGCATGAGCTGCGGCATGATCTTTTGCCGTCCCGCCGTGTCCTTTCCGATATCAAGGCGCTGCTCAGTCTTCACCATAGCTTGGATCTTCAGGGCAAGGGCCTTTTGGAGCGAGATGATTTGGTGGACCGTCTGGTTGCAAGTCGAATCCTGGTCAAACTGTCGGGAGCGTTCGATCAGCTGCAACCTGCCTTGGACGCGCTGGAAAAGGTCGTGGAGGGCGCTGAGGAACTCCCCAGAACACGGCGGCGATTGAAGCTGGCGCGTCAGCAAGCGCGCCTGGGATTCATCTCGCCTTGGCAGTAGATCGCACCATCATCGAAAGCGTCCGCCTGGTAGGCGCGGACGGTGTTGGCGTTGAGTATCCATGGCAGCCGAACATCTGGTACCTCATCCGCGACGACCACCCCTATCTTGACATTTTGACCCGCGGCCGCCTCGCGATGGCCAGAGGCGACACCAAGTTACAATCTCTGGACGAACCAGTCCAGGATGGCACCCAATGGCAGCGCTGGGATTTCGAAACCGAATTGGCGAGGCAGCGCCGTTTGGGCGAAATGAGCCTCCCGCTGAAAGTTCCCAAGGATTGCGCGTTACGCTGCTACGTTATTCCAACATCGCTTCTGAACTACCGTGACGTTGTCGCCATGGTCGAGGACATCGAGGAGCAAGTTGGTTTCGCGGCGGCTTGGGACATGATCGCCGAACGTCCCGAGCGATCATGGAGCCGCCGCAGCAGCGGCAGCCGGATGGCGATGCCGTCGGAACTTGTTCGATGTCTCGATGAGGAATTGCGTGCCGCGCTCTCGATACGCAGCAACCCGTTCAAGGAACTTGGACCTCATTCCAGACGCGGCGTTCCGCTGGCGGAGAATGCAATAGTCTCACATTGGGCAATGCGCAGGTGGGGTCAATTGCGAGATTCAGCCGGCGGCGTGGCAATCGAACTCCGGTCGCTTCGGTCGAAAGGCGGTCGAAGCAACCCTGATGGAAGGCAAGTGAAGCTCGATGAGCAGATAAGACAGCTATCCTTGATCGAACAACGATTGGAACGCCTGAAGAGCACTTTGGCCCGCCTCGGCAATGACTCTGAGATGGCGACTGTCGTATATCCCAGTCCGCTGTTCCAGCGTGACTATCGTCTTCGAACTCTTCTGCGCGCCTTCGCTCCGCCAGTTTCTGAAGCACTTTCCGATATTGAATCGTCAAGATCGCACTATCCGCCCGTTTTTCTCAATAGCTTGTGGGAGCTATGGGGAGCCGTTTGGCTTGTGAAGGAGCTCCGACGGCTTGGCTTTTCAGGGTCGTGTTTAACGGATGGGCCCAATTTAGGCAGATCGTGCTCCTGGCGTCTGAAGCGAGATGACATCGTCATCGAACTGGACTTTGAACCCGAACCCGTATTTGTCGACTACGAGAAGCTTCCGCCCGCTCATGAACGCGATGTCCCTGCATTGGAATGGGCCGCGCGCAATCAGGAGCTCGACCCTGAGCGGCCCTATCTCGGATTGGAGATGCGCTGCTCTCCCGACTATCTGGTGAGGATCACGACGCCAAATGGAAGGTTCCTGATGGTTGGTGACGCCAGCCTGGCAAGCCCAAGGCACCACGGCAAGAAGGTCGAGAAAGCGGACGCAAAGCCATTTACGGTCGAACGGTACAGAAGGACCATGGGTTGGTCTATCGAAGATCAGGTCGTACGCTGCCACCCGATGGGGGGGTTTGTTATATTTCCCTCGCCTGCAAGCGCATGGGTTGATCTTCAGCGACTACCGGGAGCGGGCGATTGCACACTCCTTTGTCCGAGTCCATTGGGAGACCGGGAGGCAAGCCGTCGATTGGAAGGCTTGCTCTTCGTGGTGGCACCGGAGATTCGCACATCCATGTCCAGCGCTTGATCGACGAAGACAAGGATCCTGAGATCTGGCCAGCCACAGCAGGCTACGCGCGCTGGCTCCACGAACAGTTTTGCAAGCGCCTTCCCGAGGAGGTGCGAATGCACGATGGCATCGGCCACCGCGGCGAACCCGGCATTGATAGCGGATTCATTGCCGCTGTGATACGCATATCCGCAGTGAGAGGACTGACCATGGGTCGAAAGAGTGAGATCGTTTGAAATTTATCTGACCGACATTTGAAGCAGATGACGGATGTCAGTTCGCTGCCTAGCCATGTCCGATTTTGGCGCTAGGCCGAACCCGAAATAACTGAAATGAGGCGCAAAACAGTCATCTCGCCTGGATTAACAAGGATCACTCGTAGACCTTCTCAGGACAGATCCGAAGCGCTTCTGTGTTCACACACCCACCTTGAATCAGTTGTTGAGGATCGCCTGATTCAAATTCTCGGCAACCAGGTCCAACCGCTTGGTTGGATTGGCCAATTCTGATCCCGGAAACACCCGACTTCGGCGGAGTGTAGCGGACGTGCGACCAAATCAGTACTTGGCCAGAACTAGGGTTCGATTCCGCGCCGCGGGTCATATCTGAAAAACTCATAAAAATCAGTCACTTAATCAGTTGTTCTGGTGGCCCTGGAGACAAACCAGCGCTATTGATTTTATTGAGTTTTTCGCGGGCATGTATCGGGGAACCTCCCGTATCATTCCGTATCGTTCCGCAGGAGACAAAGTTCCGCAGGAGACAAAGCCCACACGGCGCCAGTGTCATTGGTCTGCTGAAACAAATTGGTGGCTCTGCAGGGGGGCATCAGCCAGATCAGCGATGGCTCCCGCGTCAAGCCCGTGCCTTGTGCGGAAACCACCCTTGAGTACTGTAAATTTTTACAGTATCTTGGCGGCATGAGCACTGACCGGGAACTGACGCCTAGGCAAAGGCAAATATTTGAATATGTTGAAGAGCGCATGGTCACGGCCGGAGCACCGCCCACTCTCAAGGAGATTTGCGGTCGGTTCAGGTTTAGAAGCCCAAATGCTGCACGCGAACATCTCCGGCTGATCGAGCAAAAGGGCTATCTCAAACGCGAACGACGTCGCGCCCGTGGAATTCGCATTGATCGCGAAAATTCTTCTTTGGACGAGCTCGTACGAGTGCCACTGTTAGGCCGAATCGTTGCTGGCAACCCAAATGACGCTATTGAGAACATCGAAGCTCGGATTCCGTTGCCGCGAGCGCTTTTGCGGGGCACCCGTCTTTTTGCGTTGCGTGTTGGGGGAAGTAGTATGGAGGGCGCAGGTATCTTCGACGGCGACATCGCGATCCTGAACAGCCAAGCGGAGGTCACGGACGGCGAAATTGCTGCCGTTCTCGTCGGCGATGAAGCGACCCTCAAGCGTGTTTTCCGAATCCGTGACGGTATTCGGCTTCAGGCCGAGAACTCGGAGTTTCCTGATCTGGTTCTCGACCAATTCAACGCCGGCGCGCTGCGCGTCGCGGGTGTTCTGGTTGGAATTCTACGGACGGTGTGAACGTGGCTGAACCGTCTCCCTCACCCTCGCTTGCCAAGCTCGAACGCGAGATGAACAAGATTGGCTGCCCAGAGCTGATCGCGCTCGACGGGCCACCAAGCGCCGCCCATCTCAACTACCTGGATCTGATGTCGGGCCGACGCGCCAACGATTTGTGGCCGAATGCTGTCGCCGAGTTTCAGGGTCGTCCGATCCTCTACCTGGTGGATGGCCTGACGGATCGCGATCAGCCGAGCGACGCGCAAGTGCGCGACCTCGGCCAGTTGCTCGCAAACCGAAGTGAGCATGCGGTGCTAGGCGTTGTGCGGCCCGGCGAACTGACGCTCTATCCGATTAACCTCAGTCGCGCGGAGCTAGATGATGCAACACCGAAGCCTGCCTCGCTGACGAGCCCGGATCCCCTGCTCTTTCAAGGCCTGGCAACAGGCTTGGTGAGCGTTGAGGGACAGCCCACCGCTCCCGACTATGTGTTCGATGAGATCCACGAACTGCTGACGGAAGCAGGCGAGGCCCTCGCTGGGTGCATGTCTCCGCTTGAAGTGTTGTCCGTTGCGGGGCGAGCTTTGTTTTTCCGATTTCTCCACGACCGTAGGATCGTTCTGCCAGCCGAGCTCCACGAGATCTCGCCAAGTGCAAGAGACTTGAAAGATGTCTTTTCCGATGCCGAGCGCGCGGCTGCGACGTCATGCTGGCTCGACGAAACATTCAACGGCGATCTGTTGCCGCTCGTGGACGAAGTGGCACATGCCGATCCAGTGAAACGGCTTGCCGCGTATCAAAAGTTCTTTTTCGAAGCCCACGAGAAGACTGACGGGAAGATCTTTCTTCATCTGCAAGCGATCATGCGTGGTTGGAAGCACCTTGGCGATTCAACATTCCAGACGAAGATCGATTGGGACGACTTCGATTTTGCCCATATTCCGATAGGCGTCCTAAGCCAGGTCTACGAAACTTTTAGCCGCCGCTGGAATGAGGTGCACGCCGAAGAGACGAGTGTCCATTATACACCGAAAAATATAGCCCAACTCCTCGTTGAGGAGGCGCTTGCCGGAGTGAAGAATGCGCACGATGCAGTCATTCTCGACCCGGCATGTGGCGCCGGCGCGTTCTTGGTCCTGGCGTTCAGGCACTTGGTGCGATTGCACTGGCAGCAGGAGGGTCAACGACCTGACAAGAACACCATTCACCGCATCCTTTATCAGCAGATACGTGGATTCGATGTGAGCGAGTCCGCGCTTCGTCTTGCTGCACTCGCGCTGTATATCACGGCAATCGAATTGAATGGCACGACGCGACCGCCTAAGATTCTGAAATTCCCTCGCGCGTTGCAGGACGAGGTTCTGTTCAATTTTGATAGCCGGGACGCAAAAAGTTCTACGCGAGGGTTTGTTCTCGGGAGCTTGTCTGCAGCGGTTCCAAGCAAGTTTGACGCGTTCTTCGACGTCGTCCTTGGTAATCCGCCATGGACACGCCTAAGGTCGAAAGCCAAGACTCCCGCGGAGAAGGCCGCTGATCGGGCACGCTATGCGGAGATCAACCGGGCATTCACGGCAATCACACGGCGGGCGTTGAAAGCGCGGAATCTTCCGGATCTCTCGGCGGACGAGTACGAGAATCCAGACAATAATCCGGATTTGCCATTTATCTGGCGTGCGACCGAATGGGCGAAGCCCGGCGGCATGATTGCATTTGCGCTACCCGCTCGGATCATTCTCAAGCAGAGTGACGCTGGGAAAAAGGCACGCAGAGCGCTCTTCCGCGGCCTGACGGTCACGGGAATCCTCAACGCATCCGATTTGGAGAAGACGCCTGTTTGGCGCAACATGGACGTTCCCTTTATGTTGTTGTTCGCACGCAATGCGCCTGCAACGTCAAAGCATCAGTTCCAATTTGTAACGCCATTGCGCGAGAACCCGCTCATTAAGCGGGCAGAGTTTCGCATTGACTATCAATCTGCCCAGCCCGTGTCGCTTGCCGACACCCTCCATCGACCATGGACTCTCAAGGCGCTCGGTGTTGGCACCGTCCTCGACATTGAAGTATGGGACAAAGTGAAGGACCGAAGCCTGTCGACAGTCGGCGAGGTGTGGTCTCGAGCCGGACTCATATCGGGAGAAGGATACAACATCTCTGCCGGACTTTCTCAAGTTCCGGCGCCGCATCTTCTTGATCTGCCGGACTTCGAATCGCCTGCGAATGGTTTTGCCGTCGACTTCGAAAGTTTCGACCGGTGGGAGACTAAGCACAGACGCAAGACAGCAAACAGGCCAAGAGAAAATGCACTATACCGATCACCACTGGTCATCATCCCACAGACCCCGGGTGAGACCAGAGAGCAACCGAAGGCATTCCTGTCGGTAGAGCGGCCGGTTGCGTTCTCCAAGAGTTACTACGGCTACTCCACATCTAAACACCCAGATGCAGAAATTGCGGCGCGGCTGTTATACCTAGTTGTTCATAGCGAGCTTTGGCAACATTACAGTCTCACGCACAGCTCGCGCATAGGTGCAAGCTATCGCACAATCCTCAAGGAAGAACTGGATGCGTTCCCGTTCGTGGAGCCATCGAGTCTGACGGTTCCGCAGGAACACCAGGTCCGCGCACTGTCAACGCAGCTCGCTTCGGACGGTGTCAGACCCTGGGATAGGATCGACCATCTCATTTTCGCCTTGTACGGATTGAGCGAGCATGATGTCGACGTGGTTCGCGACACCATACAATTCGGCGCACCCTACAGATCTTCTCGCGATCCCGCTGCCCTGCCGCCCGATGGGAGCTACTGCGAGCAGTTTTGCCGATATCTTCAGGACATGCTGCAGCCGTTTGTAGAACCTACTGCTGGCGAACTCCGTATCGAGACATTGGCTGACCCCGCGGACACATGGATGCCTTCGTGGAGATTCATTGTGCTTGCACCGGCAGACGTACCTTCCAACGTTTCGCCGGGGCTGGTTTCGAAAGTGATGCGCGAAGCCAACCGCACTGCGGCCAGCCGCGTGATCATGGTCTTAACGGAGCAGCAGGGACTTCTTATTGGGCTACTCAATCAGCGACGTTTCTGGAGTAAGAGCCGAGCTCGTTTGTGCGGACTGCATATTGTTCGGCAGCATCTGGGGGCATTTCGGCGCCGATGAGCATTGCAGGGTTCTTCGCTGACGGTATCGACTATAATCTACCGCATCCGGCGCTGGACGATTCCGTCCTGTTGATTGCCCACAACGCGATCGCACAGGCGTTCTGTATGTTGCGCGTTGCGCCTCCGGCAGGTTTTGAACTTTCATCCGCCCCAGAAAATGCCATAACCCAACAATTGGAATGGATACTGGAAAATCATCTCCGAAAGACTGGCAAAGTGGCTGGCTTCGACGAACGCATTTTTCAGAAAGTTCGCCGTGGCGCCGAGGTCACAAATTTTGATGGAAAGCACCCCAGCAAAAAACCAGATCTCGTCTTCGACCTTGCGAGAGATGCCCCACTCGCCCTCTCTAGTTTGGACGCGCTATTCGTTGAATGCAAACCAGTCGACAAGGCGCACCCGCTGGAGAAGCATTATGGGAGTATGGGTGTGTTCCGGTTTGTCAACGGCGATTACAGTTGGGCGATGCAAGAAGGCATGATGGTCGGTTATGTTCGTGACGGAAAAACGCTTTCCGCTAGTCTCGCCCCCGTCTTCTCCCAGGAACCCCTGCATTCGCTACTTGGAAAGCCCACCGTTATGACTCTTGTTGCACATGGAGCCTGCAGTTGCATGGCCGAGTGGTTGCACGTCACGACGCATCTACGAAATTTTCAGTGGCCACAGAATAAGGGAGGCGCCAGCCCAATCCGTCTCTTTCATTCGTGGCATAGATGCTTATGACGCAAAGGAGTGCTGAGATTTTCGAATATTTGACCCAATCGTTTGGTAGACTTCGCTCTTACACACCGCGCTTGGCTACTGATTACGCTTTGCCCTTTGAGATACCTCGGTCGAATCCAGCATTGGGCCGATTGGCTGCCGTCGCGGTTAAGTCATGTCGTTGACACTGTGCTGAAGCAGCTGCGCCTCATCCCCAAGTAACATGCGTATCTCGGGTGAGGTCAAGCCGATGAAGCAAGAAGCGCATTGCGCGGTTACGCTTCCAAGAGCGACGCGATCTTTGCGGTGGTGTTCTCGACTGTTCCGTCGTTGTTGACTATATACGTGGGATAACGCCTGTTTTCCGACTGTACAAGGTTTCGATATTGTTCGCGAACCGCCCCAATGAAACTGGTCTGTTCAACCCGCAGAACCGACGTGTCCCTGTCAAGAACCACAACGAGGGTGGGCACTTGACCGCCCCATGCGATTAGCTCCGTTGAGATCAGACTCTCCAACAAGCGTTTCGATACCCCCGCCGCGGTCCCATATGCGACCGTCGACCACCAGTAGCGATCGAGGATCACATTGATGCCGGATCCAAGCTTGGGGAGGATGATGCTCTCGATCGCGTCCAGGTGAGCCGCTACGTGTAAAGCTTGAAGTGCTGTGGGCGAAACCCCTTGGACGTCGAACTCACGAGGCGTGTGGTGAAGTCGATGTACATGAAGCCCAAGAGAGCCTGGAGAGCGTCCAGGAAACGAATGCACTTCGCTGCGAGTCCCCCGCTCGTTGAGCCAGTGGGCAAGTGCCTGCGAGATGGTGGTCTTGCCGACCTCATTGGGTCCTTCGAGCACAACCAACCGGCCGGTCCGAGGTTGCGGCAATCTGCGTTGCGTTTGATGTTCGGACTCACCCATTGGTGACTAATCCGGTGTTGGCAGGCCCTACTTGATCCGCATCAGCCAAGGCGACTGGGATGGCTGTAAGCAGATCTTCGCAGAGCTGCCTGATGCCAAGCGACCAATTGTCGAAAGCACTGCGGTCTTTCGATGAGACCTCGTAATTTCTATTCTCCCGTGCCAGCCTCCTAAGCATATCGGCCAATTCCCGAATGTCGTCTGCCGCACCTGAATGGGCTTCTATATATGAAGCCAAAACTTCCAGAGCATTGACGGCAACGGGACAACCATCGGGGTTGAACGCAGACGGATCCGCAGATCGGCGCTGCGACTTGAGGTAGTCACGCCATTCCTCGATAACGTTGCCGGCGCCCCAGGTGTCGCTGACGCCACACAGCAGGCAAGCGAGGACCATGAGTTTCTCAGGGGCCTGGTCGAGCCATCTATCGACGACCGGAACCGCAACTTGGCCGGGTGAGCGGGCCGCCACGGCCCGGGCGTCAGCCGCGATCGTCGTGATGCGGCCTGGATGACAGCTGACCTGGTTAGCGACTTCGACCTGGAGGCGTCGTAACTCCGCGACGTTTATTGGCCACCAGTGCTTAAATTCCTGTGCCCGGTAATACGCCGTGCAGTCAAGGTAGTTTCCGTCCTGCTTTCCAGGGCGTCGGCGAAACTGGACGAGACAGAAGGACGCGAAATCTTCGCCCTCTCCAGTCGGGCCAAAATCGCGTAGGGGATCAATCAAAACTGCGACAGCCCGTGAGGTCCCGCTATACGACTTAAGAAGCGACACGATGCGTTTGATTTGATCGAAACGGCCGGCGAAGCGCCTCAGTCGTGTACCGTGGATGTACGGGATGCGAGATTCAAGGGTTGATCTGGAAAGTTGCCACCACGAGGCGAGGTCGTCCACCCATGCCGCAGTGGTTTGCACCTTCTCGTCGTTCGGTGTCTCGTCAGGATTTGGGTAGGCGGTGGGAAACGGAAGACTTTTTGGTTTCCCGTCCCTGTCTAATTCAGGCTGAGGCAGATCGAGATGGACGATGAGCATGCCCATGTGAGCTTCCTCATTCGCAGCTCGAACCGCACGAGCATAAACATCATCAATGTCCTTACCGTGAATGACAACGGGACCGCCGGGGATCTGCTCATTTGTACGCCATAGGCGAGCTGTGTAGAGTGAGGACTTCGCCAAATCGAAGCCTCGCCGGCCCAAAGGGATGCGCTCGACCTCAACTCGTGGGGCTCCGGGAAGGCCCGCTACTCCGATCAGGCTCATTGAACTGTGATCATAAGCCCCATCGAAGGTTCCGCCGGACAAAACCAGCAGACGGCGGGGATCGGTCTGTTGTCTTGCACCATGATCGTAGACGGAGTCGTAGGCAATGGCATCTACGTGCTTATGCCCATGGATGACAATGTCGATCTCGCTCTGCCGGAGATAGGTTCGCAGCGCACTGAGATTGGTGATATCCGCGAAGGGCCTTATCTCCTCGCGCAGGGTGGGAGCCATCAGATGGTGATGCAGAAGGACGATTCGCAAAGGCGGCCTCTGCGTCCCTGATCCGGCTCGAATGATAGGCTTCAGGGCCGCTAGCTGGTCTTCGGAGACGCGAGCAATATCGTAGAGCAACTGCTTTTCAATAGGTTTGCGAATGTCGTTAGTTACCAGCTCCCTGAGAGAGGGCGCACTCGCAGCATCCAGGTTATCAAGTTTGCTGACCAACTGAGCGAAGGCGGTTTCGACCTTTTCCGGGAGCCTGACTTGCGTGTGCGACCAATTGCAACTGTTGATGGGATAGACTGCCCAGGTCCCGTCGGGGGCAAGCAAGCTGTGATCTGTGTAAGCCTCTCTTGCAATCGGAGAGGCGTCGATCCCATCGAGCCAAGGAGTGACAGCTGGCGGCTTCGTATCACGCCAGGCACACTTGAATTCTGCGTACCGCAGCTCACCGCTGGGGTCGCTCCCTTGCGGTACGTCGTGATTGCCTGGAGTGGCCACGAAACGACAATGCGGCTGCATCACCCCGGAAAGGGTGCCGGCCAGCACTCTGCGCAACTCGGCGTGGCCATTCGGAGCCGCCTTGTCCTGCGCATCGCCGGTGAAGAGAATGCCGTCCAAAAGACGCTTCTCCTCTTTCAGGCGCTCAGCCAGCAGCTCCGCGGTCACGCCCAACGCTTCGATTTTCGTTGTGACCGCTATTCCGTCGATCCGAACCTTATGATCTGCCTGATTGCTCGAGTAGCCGTCGGCGAGATGAGTGTCAGTCACGTGTAGGAATGTTGCAGTTGTCGCCATGCGCCGTCCAGCCCCCCCTGTCGATATAACGAATGTCTGCCAGACTATTCCGCCGCAATCAAAATCGGCGAGAACGACAAAGATGATAGCGCAAGAAAGGTGTGGAAACCGTAATATGGGACGAGGCCGCCAGCGCCTCCGCTCGCAGGTGGTCAGCACGGACCTTGCACGATGTTGGATCGAGGTCTCTAATGGCTGTTCTAGGCTCACCGATTCTGTGCGACGCTGGCAATGCCATGGAGCGGCTGGCAATGCCATGGAGCGGAAGCGTCGAAAAAGACGTGAGAAGATGATCGACAATCACCAGGAACACTTGCCCTCTCTCGAAGCGCTCCCGTTCTTCGGCGGGCACTCTGCCGATGCGGCATGGGTTCGAGCTGCAAAGGCCGTTGTGGATGGGCGCCACGAGCCTCAGATCGGCCGTGGCGGCCAAACGGCAGAAATCCTGCATGCGACGCTTCGGATCACTGATCCTCGGCAACGTTGGGTAACGTCCCGGCGTCCTGCGATGAATCCAGCGTTCGCGATCGCCGAGACGTTTTGGATCCTTGGCGGCAGGGATGACGCGCATTTCGTGAATTTCTGGAATCCAGCGCTGCCTCGCTTCGCCGGGCGGAGTGCAACTTACGCCGGTGCTTACGGTCGAAGGCTCCGTCAGGCTTTCGGGTTCGACCAGATCGAGAGAGCCCTGGACGCCTTGTCGGCATCACCTTCCTCGCGACAGGTCGTCCTGCAGATTTGGGATCCGCGCTCTGATTTCCCAACAGCTAACGGAAACCCAGTGTCTGCTGACGTACCGTGCAACGTGTGCTCCATCTTAAAGGTTCGAAACAGCCGTCTCGAATGGATGCAGATCATGCGAAGTAACGATATTTTTCGGGGCACTCCTTACAATCTCGTCCAATTTACCTTTGTCCAAGAATACATGGCTGGATGCCTTGGATTGGAGGTTGGTGAGTTTGTCCTGGTCGCTGACAGCCTTCACGCCTATCAAGACGACATTGGCAAGTTCTCAATAGTCCCGTCCTCGCTTCCACCTAGCGAATGCCGCATCGCACTGACCAAGGATCTTGCAGCGATTACCCTCGGAAGATGCGTCGACCTTCTGGACAAACTGGCCGATACGCGCCTTACGAAGGACTGCTTCCACGAAATCGTTCGCGCAAGCAATATCCCAGCAGGGCATGCCGACCTCCTCCGGATTGCGGCTGCCGATAGCGCTCGGCGGAGAGGATGGCTTGAGCTTGCAGACCGAGCAGTGGACGCTTGCACAGACAGTTTCCTTCGGGAGGCTTGGTCCTTGTGGGCTAGCGACCGGTCAACGGCGCAACGGGGCGGCCGCCTCGGTGCCACCGACGCGTTGGAACCTCGTTTGTCGGCCGCGGTTACCGGCTAAGTGTGGCCTTGGGAGCCCCCAGCTAGCTGACGCCACGTACCATATGACAAGAGCCGTGAGCCTTCTG
The DNA here is from genome assembly GCF_033977145.1 of Mesorhizobium montanum. Taxonomy (NCBI): domain Bacteria; kingdom Pseudomonadati; phylum Pseudomonadota; class Alphaproteobacteria; order Hyphomicrobiales; family Phyllobacteriaceae; genus Mesorhizobium; species Mesorhizobium montanum. The sequence goes on along the minus strand of NZ_JAVIJF010000020.1, from coordinate 56,670 downwards.
AATGCTCTGAGCTAACCCGTATCAACCCGGTTTTAAGCTATTCTCGCGAAGGGCTGGCGCCGCAAAACGGGTCTGGCGCAGTGTAAGGCTTATAGCCAAGCATTTGCGAAAACACCGCGGCTCATCGTACTGAGCGGCGTCGTCAGTTGACAACGAAGCGGCGACAGCGAACCAGATTTCTGTTGACTTTCCGCACACAGAATATGTATTATGTTAGATATTCTAACATGGAGCGCAGCGATGAATGCGAGCAGGGAGGAACTGAAGGAGCTCTTTGCGAGCAAGGTCTCAACGCTTGTTGCCGGGCTGGAAACTTGGTTCGAACAAGAAGTGGAGGCGATCGATGGTTCTGTCGAAACCAGCGCGCCGGCCGGTAGCGGAGGATCGATCATTGGCATGCGCCCGGCCATCGATTCCAAACGCGTCCTAGACGCAAGGGCTGTCACCAAGAAGGTACTCGAAATGGATCTGCCACCCGAGATCATCAAGCCAGGCGGTTACGATAGCTGCGCGGATATGATCGCTGACATCGTACCCAAGCTCGAGAAGGTCTTTGTCGGCGACATCAAGGTGAAGAAGCGTAAAAGCGAAAGGGAGATGGAACCCGCGTGAGGACAGCTGGATGAGCGAGGACACGGACAGGTGGCGCAACATCGGTGATCGCCTCCGCCAAGCGCGTGAGTATCTGGAGCTGAAACAAGAGGAGGCTGCGCTAGCGGTCGGGTTGTCGCGTTCGGCGCTTTCGCTGGCTGAGAATGGCCGCCGGAAGATCGATGCGGTCGAACTCGCGCGTTTCGCCGAAGTCTACGGACAGTCGATAGAAGCCCTAACCGGCGTCGCACAAACCAAGCCGCTGCCTGAAAGCGTCCAAGCACTCGCTCGGGCGGCAACCGAGCTTTCCCCCGAGGATCGGGCTGAGCTGCTGCGTTTCGCAGAATTTCTGCAACATCGCAGGCCGCGGAGCGGACCTCGTGGCTAGATCACCCGCAGCCTCTGCGCGGCTCGAAGCCGCAGCTGCTGCCAAGCAGGTGCACAGCGACCTCGACTTACCGCGCCGAGTTACTGAAGGTGCCGGCCTGATCGACGTATTCGAGGCAATCGGCGAACTAGGCATTCCGCTCGTATTCAAACCGTTGACGTCTGCGCTGGGTTTATGCCTTCCGTCTCCCCTTCGTGGGATCATGGTAACCACTAAACGTGGCCTGCACATCCAACGCTTTACGGCGGCTCACGAACTCGGTCATGTGGTTCTGGAGCACCGCGGCAGCATAGATCGTGAGATCCTCGAGCGCGGCCCGCTTGCGCCAGCTGGCGGTCGCGATTTGCAGGAGGTCGCTGCTGACGCCTTCGCAGCCGAATTCGTCCTGCCGCGCTGGCTCTATCGCCACCATATCCGCGCTCAAGGCTGGACGGTGGCCCGTCATCTTCGCAACCCCGATATTGTCTATCAGCTCTCGCTGCGCATGGGTGCAAGTTACGAATCCACGTGCTGGGGTCTGCTCAGCCATCAGATCCTGCCTAGAGGAGAGGTCGATGAGCTGCTGAAGACGCGCATTGCCAACCTCAAGTCCCGCTTGGGAGGTAATTTCCGTCCTGGGTCGTCATGGTCCGACGTGTGGCGTCTGACCGCCAAGGACAATGGCGCCCGGCTCGTCGGCAATCCCGACGATCTGCTCCGGATAGAACTCGAAGAGTCCTCGGGCAGCGGACATCAATGGCAGGTCGACGCCCTGCGCCGCGCAGGCTACGCAATCCTTTCCGACGAGTCTGCCTTCTCGCGTGATCCACTACACTATGGTGCGCCCGCCCTGCGCACATTGATCGCACGCCCACCCGAAAATGGTACCGGCGCAGTCAGGCTGCGAGAGAGCCAGCCTTGGGCACCGGATGAGCAGAGCGACCCATCGTTCGCTCTAGGGCTGTCACTGCAAGGCCCCGAAGCCGGGGGCCTTTCCCGCGCCGACCGTCGTAGACTAGGGCTCACGTCTTGATCTTGCCAACCGTCGATCTTCGTCATCGGTTGCTCGCCGTCCGGCATCAAGGGCGGCGACCGTCCTGCTTGGCATTCGCGGCCTCGACCGCACACGAGGCCCATACAGCGGCCGGCGAACACCTATGTGTTGAATATCTGTTTTTCCACGCGGTCGCGCAAATGCCTAATCGGAATCCCAGCTTGGGTGCCACGATGACAGCCGCAGCTGCCGCACTTTGCCAGGAAGGTCAGCCGGTCGAAGCAGCATGGCCTTATACACCCGATCCGGTCACGCCGTGGCTACCGCCGGCGATCAAGTCGGAGCTGCACAAGGCGATGCTCTCGCCGGGCAACCTTGGCTTTGACGGCATCATCGCCGCCCTCGACACGGGTGCAACGGTAGTCCTTGGATTGGTCATCACGGACGCGTTCTACCGCCCCGATGCCTCGGGGACCGTGGTAGCCGATGTCAGGCCGGACATTGAACGAGGTGGCCACGCCGTCCTGGCAGTCGGCTACGGCGCCGACTCAAACGGCCTGCCCGCACTTCTGATACGCAACAGCTGGGGCGATCGCTGGGGCCTTGGTGGCCACGGCTGGCTGCCACGAGGCTACGTCGAGCGACAGTTGCATGAAACCGCTATCTTAATCTAGGAGGTCGAAGTGCAATTGATCACAGGCCAAACGTCCCCCGAGGTGTGGCTCAAGGCTGTCGAGTACATAGCCAAGCAACCGAGCGGCGAAGATTTCGACGTCTTCCTCCATGTCGAACAGCCGACCGCACTCTCGAAGGCCGACGCCGCTGTCTACAAGGCCGTTGATAGCTTCCTAACCTCTCACGGCGCCTTCGGCGTTCATACCGTTGCGGAGACCATCTTCCCGTTGGACGAATATGCTCGAAGGGGCGCGACGGGTTTGTTTGGTGACTTCCCAGAGAAGCTGCGGGCTATCCAGAAGGCGCGGACTGACGGCAACTGGGGTTCATATTCCCACCGCATCCTTCGCCAGCGAGATTTCGAGGGCAAGACGTTCAATCCCCTGGAAGACATCGTTGAAAAAATAGTCAAGCACGGCAAATATCGGGCTTCGTTCGAACTCGGCGCCGGGCGCCCATTTGAGGATGAGATTGCGATCTATGACGCCGTCACCGACCGCAAGCGGCTTTACGGCGGCCCTTGCCTAAGCCATCTCAGCATAAAGGTGCATGACGGCCGGATCCGCTTCAACGCAACCTATCGCTCGCACTACTACATCCGTCGCCTGCTGGGCAATCTCGTGGGTCTCGGTCGACTTCAGTACTTCCTGGCCCGCGAGGCAAAGCTCACGCTCGGCGGCCTGACGATCAACTCAACCTTCGCGCGACTCGATAGCGGTTCGGGCGAAGGGTCAGGCGGGCATTGGACCAAAGGCGAGGCGCTGGGCCTGATCGCGGATTGCCAAGCGATCTACCGGAACTCAGAAGCTGCTATGGCGTCGTGACTTTCTGCCCTGCGAGCAGATCATAAATCTCTTCATAGCCAACGTTCACACGATCGCGTCCGCGCGCCTTCAGCCGGGAGGTCCTTTCGGCTAAGCTTACTTCCGAATCTAAATTCAACGTCACGAGTGGCCAACCAGCGAGCCACGCTATCGTCATTCGCCGCCCCAGCCTTCCAGTGTTTCAGAGCTTATGGATCCAACACCGGTTTTTGAAACTTTTTGGCGCTTTGCAGCCGAACGCCAAGCGATCTATTTCCGGCGCCTGGCGGGTGAGCCGGCGCCTTGGACGGTTGACTCCGTCCTGCTCACCTATCGATTCACGAATGCCTATCGGGCCAGCGATCGAGTCAGCCAGTTTCTGATCCGTGACGTCCAGTATCGCGAAGACCGCCAGCAGACGCCCGACGAACTTTTCTTTCGCACGCTGTTGTTCAAGATTTTCAACAAGGTCGAGACGTGGGCTGCCTTAGAACGGGAACTTGGCCCGTTAAGCTACAGCCGCACAGACTTCAACGCCATCATCAAGGTGCTCGACCACAACATGGCCCGCGGGAAACGCCTTTATTCGGCGGCCTACATAATGCCCGCGCCCGTCTTCGGACATCGTCGGAAGCACGCGAATCACCTCGCCCTGCTCAAGGCGATGATGGATGATGGGCTGCCCGATCGTATTCGGCAGGCATCAGGCCTGAGCGGGGTATATGACCTTCTGCGCCGCTATTCTGGGATCGGGCCGTTCTTAGCGTTTCAGTATGCTATCGATCTAAACTATTCAGAGCTGCTAAACCACGACGAAGGATCATTCGTCGTGGCTGGTCCGGGCGCACTCGACGGCATTTCCAAGTGCTTCTATTCCATCGGAAGGTTGACGGCGGAGGACGTCATCCATCAGGTATGCGATCAACAGGAGAGCGCGTTCGAAAGAGCGGGCACATCGTTTCAGTCGCTTTTCGGTCGGCGGTTGCAGCCGATCGACTGCCAAAACCTCTTCTGTGAGATTTCCAAATATGCGAGGGTTGCGCACCCGGATGTTGCAGGCCTAACGGGGCGAACACGAATAAAACAAATCTATCGACCGAGCACCGAGCCCCTGCCTTCCCCCGTATTCCCTCCACGATGGAACCTGAAGGCAGATATGCCAGCGTCCGATTTGCAGCCGTCTCAGCAACTGAGACTTGGCAAAGGGCTCTTCGCATGACTGCAACAGGCACAGAATGGAATGTTTTCCATCCCAATTTGTCCTTCGAGCGCGGCATTCTTCTCAGCAGAGTCTGGTGGAAGGTCTCAACCGCGTCTGGGCTGCCGCGCCGTCGGCCCATGTATGCTACGAAGCTAGCGTGATTATCGGCGTTGGCATTGATCTTTGTCGGATCGAGCGCGTCCGACGTTCAGTCGACCAGCTCGGCGATGCCTGGCTAAGCGAGGTATTCACTACAAAGGAGCGCAGGCAATATCTAGGGGTCGCAGACATGGGTTTTGCGTTCGCTCGAGGGTTTGCTTGCAAGGAAGCTTGCGCCAAAGCCTTGGGCTGCGGCTTCTCCGGGGGCGTGCAACCGAGAGACATCTGCATTTCCGACGTCGGTAATTGTTTCCACATTTCACTTCAAGGGCCTGCTTGGACGCGGCTACGTCGTATGGCGCCCCCGAAACACGTGCCGAAGTTTCAGATCGATGTCGCGATCTTCGGCCCATATCTTTCTTGCACAGTCATAATCGAAGGAGTTGCAATCTAGCTCTTGGCTATGCCCAGTCTTAAGGGAGTGAGATAGTTCACCACGCCGCGACACTGGTGGCGACGCTGGCCAAGGCCCCCAACGATGGCTTGCTCGACAAGCAACTGACGATCCTGTCGCGCCCGAGACTGCTGATCATCGACGAATTGGGTTAGTCGTCCGTGAAGAACACGGAAGGCTTTGATTCAATTTATGATTTTCCCCTGATTTGGGGTTTGAGTTTGCCGGAAATCGTGGCCTTTGGGGGCGATTTCTGGCAAATTGTAGTGGTGCCTGTACGCGTGATTCGGCTGGGTTGACGCGAGGGAGCACGCGATGCGGCCAAAGGAACGGCGAGACAGCGGTCAGAGCGACCTGTTGCGGGCTCGGCTCGATCAGATCCTCAACATGGATCATGCGCTGGTGAAGCTTATCCGTCGACGGGAGTTCAGAAGGCATTCGGCTTGATCGCCGGTCGCATTCCCGACGCCGTACCCTTTTACCACTGGTCCGACATTGATCCCGATGGCATCTGGATCTTCCTGACAGTTGAGAGAGCATTCGGCCGCAGGCTACTCCCGCACCTCATGACCGTCGACTTGGCCGAAAAGCACGGTAGTAAACCAGATCAAACGGCAAGCAGAGTAGCCAAGGCTGAAGGATCGGTCCTCTTTGATTTGATCGCGTACCTTGCAAAGCCTGATGCAAAACACTTAGAGCAGGAAGAACTCGATCCTATTATCCCACGCCTACACCAGAGCGAGTGGCGAGCCTCGTGATGCAAACCAATTTTTGTCCTCGCCCAGTTGATCGGCATAGCTGGCGAAGGCGCTCCGCTTCTAAAACTGACCATTGCGCGGGGCGTCCGAAGACCTGAACGGGCAGATGAACTGGCGGTACTGGTTTGCTGGTGCGGTCGAGACATATCTACAAACTGTAAGGCGTTTCGCTAGCGGGGATATCAGGTCGTAATTGAAGGCTGTACGAGACTTCGGATATTTGCGTGACTGTTGACCGACAACCAACCCTTCGGGTGTCGCAAATGGTCAAACAGCAACAGTCTTCTGAGTTCGACAAACCGGAGGATACCACAAATCGCCAGCAGGGCCCGCTTCCGACTCTGCCCCACATTGCGACGAGTAGGGTAATGCGAACCATACGCCGGCCGCAGCTGAGAGAGATCGTTCCGCTGTCCGACACGACAATCTATGAGATGGAGCAACGCGGCGAATTCCCGCGCCGCTTCAATCTCAGCCCGCGCTGTGTTGTCTGGGACTTGGAAGAAGTCGAAGCTTGGATCGAAGAGCGGCGGAACGCGTCAAATGCGGGAAAAAGCGAGAGCCGGCCAGCTCCCAACGTAAGACTACGAAAGACCCGACCGGTCAAATCGGATCGAGAGTAATCGCTGCTCCTGTAGGCGGCTGAAGTGCAGGCGTATGCTTCCTGCCTGCCGTCCACGAGTCCACCATATCAGCCCACTCCTGCAGCATATGACGACGCTGCAACTCATATTCAGCCCTATTGTAGACGCCGCGCGATGAGCGGCCGTCTTCGTGGGCAAGACATTTTTCAATCCAGTCGCGATTGAAGCCGATTTCGTTCAAGAGTGTAGACCCGGTACGCCGGAGATCGTGCACCGTGAAGGGCGCAAGCGGAAGATCTTGCTTCCTTGCCCGCTCGACAATCGCTGCAGTCACGCGATTGAAGGTCGCGCGTGACATGGTTTCATCGGCATCGTAGCGAGACGGCAGCACATACCGTGAATTAGCCGCGCAAGTTTTAAGCGCTATCATGATGTCGAGCGATTGCCGTGACAGGTACACATTATGCGGCTTCTTCCGCTTCATGCGTTCTTTCGGGATATTCCAGACGGCGTTCTCGAAATCGACCTCGTCCCACGTTGCGTCGAGCAGTTCACCCTTGCGGACCATCGTGAGCAAGATAAGCTTTAGGCCAAGCCGAATGGTCGGCAGCGTTGGCACATTCTCCAACTCTTTCAGCATGATCCGGATCTCTGCGGGCGACAGTGCCCTATCTTTCGCCTCGAACGTGGCTATCGAGGCCGGCCCCACTTCGTCCGCAGGATTGCTAATCTTTTTGCCATGCAGAATGGCGTGACCATAGATCTGCTTAACGATATCCCGGATATGAATGGCTGTTGCAGGCGCGCCGCGGTCTTTCACTCTCACGCAGAGTGCCCGCAGGTCGTCAGGTGTGATCTCGGTTAGGAGCCTTTTCTGCCAAATCGGCAAAATGTCTCGATCGAAAATCGCTTTCCGCATCGAACGGGTACTCTCCGCCATCTTTGCGTCCTTGAACCAGCGTCTACTTGCATCGCCGAACGTCGCCGTGGCTGGCAGGCGATGCTTTTCGCGCTGCTTTTCCTGCGCGGGGGACTTTCCGGCCGCTACCATCTTCCGCGCTGCGAGGCAGCGGTCGCGCGCCTCCGCCAGCGTGATACCTCCTTCACCGTAGCGGCCCAGAGTCAGGGTCTCTCGCCGGCCATTCATCCGGTAGTCATACCGAAATGCAATCTGCCCCGTTGGAGAAACCATCGCGTACATACCGTCACGATCGGAAACCTTATATTTTTTCTCCTTTGGTTTCAGCTTCTTAAGTGCAATGTCGGTTAGCATGGCTCCACAAAAAATTGGGAAAAACAAATCGACTTAACGTCGATTTTACCGTCAATGATTTTACCGTCAACCTTTGGAGTTAATCCTTGTATTTCAAACGGTTGGTGGGAAAAATTAGAATGACCTAGAAATCGGCGCCATGACGGTATTGGGCGGCAAGAGGGAGGGCGGAAAAGAGCGTACCGTCAGATTTACCGTCAGATGCTTCCGCTTAGGGGCGATAGTTGGCGATAGACACTGAAAGGAAAAATTGATTTACTTCAGAGGTTTACGAAACTTTCCTAGATAGCCACCGAAAGTCAGAGAACGATGCCGCCTCATTCCCACTCGATCGTCCCAGGCGGCTTCGAGGTCACGTCGTAGACGACGCGGTTGATGCCGCGCACTTCGTTGATGATGCGAGTGGCGGCCGCACCCAGGAAGCTCATGTCGTAGTGGTAGAAGTCGGCGGTCATGCCGTCGACCGAGGTGACGGCACGCAGCGCGCAGACAAATTCGTAGGTGCGGCCGTCGCCCATGACACCGACGGTCTGCACGGGAAGAAGCACCGCGAAGGCCTGCCAGATGGCGTCGTAGAGGCCGGCCTTGCGGATCTCGTCGAGATAGATGGCGTCCGCCTCGCGCAGGATATCGAGCTTCTCGCGGGTGATGCCGCCCGGGCAGCGAATGGCAAGGCCGGGGCCCGGGAAAGGATGACGGCCGATGAAGCTCTCGGGCAGGCCGAGCTCCTTGCCAAGCGCCCTCACCTCGTCCTTGAACAACTCGCGCAGCGGCTCGACCAGCTTCATGTTCATGCGCGCGGGTAGGCCGCCGACATTGTGGTGCGACTTGATCGTCACCGACGGGCCGCCGGAGAAGGAGACGCTTTCGATGACGTCTGGATAAAGCGTGCCCTGCGCCAGGAAATCGGCGCCGCCGAGTTTCTTCGCTTCTTCCTCGAACACCTCGATGAACAGCCGGCCGATGGTCTTGCGCTTCTTTTCGGGATCGGCCTCGCCTTCCAACGCCGAGATGAACTTGTCTGAAGCATCGACCAGGATCAGGGGCAGATTGTAGTGCTGGCGGAACATCTCCACCACACCCGCCGCCTCATCCTTGCGCATCAGACCGTGGTCGACGAGGATGCAGGTCAACTGGTCGCCGATCGCTTCATGGATCAGCAGCGCCGCGACAGAGGAATCGACGCCGCCCGAGAGCGCGCAGATGACCTTGCCCTTGCCGACCTGCTTGCGGATCAATTCCACGGCGTGTTCGCGATAGGCGCGCATCGTCCAGTCGCCCTCGATGCCGGCGATGTTGTGGACGAAGTTCCGCAGCAGCCTCGCGCCATCCGGCGTGTGCACCACTTCGGGGTGGAACATGATGCCGTACATGCGGCGTTCGACATCGCCGAAGATGGCGAAGGGCGAGCTTTCCGACTTACCGAGCACCTTGAAGCCGGGCGGCAGTTCGATGACGCGGTCGCCGTGGCTCATCCACACCTGGTGGCGCTGGCCGGGCGCCCAGAGGCCTTCGAACAGCGGACTTTCCTTCTCGATCTCGACGAAGGCACGGCCGAACTCGCGATGGTTGGAGCTTTCGGCGACGCCGCCCATCTGCACACAGAGCGCCATCTGGCCATAGCAGATGCCGAGCACCGGCACGCCGGCGTCGAAGACGATCTGCGGCGCGCGCGGGCTGCCGATGTCGCTGGTCGAGGCCGGACCGCCCGATAGGATCACCGCTTTCGGATTGATGCGCTTGAAGGCCGCTTCGGCCGATTGGAACGGTACGATCTCGGAAAAGACGCCGCTCTCGCGGATGCGGCGGGCGATGAGCTGCGTGAACTGGCTGCCGAAATCGATGATCAGGACAGTGTCGGGCAGAACGGCGCTGGGATGATTGGCTGTCGTCATGGCGAGCCTTTAGAGAAAGAAACGAGTCGATGCAATGGGTTGCGCGGTCGCGCCGCTCACTTCGATCCCGGTGCTTCTCGCGATGCGTCGCCCCGCCCGGCGTCAAGTGTGCGCAAGGCGTCCATAAGCGCCGCGAACCGCTGCTCGCCGATGCGATCGATATAGCCGCACTCGATCTGAAGCTTGATGCGGTCGCCGTCGCGCAAGGCATCCAGACCCTTGCGGGTATAGCGCACAAGCTTGCCGCGCCTGTCCTGTGGATCAGGTAATCGCTTCAGCACGCCCTCCGCCTCCAGACCGTCGAGCAATTGCTGAACCGCTTGCTTGGAGGTGGCCGCGCGCTCGATCAATGCCGACTGGCGCGTGCCGTTGCGGGGGATGTGCCCGAGCAGCCCGGCGCGCGCCTCGCTGAACCAGGCGTGGCCGGCGGCCCGCATGGCGGCAGCAAATTCCGCCTGCCAGGCACGGCTCGCCTGCCATAACCGCCAGCCGACATGATCGGGCAACGCTTCGGTTTTTTCGTCAAGCTCCTTGACCATTTAATCCAGACTCCGTATAGTCAAGATACTTGACGATGTTCACGCCGTCGAGGCTCTTCAAAACGCGAACCCATGGACAGGGACAATGACGATACTGAACAGGGACACGCTGGCCATTATCATGGTTGGAACCACGCATGTCATCGACATGGGCGGCAAGAACGCCTTCATCCACTATGAAACTGACGATCGGGCGCACATGCTCCTACCGGACGGCAAACGCTTCCACGGACTTTGGACGCTGCTGGACGATGGCTACAAGGTCGAATGGAAAGACGGCCCTGCCGGCGCGTGGAAACTCGATCATACACCGGGAGCGATCGATTATATCGACGCAACAGGCGCCCCGCGCGGACGCGTCTCACGCATCGATTTCGGCGATCCGCAGCGCCTGGCCGCTTGACCCGAAGGGCGGTCAGCCCTCGAGCAGGCCGCCTCCGATCGCCTGCTCCAGCAACCCGATTGCCACGGCCAGCTTCTCGTCGATGACGTGCAGGTATTCGGTCCAGTCGTTGACGTGGCGCAGATCGGCCGCGCCGTCGGAAATGCCGCGCAGACCAATCAGCGGCACGCCGAACAATTGGCAGGCGCGCAGGCAGGCGAAGGTCTCCATGTCGACCATATCGGCGTCGATCGCGTCATAAGCGGCACCGGTGACGATCGCGCCGCCGGTCGAGAGCGTGGCGCTTCTGACGCCTGGAATAACGAGAGGCAGCGGCACCGTCACCGGCAGGTCGAGGAAAGGCGTCGCGCCCTTCTCGAAGCCGAGCGGCGAAGCGTCCATGTCGCGATAGCTCACCGATACGGCCTGGTAGATTTCAGCCTGTTCCAGCTTGCGGCTGCCGGCCGAGCCCAGCGAAACGACCAAGTCCGGAAGCGCTCCTTCGGCCTTCAACGCCGAGAGCTCGGCGCCCAGCCTGACACCGGCCTCGACCGGACCGACGCCGGTCATCAGCGGCGTGAACAGGTTTTTCAGGTGCGGGCCGTATTCAGCCTCGACCGCCATGACAAAGAGAACGGATCTTCCCGACAGACGTGACACTTCAACGGTCATGACGACTCTGACCCCTATTTGTTGCCACTGCGAAAGGAGGCAATGTGCCGTCGCCGCCTGCCAGCCCTTCGCTATGGCTGCGGGCGTTCATCGCTCGAAAAGCCCATTTGGGGGCTTTTCGTCCGCTGCGCGGACCGCTCCTCACCCCTCAATCCCGTCGCGGCCGACCACCGTCATCATCGTGCCGGTCATGGTGGCGATCAGCTTGGCCTCGCCATCGGCGGCGAAGGCGTAAGCCTGGCCGTCGGCGACGATGATGGTGCGGCCCGGCTTTGTCACCGAGCCACGGAACAGGAAGCGCTCGCCCCTGCCCGGCGCCAGAAGGTTCACCTTGAATTCGATGGTCAGCACGCTGGAATTCTGCGGCATCAGCGAAAAGGCCGCGTAGCCGCAGGCGGAGTCCAAAGCGGTGGAGATGACGCCGGCATGCAGGAAACCATGCTGCTGGGTGAGCGAGGCCGAGTATGGCATCTCGATCTCGATGATGCCGGGTGTCACCAGCGTCAGATCTGCGCCGATCGTCGCCATTGCCTCCTGCCGGGCAAAGGACGCCCTGACGCGTTCCTCGAAGTCGGGAGCGGGTACGATCTTGGCTGCTGCCATGGCACGTCGCCTCATATTTGCTGGCGAAGCTTATCGCAGAGCCATGCAAGACAGGCAATCTTTTATGTTGCAGCGCAGCAAAGCACCACTTGTCGTCAAACAACCCTGCGCAAGGCGTGGAGATAGAACCCGTCGGTGCCGCTGAGCGCCGGCGACAGCGAGATACCGCCGGTGCCGGCAATACGCGCGGCTCCTTCGTGGCCGGGGAAGCGGCTATCCCAGAGCTGGCGATGATCGACCGGCGCAAAGCCGTCATGGCGCGCGCGGAAAGCCGCGACCTGCTCGCTGTTTTCGGCGTCGAACACCGAGCAGGTGATGTAGACCAGCAAGCCGCCCGGCTTGACGAAGGCTTGAGCCGTATCGAGGATCGCCTGCTGCTCTCCCTTTCGGGCATCGAGCTGCCTTTCCGTCAATCGCCATTTGGCGTCGGGACGCCGCCGCCAGGTACCGCTGCCGGTGCAGGGCGCGTCGATCAGAACGATGTCCATATGGCCGGTGAGCGGCGCAAGCTCCGCAGGCTTGCTGACGACCTGGACGTTGCGGTTGTGCGAGCGGCGGATGCGCTCGAAGATCGGCGCCAGCCGCACCTTTTCCGCGTCATGGGCAAAGAGCTGGCCCCGATTGTCCATCTCGGCCGACAGCGCCAGCGTCTTGCCGCCGGCGCCGGCGCAGTAGTCGAGCACCTGCATGCCGGGCTCCGCCCCGGCGAGCGCCGCAGCAAGCTGCGAGCCTTCATCCTGCACTTCGAACCAGCCTTTCTGGAAGGCCGGCTCGGCCTGCACGTTCGGATGACGGCCGTCGCCGTCGATCGGCGGGATACGGATGCCGTGCGGCGCGATTGCCGCCGGCGCCGCGCCCGTTCCTTGCAGCTCGGCCAGCACCTTGGCGCGATCGGCCTGGAGCGTGTTGGCCCTTAGATCCAGCGGCGGGCGCTGCGCCAAAGCCGCCCCTTCCGCGACCCAGGCGCCGCCATAGGCCTGCTCAAGCAGCGGCGCACACCAGTCCGGGACATCCGCCCGCACGGCGTCCGGCGCCTCGCCAAGCCGGCGCTCGGCCGCCGCCTTCAGTTCGACCACGCTGAGCAGCGGCGGCGCGAATTTGTCGCCGTCGAGGGCGTCATTCAGCGACTGCGCCGTCTGCCCCCATTCGAGCAACAGCGCGCCGAAACCGATGGCGCGCGGCGTGTCCTCGCCGAACAGCCAGCCAGCCGAGCGTTTGCGGCGCAACGCGTCATAGACGATGTTGCCGATCGCGGCGCGGTCGCCGCCGCCGGCGAAGCGGTGCGACAGGCCCCAATCGCGCAAGGCATCGGCCACCGGCCGGTGACGCCGGCCGATGTCTTCCAGAACCTCTATGGCCGCCGCCAGCCTTCCGCCCAATCGCATCCCGTCTTCCGTAGCTCCTGCAAATCGGTTCCAGCCGCTCTTAAAGCCTTTCGGGCCAGGATTGAAACAGTTCTGTTCGGTTTGCCGGTGAAACGACGTTTCAAAGCCGTGCGATTCCCCGAACGGTTTTTCAAAGCAGGCGACACAGCCGGCAAATAAGACAATCGGCTAGAATATGAAAGGTCTCTAATGTCTTTGACTGACGCGTACAAGCAAGCCTGTCGACTTAACCTCTCAGCTTTCCAAGTTTTGCTGGCAGGAATAGTCTTGCGGCGGTGATTCGCGGCGCGGCGAGCGCGATCTGGCGGATCCTATGAGGAGAGGGCAATGAAGACTTATCTGGCAGAAGTTCTCGGCACGTTTTTGTTGGTGTTCATCGGCACGGCCTCCGTGGTCACGGGCGGTTTCGGCGGCGCGCTGCCGCTCGGACAGGAAGGCATCGGCCTGGCGTTCGGCATCGGCCTGATCGCCGCGGCCTATGCGATCGGCCCGGTCTCGGGCGCGCATCTCAATCCGGCGGTGACGCTCGGCGTGTTCCTGGCGGGGCGGATGCCGGCCAAGGATGTCGTTCCTTACTGGATTGCGCAGATCATCGGCGCCATCATCGCCTCGCTGGCGCTGTGGATCATCGTTTCCGGCCAGGCCGGCGGGCACAGCGGCGGCTTCGGCGCCAATGGCTGGGACGAAACGAAATGGGGCATGAGTTCGGCCTTCCTCTGGGAGCTGATCGGCACCTTCACCTTCGTCACCGTGATCCTCGGCGTTACCAACGCCAAGCACACCACCGCTTTCGCCGGCCTGGTCATCGGCCTGACGCTGGCGGGGATTCACTTCGCCATGATCCCGGTGACCGGCACCTCGGTCAATCCGGCGCGCTCGATCGGGCCGGCGCTGTTTTCGGGTGGTGCGGCGCTCAGCCAGCTCTGGCTATTCATCGTCGCGCCGCTGATCGGCGGGGCGATCGCCGGCGTCGTCGCCAAGGCGGGCGTCTTCGAAAAAGACTGATTATATGGAGAGCGAGATTATGCGGAGCGTCGTCCAGCGAGACTTGGTTTTCCCGCCGGTCTCCGCGGGTTGCGCTCCGCATAACGTCGAGGTGGAAGGCGGGCGCTCCACTCACAACGGGCGCCGTTACTCGATCATGTAACCCAACGCGCGATAGCCAGCCCGTCGTTTCGCAGCCATTCGGGCGAGAACCGGAACCGTGTGATCGACATAGTCCACGACCAGAACATCCCGTTTTCCGTCATGCTCCCGGTGCAGCCGGCCGACATACTGCGCCAGGGTTCCCTTCCAGGCGACCGGCATCGTCAGGAACAGTGTGTCGAGTCGGGAATCATCGAAGCCTTCACCGATATAGCGGCCTGTCGCGAGGATCAGCCGTTCATCGTCATCCGAGACATTCAATGCTGTGCTGGCTGTCTTGCGATCCTTCGCCGACATGCCGCCGCGTAGGACCACAAGATTTCTTACGAATGGCGAGAACCTCTTCTGAAGATAATCGAGGTGGTCTTTCCGCTCCGTCAGAACGATAGGCGAACGCTTCGACTCAAGTGATTTCAGCACATCATCGAAGATCAGATCATTCCGGGCACTGTCCTGTGCCAGCGCCGCATAGATCGCTGGCATCGACGGCCGTTCGGCCAAGGCCAGCGATGCCGGGAGTTCAAACTGCGTCGAACGATCGCGCGCGCGGTGGCGGATACCGCGTTCCGCGGCTTGAACCCGTGCGTCGACCCTATGGCGAACAGGGCCGCACTGCATGAAGATGATCGGATGGTGTCCGTCCTTTCTGGCGACGGTCGCCGACAGGCCGACGACGTAGCGCGCCTTTGACCGCCGGGCGACAAGCTCAAAGCTGGTTGCGGACAGGTGATGGCACTCATCGATGATCAAATGGCCGTAGTCAGCAACGATATCGCCAACTTCTCCCTTGCGCACCAGGCTCTGGATGAGCGCAACATCAATGGTACCCGTCGGCTTTCTTTTCCCACCGCCAATAATGCCGATCAGCTTTGGATCTATCTGCAAAAAGGTTCGTAGACGTTCCACCCACTGATTGAGCAGCTCTCGTCGGTGGACCAGAATGAGAGTGTTTCGGGCGCGGTGCGCAATCAGCGCCACTGCGACGAGCGTCTTGCCAAACGCAGTTGTCGCGGCAAGCACGCCGTTCTCATGGGCGACAAGAGCATCGAAGGCCGCCAACTGCGGCCGTCGCAACTCGCCCCGAAAGGATATGTCCGCAGGAAGTGCCGTGCCGGTTTCGCGCAGATCTTCCAGAGCGGGAGCTGCACCATGACTTTTGATGAGATCGATTGCTTCCTCAAGGCAACCCCGAGGGAGAGCGACATGCTCTGCGTACAACTCGGCACATGAGACGACCCGAGGCTTGTCGTATGTCGGTAACCGCATTGCCTGAGCGCGATAGAACTCCGGGTTCTGGAAAGCCGCTAGACGAATAAGCTGCGCAACCAGGGCCGGCGGAAGTTCTGTCCTGTCGACATAGACCTGATCAGCGACCACGATCCTAATGCTGTGCGGGATCGCGGCCTCGATAGGCCGTGACACACTGCGGCGCGATGGCGACATCTTCCACGGCTCGTCGGCGTGTTCGTCGTCCACCGGCATGCGGACGCCCAAAACCCGACCTGACAGTTCCGCCCCGTCCGCGATCCCGAAGGCCATATCAGCCGACAATCTGGGCAGGGACGACAGATACGCCCATTGGTCTTCGTAAGGTCGCAAATCCTTGTCGACAAAGACGCTGTTGCCGCTCTCCCGTGCCTTTCTCTGCAAAGGCAGTGCGATCAGATTACCAAAGCCCCCAACGGGCATCGTGTCCTGATTGGGAAAGAAGCGATCATAGGATGTGAAGCCGATCTCCGGGCGTTTTTCCATCGTCTCCGTAATGAGGGCGGAGCCCATCTGCCTAGCGGTCCTCGCCGGAACCGGCTCTGAGAAGAATATCCAGACATGGCCGCCGTTCCCCGACCTCGACCGCTCCAGGGCGGCGGCAATTCCTTTCGCATGACAGGTGCCGAGCAAGGCTCTTGCGTCATCCGACCAACTGTCCTTGTCGAAGTCGGCCGCAAGGAACCAGCATGTCTCATCTTGCAGCAATGGATACACCCCGGCGACAAAGTCACCGGAGCGGGGATCGCCGCCGCGCAGATGCTTTTCGATGATGTCCCCGGATGGCGGGATAAATGCCTGATGCGGGCATTCCCGGCATTTCACCTTCGGCTTGCCGCAAATCCCCTTTGCCCATTCGTTAGAGCATGCCGGCGAATATCCTGAACCTCCCGTCTTTCTGTTTTCCCATCGAACCGGAAAGACATCGGGACGCCCAGCAAACAGACGGCGAAACAACTCGATTTTCTCCGCCGATGACGAGTTGTTGGTGACGAGGGCATCGGCAAAGGATGTCCGCTCGGCAGCATGGCTATCGGATATCAGCTTCTGCTCAAGCGTCTCCAGTTCGCGCGCAAGCGCCAGCCGCTCCGCATCCAGAGCAGCCAGCCGCCGCCGAATCCGCGCGATTTCGTCAGAAACCTGTTCAGCCAAGTTCTCGCCTGCGTCTCCACGTTCTTCTCAATGTCGAACATAGTCCGAAACCGCCTCGGGCTTAAGACGCGCGGCACCCCGGCCGAAAGCGAAACGGACTGGGCGACGCTCCGCATCATCCCGCTCTGCGCATGATCAACGTTGCTTGGCACGATCCCGGACGGACGGACGCTGCACGCCTTTCTGGAATTGCTTCGGCTCAACAAAAAGGCGCGGCCATGCCCGCGCCTTTTTACTTGGGAGGATGACCGCTTACTTCGAGGCCAACTCGAAGCGATCGAGGTTCATCACCTTGGTCCACGCCTTGACGAAGTCCTTGACGAACTTGGCCTTGGCGTCGCCCGAGCCGTAGACTTCGGAGAGCGCGCGCAGTTGCGCATGCGAGCCGAAGATCA
Source organism: Mesorhizobium montanum (assembly GCF_033977145.1). NCBI lineage: Bacteria > Pseudomonadati > Pseudomonadota > Alphaproteobacteria > Hyphomicrobiales > Phyllobacteriaceae > Mesorhizobium > Mesorhizobium montanum. The sequence goes on along the minus strand of NZ_JAVIJF010000020.1, from coordinate 39,436 downwards.
GGTCGGCACGGGTGCCGGTCCACTTCACTTGCTTGGTCTTGCGGTCGCGCGCCTCGTACACCTCGTCCGAACCCGGCTCGGAGCCGGCGGCCGGATCCCAGACGGTCGCCATCGAGAGCAGGTTGACGAAGAAGTCGTTGGTCAGTGTGCCCGGCCTGTCGGTGAAGACGCCGTGCTTCGAACCGCCGACATTGGCGCCGAGCACGCGCAGGCCGCCCACCAGCACCGTCATTTCCGGGGCGGTCAGCGTCAAGAGCTGGGCGCGGTCGACCAGCATCGCTTCGATCGACATCGGCTGCTTGCCTCTGCTGTAGTTGCGGAAACCGTCGACTTTCGGCTCCAGCGCGCCGAAGGAAGCTACATCTGTCTGCTCCTGCGAGGCGTCCATGCGGCCCGGCGTGAAGGGTACCTTGACCTCATTGCCGCCGTCCTTGGCCGCCTTCTCGACCGCGGCAACGCCGCCGAGCACGATGAGATCGGCGAGCGAGACCTTCTTGCCGCCGGTCTGCGCCGCGTTGAACTCCTTCTGGGTGGCTTCCAGCTTGGCCAGTACTTTCGAGAGCTGTGCCGGCTGGTTGACCTCCCAGTCCTTCTGGGGCTCAAGCCGGATGCGGCCGCCATTGGCGCCGCCGCGCTTGTCCGAGCCGCGGAAGGTCGAGGCCGAAGCCCAGGCGGTCGAGACCAGCTCCGAGACCGAGAGGCCTAAGGCCAGGATCTTCGCCTTGAGCGAGGCGATGTCCTGCTCGCTCACCAGTTCATGGTCGACGGCCGGGATCGGATCCTGCCAGATCAGCTCTTCCTTCGGCACGAGCGGGCCGAGATAGCGAACGACCGGACCCATGTCGCGGTGGGTGAGCTTGAACCAGGCGCGGGCGAAGGCGTCGGCGAACTCACCCGGGCGCTCATGGAAGCGGCGCGAGATCTTTTCATAGGCCGGATCGAAACGCAGCGCGAGGTCGGTGGTGAGCATGGACGGTGCGTGGCGCTTGGAGGGATTGTGCGCGTCCGGAACCGTGCTGGCGCCGGCACCGCCCTTCGGCGTCCACTGATGGGCGCCCGCCGGGCTCTTCGTCAGCTCCCATTCATAGTTGAACAAATTGTCGAAGAAATTGTTGCTCCATCTGGTCGGCGTCGTCGTCCAGATGACTTCGAGACCAGAGGTGATGGCATCGCCGGCGACGCCGGAGGCATATTTGCTCGACCAGCCGAGGCCCTGCGCCTCGATGCCGGCGCCTTCCGGCTCGGCTCCCACCAGCGAGGCGTCACCGGCGCCATGGGTCTTGCCGAAGCTGTGGCCGCCGGCGATCAGCGCGACGGTCTCCTCATCGTTCATCGCCATGCGGGCGAAGGTTTCGCGGATGTCGCGCGCGGCGGCGATCGGGTCCGGCTTGCCGTTCGGGCCTTCCGGATTGACGTAGATCAGGCCCATCTGCACGGCCCCGAGATGGCCATGCAGTTCGCGATCGCCCGAATAGCGCTCGTCGCCAAGCCACTTGGTCTCGGAGCCCCAGTCGACGTCCTGCTCCGGCTCCCACACGTCGGCGCGGCCGCCGGCGAAGCCGAAGGTCTTGAAGCCCATCGATTCCAGCGCGACGTTGCCGGTGAGGATCAGAAGGTCGGCCCAGGAGATCCTGCGGCCATATTTCTGCTTGACCGGCCACAGCAGCCGGCGCGCCTTGTCGAGATTGGCATTGTCCGGCCAGCTGTTCAGCGGCGCGAAACGCTGCTGACCCGCGCCGGCGCCGCCGCGCCCGTCGCCGATGCGATAGGTGCCGGCGCTGTGCCAGGCCATGCGGATGAACAGCGGCCCGTAATGGCCGAAGTCGGCCGGCCACCAGTCCTGCGAGTCCGTCATGACCTTGTGCAGGTCCGTGACCACCGCATCGAGATCGAGGCTGGCGAATTCCTTGGCGTAGTCGAAGTCTTCGCCCATCGGGTCCGAGAGGTTCGACTGCTGGTGTAGAACGGCAAGGTCGAGCTGGTTCGGCCACCAGTCGCGGTTGGTCCGGCCGGCGGATCCATGCGCCACGGGGCATTTTCCAGCGCTGTTGTCGTCGGTTTTCGCATCCATCTTAGTCTCCGATTCTGCCGAGGTTTTTTGCCGAGGTTGAATTTGCCGAGGTTGATTTTCCCGAGATTTTCGGGGGCAGCAATTGACCGCGCCAACCTGGAATGATTCCAGACTAGGTCGGCCGGCTGATAAAGACAAATTGCCTTTCCTGTTTGTTTTGATAACCTTTGCTTATGATTGGTCTCACCGTTCGCCAGATGCTTTATTTCGACGCGCTGGCGCAGACGCTGCATTTCGGCCGCGCCGCCAGGCTTGCCGGTGTCAGCCAGCCGGCGCTGTCTTCGCAGATTGCCGAGATGGAAGAACGACTGAACTGTCGTCTGTTCGAACGCGGCGGCAAGACAGTGCGGATGACCGACGAAGCGCATGCCTTGCAGCCACGCATCGAGCGCATCCTCGCCGATATCCGTGACGTCGAAACGACGGCGCGACGCGGCCGCCCCGCCATGGAGGGCCGCTTCCGGCTGGGCATCATCCCGACGGTGGCGCCGTATCTGCTGCCGCATGTGCTGCCGGAGCTGAAGATGCAATACCCTGCCCTGCAGCTCGAACTGCGCGAGGCGGTGACCGCATCGCTGGTCGAGGGCACGGCCACCGGCCGGCTCGACGCCTTTATCGCAGCGCTGCCGCTCGACCATCCGGGCCTCGTCACCGAGGAGCTCTTCCCCGATCGCTTCTTCCTAGCCGTGCCGTCGGGCGACCCGGCCTTCGCCTCACCGCCCGTGCCGCCGGAAAGCCCGGCGCTGGAGCGGTTGATGCTGCTCGAGGAAGGCCACTGCCTGCGCGAACAGGCCCTGGCCGTCTGCGGCAATGTGCGGCCGGTGGCGATGGCAAGCTACGGCGCGACCAGCCTGACGACGCTGCTGCAAATGGTGGCGCATGGGCTGGGTGTGACGCTCGTGCCGGAAATGGCGGCACGAGCCGCCGGCGTCATGCCTGACCTGAGGATCGTGCCGTTCCAGGAACCGATGCCGCAGCGCCTGATCTGCATGGCCTGGCGCCGCAATAAGGTAAGGCAGGACGAGTGTGTGGAACTGGCGCGGATTATTCGCGGGTTGGATCAGGCGGTGCTGGCGGCGTGAAGCACCCTTCCACGCCGTCTCCATCCCTGCACCCGATGGCCAGCCTGCAACAATGTTTCAGGGCACAAATATCAGAAATACATAGGTAAAAAACACCACGACATGGACCATACCGGTCAGGAACGTCGTTCTTTCGGTGCTAAAGCTTACGCTGCATATGAAAAGCGCCAAGACCAAAAGGACTGCATCAGCCGCCGGAAGCCCCAAGGTCAGCCCTCTGCCCGTCAGCAAGCTGGCGGCCGCGACCGCCGGTATCGTCAAACCGATCGTGGCGCAGGCCGAACCCATTGCGACGTTCAAGCCGCGCTGCAGCTCGTTGTTGAGTGAAGCTCGAACCGCCGAAATGGCCTCCGGCATCAAAACCAGCCCCGCGATCAACGCTCCCACAATGCTGTCGGCCTGGGTCACCTTGTAGGCGACGAGCGTATCCTCGACGCTCGCGGCGACCTGCTCGGCGAGCATGACAATTCCGATCAGCCCGCCCAGCAGCAGCAGAGCGCTGACAGAAATGCTTTCGTGAGGGGCAGTTCGCATCGAAACGTCGTGTGCGTGTTCCTGGACGAAGTCGTCCCGGTGCCGGACGGTCTGGGCGAACACGAAACTTGCATAGAGCAGCACTGAAAGGACGCTTACAAAACCGAGCTGAGCTGCCGAAAACGTGCCGGGATCCGTCGTTTGAGTATAGGTCGGCAAAACCAGCGTCATGACGGTCAGCGCGATCAGAACCGCGAGATATGCACTGGTCCCTTGGCGCACGATCGCCTGCTTGCGATGGCGCCAGCCGCCAAGCGTGAGACACATGCCGACAACGCCGGTAGAAGTAATCATCACCGTCGAGAAAACCGACTCACGTGCCAGTGTCGGGTTGTTCTCCCCATGCAGCATCATGGAAACGATGATCGAGACTTCGATTGCCGTCACGGCAAAGGTCAGCACCAATGTTCCGAAAGGCTCTCCTACGCGCCGGGCCACTGCCTCGGCATGATCGAGCACCACGAAAATGGTGGTGAACATGATCGCGCTCGAAAGCGCTCCAACAAGGATCCTGACGTTCAGCGAACCTTCGTCCACCGAAAGACCGCCGGCTCTGACCGCGACAGCCATCAGCAAGGCGACCAATGGCATCGTGTAGGAAATCACCGGCCGTCCGAAACCAGTCATCCAAGCCCCCATGCGTTTGTGCCAATCTAGCGGAAAAGCCTATGGAGAGCACCTCGGCCAGTATCGGTGGATCGCCTGAGGTTCGATACCTCAAGCGACAACCCGCGACCCGAAGATGCTGCAAGGGTGGTAACGTTGGCGGTATTCAGCACCGAAAGAGCAGGCCGGAGCTTCGCCGGCAGTGTCATGCCAGGATCGTTCGTTTCAGGGGTGGATGCAGTCAAGATCATCCGCGAACTGGATGAGGCGCTGCGGGCAGCGTGAGGCGAGGCGCCGTCAGCGCCCCACCAGCGCGTTGCGATGGCCGTAGATCTGCTTCAGCCTGGTCTCGGCGATCCTGCCTACTGCCTGCGGGCTGTGAAAATTCGCTATAAACGACTTCGCCGCGCCGCCGACGACGATCGCCATGTCGCGATTATCGGCAAGCGAGGCCATGATACGCGCCGCCTCATCGATGTCGGGTTCGGCCCATTTCTGTCCCTCGACGAAATACGGATACTGATCCGGTTCGACGTCGATCAATCTGCACGGGACGGGGAAGCCGGTTTCGCCGCTTACGAAATCCCTGCTGCCCGAAAAATCCGTGGCGATGACCGCCTTGCCGAGGGCCATCGCTTCGGCGATACCCAGGCCAAAGCCTTCCGAACGGTGCAAGGAGACGAAAACGTCGCAAGACGCGGTAAGGCTGTACATGTCGGCGCGGCTCAGAACATCGTCGATCAAGACGATCCTGCAGTCGTCCTGCGCCAGGCGCCGCACGGAGTTCAGTATTTCGACCCTCTGGGCGCTTTGGCCCATCGTCTTTATGACGAGGGAAACGTTCCGCTTCCTATCCTGCCCGAACGCGCGAAGATAAGCTTCCAGCACCGCCTGGGGATTCTTGCGGGTAGGGTAGGAGGAAAAGTCAAACGCGAACAGAAAAGCGGTCGCGTCACTCGAAATGCCGAAGCGGTCCCTGTTCGATCGCACGTCGGACGGCACTGAAACCGACACCGGCACGTGGATCACGGGACGATCGATCTCGGAGGCAAACGCATCCCGAACGAAGCTCGTTGGCGCCCATATTTCGTCGACCTGCCGGAGGCCGTCGATCCATTGCGGATGGATGCGCGGCAGTTCCCAGAAGGGACGCAGGATATTGTAGCGGTTCTGGAGCACGGCGCTGCCCACTCCACGAACCGTGGACCTCAGCATGTCGGCGTTGACGCAAAAGATGTTGACCGTTTTCGATGGCGTGTCGGTGAGCCGATCCTCGAGCGCGCGATCCTTCTGCGAGGAACGCACCTGCTCATCAAAGTTCACGACCTCATAGCTGACGTCCGCGCTTTCGATCGAGCGGGCAAGCGACCGCATGGCCTCTCCGACACCGATCTCGGCGAACGGATAACCGATAAGCGATACCCCATGACCGAGCGGCAACGATCCGCCACCAAAGGCGGCGGGCCAGGCGCGCCTGAACAATCCGTCAAGAAAACGCTTGCGCGTCGCCGGCGGGACCTGCCTGTAGAGCCATCCGATGTTGGGCTGAACTTTCATCAGCAGCCGATAGGCGACCCGCGCGGCATCGGCTGCGAGCTTCGAGTTGCCCGTGGGTTTCCTGGCCTGCGCCCCGAGATCGGAAATTCTTTTCGCGACGGGTCGTATGAATTCCGGAGGAACTTTCGCTTCGGCGGCACCCCCGGAAACGAACCAATGGGCGTAGCTCAGCTGCGATTGGCTTCCCCGCAGGTCGAAGTGCGCCCGCAGATCGGACCGTGTCGTCCAGAGCGCATGGGCAAATCGCGTGACGACCCCGTCAGGATTCGGATCAAGGTCCGCCGGGCGGTTGAGGTAGGCGGGCAAATCCGCGAACGGATCTCCTGAAAAAGGTTCGAGCTGCTCGCGAAAGAGGCGCCTGGCCGCATCCGGAATGCCGGTCCCGTCGGTGAAGGTTCCGAAACCGTACGGGATTCTTGAGAACCGGTGCAGTCCGAATTTCTCGAGACGATCATGATAATCGTCGAAAAGCGCCTGCAGTTCAGGGGTGCTGCCGGGCTTCCATCGTCTCTGATGCTTCGACAGGATCGACCGGTTCCCCGGGACCACGCCGCTGAAATGGAAAAAAGCGAGCGGCACACCATCGACCTCATAGGCATCGCCCCTCCGTCTGACCGGGCGGCTGTCGAGGTTCCAGTACGCCACATTGTAGGCCGGATTGCGCAGAATGCTCGTTCCCGGGCAGTAGGCCGGCCACAGGTCGATGAATTTCTGGTCGACGAAAAGGCCGTCGGCAACCCGGTTGGAGACGCATTCGGTGCGCAAGCGTGTTTCCCACCATTTCAGCAACCGAAGCGTCTCGGGCGTGTCGGCCAGAGCCATGAAGCCCAGATTAAAGACGCCGGCCTGCATGAACGTCAGATCGTTCGGGCTGTCCGGGTGCAAATTCGGCGCCAGCGCGTGCGGCGTAAGAACCGACGATGCCCCGCCGTCGAGAACATCGAACAGCTCGTCGAAACGACGATAGGCTATGATGTCGGGATCGAGATAGATGACGCGATCATATCCCTCGGCAAACAGCCGGCTAAACAGTGTCGGCTTGATCGCCGTGTTCAACTCCATGACATCGTATCGGAAGCTGTAGGCCTGACGATCCGGCAGATCGAGCTCGTCGAAGAAGACGCATTTGTCGAATTCTGGGAAATCGCCGGCGGTCAGGTCATCGCGCCCGGTATCGGCGATGGCGATTATGCGTGCGACGTCCGGATGGTACGCGGCCAGAGATGAGGCAAGCGCGCGCGCATAGTGCAGGTAATTCCAGGACGAGATCGTGAAAAACGCGGTCCTTGCCACACCAACTCCAGGTCCCGGTCCGCCTTTGACTTGCGGTCCATAGCGCAAGTCGGCCCTGAGATCATATCGATGCGCCAAAGGCAAGCTTGACCAGCGCCTAACCGTCTTTCCGGCCGGCTCGCGGGGCATTTGGCCGTTCAATACCCCCAAAGTGCCGACAGGTCGCGTCCGATCAATCTTCCCGCAGTCTTAACCTGCGGAGCAAAAAGCGCTCTCAGCTCGGCAACAAGATCCGGCTCGACTGTCAACTGTTCATCCGCCGCCTGGTTTTCCCATACCCGCCGATTGACCGCGACGCCAAGGAATGACCGCAGGCCTCTCTCCCAACGGCCTCTTCGCCAGAAACCGCGAGGTTGCAGCAAATCGTCGTAGATCAGAACCAGGATCTGCTTCCGGGCAAAACACGCGAAATAGCGCTCGAGACTCCGCCCGTAGAAGGAATGCGTGACGTTCAGCGCGGCGGAATACCAGCGATCTGGCGCCGGGTCGCCCGCTTGCAGATCGGACAGACCCCGCCTGATGTAAGCATTCACGTCGAGGCGAAGATCGCTGTCCAGGGAAGGGTCTTGTGTCTGCCGCATGTGGCAGTACTGCGAAAGCATGCGCGCTATCGGCTCGCGCAGCGTGGCAATGATCCTGGCGTCGGGATTGTATGACTTGATGCGCTGCGGTACGCACGCGCCCGACAGATAGACCGGCGAGAAGTCGGCAATATAGCGATGCTGCCCACGCGCTTCCGCAAAACGCAGATCGTAGAGTGTCTGCGTCAGCTCGGGCGTGATGCCGAAGCCATTGACCTCTTTCCCGTCCGGAACAAAAACCTGTCCCGTCGCGGCCAGCATCCTGGCAAGGCTGGTGGTGGCCGTGCGGGGAGCGCCGACGCCAATCAGATTCACGCGCCGGGCATCCTGGATGCCGCGCGTTCGCAAACCGGGCCGGGCGGTGCTTTGCTCGCTCATAGTCTCTTCACTTCGCGACAAACTGACCGGGCTGCAAGTCAGGTAAATGCCGTTTGAACAATTTTGTTTTGTCTGCTCTGCCGCTTTGATGGCGAGGTTCGCGACAGTGACGCCCGTTTGGCTCCGCATGTCCACGAAGGCGTCAGGCGGACAGTCTTTTGTTAATGCGTGGAAACGGCTGTTGAAGCATACGAGCCGCGTCGATATAGGTCAGCTGCGAAATCGCACGGCACGGGGTCAGGGCATTGCCAACCGAAGCACGTTCGGCCCGTGCGCCGGGGCAAGAACAATCATCCGGGAATCCTCAGCGCAGCAGGCTCAGGGATTTCGCCATCGCACTCCTCCTTGGGCTCGTTGCCTTCGTTGTGTTTAACGCCAATATGCGGTCGATCCCGGCAGGCGACACATATGGCGCGCGCTATCTGCCTTTTTCGATCTGGCGCAACCACAGTCTGCTTCTCGACCCCATCGTGAATGTGGTCGCGCAGGGCCGCCAGCCGCCGGCGGTTCAAGGCAAAGGCAGCAGCGCGTACTGGATATTGATGGGGCGTGACGGTCATTTCATCTCGCAATATCCCCTCGCGGTTCCGGTGGTGATCGCGCCGGTCTATCTGCCGGCCGTCAAATATCTGGAAGCAAGAAACTGGAATCCGCTGCTGGTCGACAGGGTCGCGCGGATCATGGAGAAGCTTTGCGCATCGCTACTCGCGGCCGCTTCGGTGGCGCTTTTCTATCTTGTGCTGCGACGGCGCAGCACGCCGCGAATTGCCGCGCTTCTCTCCCTGCTCTACGCCTTTGGCACGACGACCTGGGTGATCAGCAGCCAGGCACTCTGGATGCATGGGCTGGCCGAGTTGCTCATCGTCGCAACGATGCTGCTGGTCACCGGGCGATGTACCCCGGCGCGAGCGGCCGCGGCAGGCTTCCTTTGCGCTCTCATAGCAGTCAACCGCCAACCTGACGCCATCCTGGCAGCAAGCCTCGGACTCTACGGCCTTTGGTGGGCCGGACGCAGAATTCCGGTGTTCGTGATCTCGGGTCTGATCCCTGTTGCAATGGTCGTCGCCTACAATCTGGAGGTCGTCGGCAATATCGCCGGTGCATATGCCCTGGTCGATCGACCCAACGACTACAGCGAGGGCGTGATCGAAGGCATCGCGGGCCTGTTGTTCAGCCCGATGCGCGGTCTCTTCGTCTTCTCGCCGTTCCTGTTGTTCGTGCCTCTTTTCCTGATACCGGTTCTGCGCGACCCGAAGATGCGCGGTCTCACCATCGCGATGCTCTGCGCCGTCGCCGTGCAGGCGGTCCTTTATGCTTTTGTCGACTGGCGACAGGGCGCGTCGTGGGGGCCGCGGTGGCTCACCGATTTCATTCCGATGTTGATATGGATGCTGCCGCCGGTACTGGCGGCGCTGTCATCAAGAGGCCGAGCCGTGTTCGCGCTGGCCTGCGGCCTGGCAGTCGCCATCCAGACGATCGGCGCGTTCTGGTACACTGGCGAGTCGGACAAAGTGCTGGTGGCTGCGGCAGGTCCGGACAAGATGCGGCCGGCGTGGGATATCAACAATGCTGCCTTTATCGCCGAACTGAGACATCCACCGGCTCCGATGGATCTCTTCGCCGAGCTCGGCGGCAGCGTTGACCAGATCAAAGTTGTCGAGGCCCCACCACCCGGAAACCCGGCCGCCGCGACATCGCGCCAGGTCGAGGTCATGGGCTGGGCGCTTGTCGACAGGAAAACCCCGGTGGACGTCGCGGTGTCGGTCGACGGCGAATCGATGGCCGGAACGGCTAAGTTCTTCGAGCGCAGCGACGTCGTGCAAACACTTCGCACGTCAAGTCCGGCGGGCTGGCGTATCGCCTTCCCGGTGGATCAGCTGGGGCCTGGCGAGCACGTGATGACGGCGCTTGTTCGCGCGCGGATGGGCGGGCCGACCCGCATGCTCATGGAGCGCAAATTTAGCCTGGCGCCGGATTCGCATCTGACGAATGTAGCGCTTCAGGCAGAGCAGGCACTGGCCGGACGCCTGCAAGCGCCCGGCTACTGGCTAACGTCCTTCACCAGCGGCATGGAGTTCGTCGAGCCGCATCCGGAGCTGAACACGTACCTGAATGCGGTGATGCTTGATGTCATGACCCCGGTAGCGAAGGAAGCCGGGATCGAGGATACGCTGGCACGGGTGCGCCATTACCTGAGCGACCAGATCGAGTCGGATGGTCTGGTCCGATACCATGGCCGGCCCGACGCACCGACGATCGGAACGCTTGGCTGCGCCATCACTCCCGACGCCGACGATACGGCCCTGGTCTGGAGGACAGCCCCCAGCAAGCAATCGGAGCTGCTGTCGGCGGCGCTGGCCACCCTCGACCAGTATAAAAGGCCGGACGGCCTTTATCGGACCTGGCTTGCGCCGCGTGACCGTTACCAGTGCCTCGATCCGGGCAAGGACCCTAACCCGGCGGATCTCGGCATCCAGACGCATGTCTATATGCTGCTTGCCGGGCAGGATGCGCTCGCGGCACAGGCGCTGTGCGAAGCGATGGTGCGCAAGGCGGATGATGACGACGTCTGGGTATACTACGCCAAGGCACCTCTTCTGCTCGCTCTTCGGCGCGTGGATGTGCGCAAGGCCGGCTGCAAGCTGAAAATCCCGCCATCCCGGCTGCACAGCACAGTGCCCGGCCAGGATATCTGGACCCGTGCGGTCGAGTTGCTACGGCAAACGGAAAACGGCGATGCCACGGCGCAAAGCCGCCTGGAGACAGCCGAACTTCTCGGCAAGATAGCCGGGAATGATTTTTCCCTGCTCAACAGTGCGCCACCGCTTTTCTATCACAATGACCTTAGCGCCTCGGTCCGGCGATTTTACTGGTCACAGGAACTCGGATATGCGCTCTGGCTGAGGCTTTACTTCGCAAACCAGTCCGTGCAGACGACGCTGCCGTGCCGATCCAGCGGCTCCGAACAGAAATGTGGTGAAATATGACGCCGCTCGAACCGGCAGTTGCGATCCGTTCCAGATCGATACGATCATGGCCTCGCCTGCTGTCCAGCATCCGTTTCGACGAGGTCTGCGCGCTTCAGGGCACACCGCTGATCGGAGCGACGCTTTCGCTCGGCGCCCTGACGATGAACAACATGCTGGAGACGGCCGTCGTCGTCGCCGGCAATCTGTGCCTGGTCGCGCATGTCTTTGTGTTCAACGACTGGTCCGGCATCGACGGCGACCTCAACGACCCCAAGCGGGCGGCAAGGACCTTTGCCGCAAAGGGCCTGTCGCGAAGCGAGGTTGGCTATCTTGCACTTTCGCTGCTGGGGCTCAGCCTGTTGCTGTTCGCGATGGTCGGCGCGACACCTTTCTTCATCGGGCTGTCAATTGCCGGCCTGAGCGCGCTTTATTCGGCGCCCGGCCTCCACCTCAAGGGTACGCCGCTTTTCAGCTCCGCCCTTCACCTTTCGGGCGGCGCGCTGCACTTTCTCCTCGGCTACGCGGCCTTTTCCGCAATCGACGCGCGCGGCCTCCTCGTCAGCTGCTTTTTTGCGCTCGTCTTCACCGCAGGTCATTTCACCCATGAAGCACGCGACCATGAGGGCGACACGTTCAACGATATCCGGACGAATGCGGTCGCCTTCGGCAAGAGGCAAAGTTTCGTTGCCGGCCTGGTGCTTTTTACGGCGGCCTATGTGTTGCTGGTCGGGCTCGCGATATTCGGCGTCGTCCCGCGCGTGCTGATGCTGGCTGCGGTGCTCTATCCGCTGCATCTCGCGGCGTCGGTGCGAGCGCTGCGGGCCGGCCTGACCTTTGAAAGCCTGGTCAGCCTCCAGCGCCGCTACCGTGCGCTTTACGCGATCATCGGCATCGTGACGGTCGTAGCCACGCTGACATCCCTGTCGGCATCATAATCCGGGTAAACAGCCAGGCGCCGCTCCGTTGCTTTCGATAATCGTCCCGGTTTTCAACGAGGTGGCAACCCTTCCGGGCGTGCTCGCCATGGTCAGCGAGGCGCTGCCGGCCGTCGACAAGGAAATCATTGTCGTGGACGACGGGTCCACCGACGGAACCCGCGAGTGGTTGCGCACCAATTTTCCGGATGGTCCTCGCTCCGGCGGCAATATGAGCGTCGACGCGCACAATGCTTTCGTCATCGCCGATGACCAACCTGCGGTCAGGACCATCATTCGGCCAACCTATCACCAGGAGAACAGCGGCAAGGGCGCCGCGGTGCGCACCGGACTTGCCGCTGCCAGCGGAGATGTGATCGTCATCCAGGACGCCGATCTCGAATATGATCCCGCCGACTGGGCCGTCATGTACGATCTCATCGCCAGGCGCAAAGTTGCCGACGTGGTCTACGGCTCGCGCTTCTATGGCCGGCCGCACCGTTCCTTGTACTTCCACCATTATGTGGCCAACAGGGTCATCTCGCTGACGTTCAACCTGCTCTACAACCAGACGCTCACCGACATCGAATGCTGCTATAAAATGTTCACCCGCGCCGTCAAAGAGCGGCTGCGCCTCACCTGCGATGATTTTGGCTGCGAAATACAAATGAGCGCCCAGATCGCGCGTGCCGGTGGCTTGCGCATCTATGAAGTCGGCATCAGCTACTACGGCCGGACTTACGACGAGGGCAAGAAGATCGGCTGGCGCGACGGGATCAGAGCGCTTTGGTATCTGATCCGGTTTCGCATTTTGTCCTGATGCCGACCGATGCCAGGTTGGAGAGGTTCAGCATTTCACGGAATCGCTGAACCGCTCCACGTGCTTGTTTTTGCGCAATTCCGGGCGGAGAACCGCTACGCACTTTTCCTGGAATTGCTCTGACGCGGATCAAGGACGTCCTATCCTGGATGGATCCCGGGTCACCACCGGCGGCGGCTTCCTGCCATAGGGAGCAACGTCTTCGCCGAGTTCGACCGGCGCTCCCTGCCCTTTCTTGCTGATGTGAAGCACCCATTGAAAGCCCCTGATCCCCGGGGGCTTCGCCAACGTCACCTGCAGGCCGGCGCTCGCAAGCAAGTCCACCAGCCAGGTCCGGTCGAATATCGTCGCATTCGTCGGGTCGAATTCGTTGATATACAGCGCGTTCTGGAAATCCTGCATCATCGGGAAATTCTTCTTCTCGAACAGGAACCATGTCGAGACGAGAATTCCGCGATCATGAAGGACCCGCGCCGTCTCCTTGATGTAGTGCTCGGTCTGCCGCTGGGTGGTGTGGGTAAAGACCGACCAGGCAATCATCAATGTCACGGCGCCGTCCTCGATCGGGAATGGAGCGAAACGCGGCAAGGACGGATCGGGATTGAATCCGGGATTGAAGACGTTGTGGTGCGCGAAGCTGAAACCGGGGTTGGCGGGCGTCAAATTCTCATGACACCACCTCACCATGCCTTCGTGCAGGTCGATGCCCCGGTATCTGGCCGGCACCGGCGATTGCTGCATCATCTGCCTGGCAAGCCGGCCGCAGCCCGAGCCGAAGTCGAATACATTGTCGTAGGCACCCTCCGGCACGTCCGCAAAGACAGGCTCGCCGCGTGGATTGTCGAACATCTCCGGATCGGTCGGGCCGACCAATTGCCGCATTTCAAACGGCGGAATGGGCAGTTCGGCCGGCAGGGAGCTTGTTCCGCCAATTTCTGCGGTTGCCTCCGCTTGCCGCGGCCACAGACCCTTCATCGACCAGGACGGCATGGCGGATTAACTCCAGTTCTCCGTCGGGCTTGACGAAAGCGTCGCCGAGTGGTTCACGCCGTCTTCTGCACCACCAGCCCCAGTTCTTCCACCATCGCCTCGCGCATCAGGAACTTCTGCGGCTTGCCGGTCACCGTCATCGGCAGTTCGGTGCGGAAGCGGATGTAGCGCGGCACCTTATAGTGGGCGATCTGGCCGGCGCAGAAGGCCTTGATCTCCTCGACGGTGGCGATCTGGCCGGGCTTCAAGACGATCCAGGCGCAGAGTTCCTCGCCATACTTGTCGTCGGGAATGCCGAAGACCTGCACTTCCTTGATTTTCGGATGGCGGTAGAGGAATTCCTCGACCTCGCGCGGATAGACGTTCTCGCCGCCGCGAATGACCATGTCCTTCACCCGGCCGACGATGTTGCAATAGCCCTCGGCATCGATGGTGGCGAGGTCGCCGGTGTGCATCCAGCCGTCGGCGTCGATCGCTTCTCGGGTCTTTTCGGCATCGTCCCAATAGCCCTTCATCACCGAATAGCCGCGCGTGCAGAGTTCGCCAGGCTCCCCGACCGCGACGGTGGCGCCATCGGCGCTGACCGCCTTGACCTCGACATGCGGATGGATGCGACCGACGGTGGAGACGCGCTTTTCCAACGGGTCGTCGACGCTGCTCTGGAAGGAGACCGGGCTGGTCTCGGTCATGCCATAGGCAATGGTCACTTGGCCCATATGCATCATCGACACCACCTTCTTCATCACCTCGATCGGGCACGGTGAGCCGGCCATGATGCCGGTGCGCAGGCTGGAAAGATCGAAGCCGGCGAAATCGGCATGGTCGAGCATGGCGACGAACATGGTCGGCACGCCGTAGAGCCCGGTGCAGCGTTCCTGCGCGGCCGCTTTCAGCGTCGCTCCGGCATCGAAACCTTCGCCCGGGAAAACCATGGTGGCACCCTTGGTGACACAGCCCATCGTGCCCATCGACATGCCGAAACAGTGGTAGAGCGGCACCGGGATGCAGAGCCGGTCATCGACGGTGAGCCTGATCGCCGAGGTGACGAAATTGCCGTTGTTGACGATGTTGGAATGCGTCAGCGTCGCTCCCTTCGGCGCGCCGGTCGTTCCGCTGGTGAACTGGATGTTGATGGCATCTCCCGGCTTCAGGCTTTCCGAGATGCGGTCGAGGCTGTCATGCTCGTCGCGGCCGGCCATGGCCAGCACATCGCCGAAATTGAACATGCCGGGCGAGTTGTCGTCGCCCATGCGGATGACGATCTTCAGCGCCGGCAGTTTTTTCGCCTTGAGCTTGCCGGGCTCGGCCAAGGCGATCTCCGGCGCCAGCGTCCCGATCATGCCGAGATAGTCGGAGGTCTTGAAGCTTACGGCGGTGACCAGCGCCTTGCAGCCCACCTTGTTGAGGGCAAATTCCAGCTCGGTCAGCCGATAGGCCGGGTTGATGTTGACCAGGATGAGGCCGACGCGCGCGGTGGCAAACTGCGTCACCAGCCACTCCCAACGGTTCGGCGACCAGATGCCGACACGGTCGCCCTTTTCCAGGCCAAGCGCCAGGAAGCCGGCGGCTAAAGCGTCGACCGCGTCCGACAACTCGCTCCAGGTGAAGCGCTTGTCCTGGCCGACGAAGACGGCGGCGTCGAGCGTGGCGTATTTGCTCACCGTGTCGGAAAACAGTTCGGGAATGGTCTTGTCGAGCAAAGGCACCGAGCGGTCGCCCGAGACATGCGCCTTGCCGCCCACTGGGGCAATGAAGGTGCCACTGGCGCGATGCCCGCGCAGATTGGTGGCGTTCATGAGCTCGTCGAGTTTGATCGCCATCGCCGTCTCCTCCCGGGACAAGTCAGCCTATCAGCCTGCCGGGGCAGAGGAAACCCGCCGAAGGTAGGGGGTTACGCGATCAGCGCGGCCACCTTCGCGGCGATGTCCTGCAAGAGCGCCTCATCGGCCGCATCACGCTGCTTCTTCGAAGCGACGAGACAGGCCTGCGACTTCAGAATCACCCCGTCGCCCAGCACTTTGAGGTGGTTGGCGCGCAGCGTCGAGCCAGTGGTGGTGATATCGACGATGACGTCGGCCAGGCCGGCCGCCGGGGCGCCTTCGGTGGCGCCTAGGCTTTCGACGATGCGGTAGACCTGGATGCCGTGCTTGAGCGAGAAGAACTGCTGCGTCAGCCGCCAGTATTTGGTGGCGATGCGCAAGCGCCGGCCGTGGCGCTGGCGGAAATCGGCGGCGACATCGTCGAGGTCGGCCATGGTCTCGACATCGAGCCAGATGTCGGGCACCGCCACCACGACGTCGGCATGTCCGAAGCCGAGGCGCGCGACGATCTCGGCGCATGCGTCCCAGTCGGCGAGACTTTCACGCAGAAGGTCTTCGCCGGTAATGCCGAGATCGACCGCGCCCTGGCCGATTTCGCCGGCAATCTCGGACGCCGAAAGGAAGGCCACCTCGACATTGTCGAGGCCGTCGATGCGGGCACGGTATCTGCGATCGTCCTCCGGAAGACTGACTGCCAGGCCGGCCTTGGCCAGCACTTCGAGAGACTGCTCCTTGAGACGGCCCTTCGACGGGATCGCCAGCGTGATCATCGCGCGCCCTCCCGCAAGGCTTCGATACGGTCGAGCCAGACCGAGAAGCCGACGCCAGGGATCGGCTTTTTTGCACCGAGCAGCGTCAGCAGCCGGTCGTAGCGGCCGCCGCCGGCCAGCGGGCGATCGCCATCGCCAGCAGCAATCTCGAAGACGAGGCCGGTATAATAGTCGAGCGGACGGCCGAAGGCGGCGTCATAGCGGATTTTCGCCGAGGACAGGCCATGCGCCTCTATCACCTTGGCGCGGGCGGCGAAATTCTCCAGCGCCGGTCCGAGCGACAGGCCGGCATCGGCGGCGAATTTTTCGAGCGCCGCAGTGGCGCCGTCAAGCGCGACGTCGATCTCGAGAAAACCTTTCAGCGCCGAGAAGGCTTCGTCGGACGGCCGCACGCTGCGCAGTTGCGCTTTCTCGATCAGCCGCCGCGCTATGTCGGCCGGCGCGCGGCCGGACGATGCCGACAGCCCGGCCTCCTCCATGCCGGTGGCAATGTGTGCGGCAAGGCCTTCCGCATCGCCGTCGAGCACCAGCAGGGCGACCGGACCGGAGAGCTGGCTGTTGCGCGGCGGGTTGGCGAGATCGGCAAGGGCGGCTTCCAGCATGGGCGCCGAGCCGAAGGCACGGGCAAGCCGCATGCGCCAGCCGCGCGGCAGGCCAAGGGCCGCCAGCACCGCCTCGAACAGGGTCTGGTCGCCAAGCGTGATGGCGAGCGGCCGGCCGGGCAGCACCAGCGACAGCAGCGCATGCGCGTCGGCCAGCGAGCGGGCGTCGGCGGCGGCCGTGTCGCGGTCACCGAGATCCTCGATGCCGGCCTGGAAAAACTCGTTGCCGCCCTCGCGGCGTTGGCGGAACACCTCGCCGAGATAGGAGTAGCGGCGCGGCGTTCCGGCCTGGCTGGCGATGTGGTCGAGGCAGACCGGAATTGTGAATTCCGGTCTGAGGCACAGTGTCTTGCCGGTCTCGCTCTCCGTCAGGAAGATGCGCCGGCGGAGATCCTCGCCCGCCATGTCGAGGAACGGATCGGCCGGCTGCAGGACAGCAACTTCGACAGCGTGGGTGTGGCGCTCGGCGAAGAGTTTGGTGATGTCGGCGGCGATGGCGGGGCGGGTGGTCATAATGCGCCACCTTCCCTTCTCCCCTTGTGGGAGAAGGTGGATCGGCGCGCAGCGTCGAGACGGATGAGGGGTGCTGGAAGGAATGAGGCGTCGGCGTTTCCTGGAACACCCCTCATCCGACCGAGCTTCGCTCGGCCACCTTCTCCCACAAGGGGAGAAGGGGAGGTTGGCGCTTTACCTGCCACGTACCCGCTCCTCCGCCTGCGCCGCCAGGATCTTCTTCACCTCGGCGACCAGTTCACCCTCCGCCACCGTCACCTGCGCCGGCCGTGCCGCGCGCCATTCGGCGTTGTCGGTGATCTCGGCCGACATCCGCGCGCCTTCGATGAGGTCCTTGATCTGCAGCTCGCCCCTGGCGCGCTCGTCGCCACCCTGGATGATTGCGACCGGGCCGCCGCGGCGGTCGGCGTATTTCAGCTGCGCCTTCATGCCGGCGCCGCCAAGATACATTTCGGAGCGGATACCGGCGGCGCGCAGGTCGGCGACCATCTTCTGGTAGCGGCCGAGGCTTTCCGTGTCCTTGTCCATGACCAGCACGACGACCGGGGCGATGACGTCGGAGACGTCGAGCTTGCCGAGGTTCTTCAGCGCCGTCATCAGCCGGGAGACGCCGATCGAAAAACCGGTCGCCGGCACCGGCTCGCCGCGGAAGCGCGAGACCAGCCCGTCATAGCGGCCGCCGCCGCCGACCGAACCGAAGCGCACGATCTGGCCATCCTCATTGGGGATTTCCGCCAGAAGCTCGGCCTCGAAGACCGGGCCGGTGTAGTATTCGAGGCCACGCACGACCGAACGGTCCATGGCGATGCGGCTCTCGCCATATCCTGCCGCCCTGACGAGAGCTTCAATCGTTGCAAGTTCGCCGACGCCTTCCTGGTACACAGCGTTGGCACTGACGCTGGAATCCTGGCCGGCCTGTCCGTTCCTTGCCGTTGCGAGAAGAACGGCCTCGGTCTGTGCATCATTCAACCCGGCGCCCTTGGCGAAATCGCCTTCGCCTTCCTTGCCGCCATCCCATCTTCCCGGGCCAAGCAAAAGCTTCACGCCTTCCGGGCCAAGCTTGTCCAGCTTGTCGATGGCGCGCAGCACCGTCAGCCGGCGGCCGGCATTTTCATCACCACCAAGTCCGATCGCTTCCAGCACACCGTCGAGCACCTTGCGGTTGTTGACGCGGATGACGTAGTCGCCTCGCTTGATGCCCAGCGCCTCTATAACGTCGGCCATCATCATCGCCATCTCGGCGTCTGCCGCCACGCCGGGCGTGCCGATCGTGTCGGCATCGAATTGCATGAACTGGCGGAAGCGGCCGGGGCCAGGCTTCTCGTTGCGGAACACCCAGCCGGAGCGATAGCTGCGATAGGGTTTCGGCAGCCTCTCGAAATTCTCGGCGACGAAGCGCGCTGTTGGCGCCGTCAGGTCGTAGCGCAGCGAGAGCCACTGGTCGTCGTCGTCCTGGAAGGAAAACACGCCCTCGTTCGGCCGGTCCTGGTCGGGCAGGAACTTGCCCAGCGCATCGGTGTATTCGATCATCGGCTGGTCGACCGGCTCGAAGCCGTAGAGCTCATAGACCGAGCGGATGGTCGCCATCATCTTTTCGACGGCGCGGATGTCTTCGGCGCTGCGGTCGGCAAAACCGCGCGGCAGCCGCGCTTTCGTCTTTTCCGATTTGTCGGCCATGGGGATGATCTTCTCTGTAGACGCTGGCTTAATCCGGGCGCGCGTTTCCTAAACGATGCGGCCTGGAGCGGCAAGGGTAGGCCCTTTCCTTCTCCCACAACAGGCGGAGGAGGAAGGCGGAGCTGAAACAAACCACGCCGAAAACGAAACAATTCCGCCATCGGCGCGGCATGCTGCCGACACAATCGACGACCATAAAGCGCGCCGAAACAAGGGGTTCGGGGCCATGACGACGGCTAAAGGCATCATCGAGAGCGGCACGCCTGCCAGGCTGCGGCCTGCCGGCGGCACCATGCTCAAGCCCATGCAGCAGCCGGCCGGGCCGTTCGAAGTTCCGACGCAGGCGCGTAAGCCTACGGTGGGCGATGCGCTGGTGACCGGCCTGCTGGTGATCTACCCCGCCTTCGCGGCCGTAGCGGCGATCGTTGCCGGGCTGTTCCTGGCCGGCACCGGCAGCCTCTGAGTTTGGGGTTCACCGAGAAATCTCAAAAGTCGGCGCCGCCCCTCATCCGCCCTTCGGGCACCTTCTCCCCGTGAACGGGGAGAAGGCAAAAGCGCCCTACTTCGGCCTTTTGAGCCTCTTGCGCTCTTTCTCCACCTCGGGGCGGCAGTAGCAGCCTTCGAGATGGTCGTTGACCAGGCCCATGGCCTGCATGAAGGCATAGACGGTCGTCGGGCCGACGAAGCTCCAGCCGCGCTTCTTCAATTCCTTCGAGATTCTCACCGAGACCGCCGTCGTCGGATTGGCGCGCAGATGCGCAAGGTCGACGACCGACGGCCGCTCGTCCAGACCCGGCTCGAATTTCCAGAACCATGCGGCCAAGGAACCGAACTCGTCGACCATCTCGCGGGCGCGCCTGGCGTTGTTGATGGTCGAGACGATCTTGCCGCGATGGCGGATGATGCCGGCATTGCCGAGCAGGCGCTCGACATCCTCATCGGTGAACGCCGCCACCCTGTCGAAGTCGAAACCGGCGAAGGCCTCGCGGAAATTTTCGCGCTTACGCAGGATGGTCAGCCACGACAGGCCCGACTGGAACCCTTCCAGGCAGATCTTTTCGAACAGCCGGCGATCATCCGTTACCGGCCGGCCCCATTCGTGGTCGTGGTAGTGGAGGTAGTCCGGCAGATTGCCGTGCCAGAAGCAGCGCGCCTTGCCGTCGGGGCCATCGAGAATGCCGGCATGTTCAGTTGCCATCGCTAGCAAATCCATTCGTTAACGCGCCTCAGCGCCGATTTTACCGTGGCTTTACCAGATTCCTGAACCGGCCGGTAACCACACCAAAAGGTTTACTGACAGTTCCGCATTTTACGCATTCCGATTCATGTTTTGCTTGCCGCTCCGCGCCAAGGATCGCGAAACCGAGGGCCTTCCCGCTCCGGATGAGTTCGACGATCAAGGTGCGTTCCGATGAAGACAGCGTTTTGTTCCCTGCTTGGCGCGGTGGCGGTTCTTGCCGCCGGTGCCACGGCTTCCCATGCCAATGACCGCTATGCCGACGTGCCGCCGGTGATGGTGAGCCCCGACCTCTCGGCACCCTGGGTGCTGCAGCTTGGCCATGCGCCCGGTATCGTGCGCCCGGCGCGACAGGCAACGCAGCAGCCGCTGCGCCGGCTGTTCCAGGCGCAGCCCGACCAGCAGCGCACCGCGGCCGTGCAGCAGCCGGCCAAGCGCATGGCGATGCGACCGCAGATCAACCCGATCTATCTGCCGCAGGAAGTCGCCTATGACGGTCCGCAGAAGCCGGGCACCATCGTCATCGACACCCACCAGAATTTCCTCTTCCTCATCGAGAAGAATGGCAAGGCGCGGCGCTACGGCGTCGGCACCGGCAAGCCGGGCTTCGAGTGGTCGGGCACGCACAAGATCTCCAACAAGCGCGAGTGGCCCGATTGGCGCCCGCCGGCGGAGATGATCAAGCGCGAGGCGGCCAAGGGCCGTTATCTGCCGACTTATCTTGCCGGCGGCATCGAAAACCCGCTCGGCGCGCGTGCGCTCTATCTCGGCACCACCGAATACCGCATCCACGGCACCAACCAGCCCTGGACGATCGGCGGCTCGGTGTCTTCCGGCTGCATCCGCATGCGCAACGAAGACGTCGTCGACCTCTACGAGCGCGTGAATGTCGGAACCACGGTCGAGGTGATTTAGTCAACGCGAATCTGCCGGTTAGACGGCGCGGCACTTTTTAGTCTCATGCTGTTGCCGCCAAGTCATAGTGCGATCCCGCAGAATGTGCTTAAACCGGTGAAGAGTTAACGGGGGACGGGCCGTGTGGGGATACGGCCGGTCACGAAAAGGCAGCGCGGGCAACCGTGCTGCCTTTTTCGTTTTGAGGCGAGTCGTCCTGAAAGCAGGGCGTTTCGTTTCCGGGGCTGATTTCCTCGTGCGCCTCTGCTATTGCAGCGCACAAATCTCAGTTGTTACGCAATTCCGGACCGAAAGCCGCTTCAGCGCTTTTCCTCGAATTGCTCCAGAAGGCAGAGGTGCCAGCCATGACCCGGACCGACGACAGCCGCTATTTGAGAGGCGGCCCGGTCGCCCAGCGCATCATCGCTTCGGTGTGCGAGGACGCAACGATTGCCAAGGCGGAAGGCTTCCCGCCGAAGCTGGTTTCGATCACCGTCGGCGATACCGCCGCGGTCGATGTCTATGTGCGCAACCAGCGGGCCAAGGCGGCACTTGCCGGCATCGGCTTCGAGGAGCGGCGCTTCACCGCCGACATCACCGCCGGTGAACTGGAAGCGGCGATCCACGGCCTCAACGCCGACCCGCGCGTCACCGGCATCATCATCCAGCGACCCGTGCCGGCGCATATCCCGATCAAGACGCTGCAGGCGGCGGTGCATCCGCTGAAGGACGTCGAAGGCATGCACCCGGCCTCGATCGGCAACATCGTCTACAACCAGCTCGATCTGGCGCCCTGCACGGCGGCCGCCTCGGTCGAGCTGCTCAAGGAAACCGGGCTCGACCTCAAGGGGCTCGAGGTGGTGGTCGTCGGCCATTCCGAGATCGTTGGCAAGCCGATCGCTTTCCTGCTGATGAGCGAAGGCGCGACAGTGACGGTCTGCCATCACATGACGCGCTCGGTTGCCGCCCATGCGCGCCGCGCCGACGCGCTGTTCGTCGCCGTCGGCAAACCCAGGCTGATCAAGGCCGACATGGTCAAGCCGGGAGCTTGCGTGATCGACATCGGCATCAATTCGGAAATCGGCCCGGACGGCGAAAGCCGCATCGTCGGCGATGTCGACACCGAGAGCGTCAAGGAAGTGGCGTCCTGGATCACCCCGGTGCCGGGCGGAGTCGGCCCGCTCACCGTTGCGATCCTGCTGCGCAACACCATGGTGGCGCTCAACCGCCAGCGCGCGCTTTATCGCGCCACCTACGGCGTGGCGGACCAAATCGCGGCGGAA
This sequence comes from Mesorhizobium montanum, assembly GCF_033977145.1. Lineage (NCBI taxonomy): Bacteria > Pseudomonadati > Pseudomonadota > Alphaproteobacteria > Hyphomicrobiales > Phyllobacteriaceae > Mesorhizobium > Mesorhizobium montanum. The sequence continues at coordinate 16,845 of NZ_JAVIJF010000020.1, read as the reverse complement.
TAGCCTCGACTATTCCGCAGCGGTCAGCTTGGCGTCCGAAACGCCTTCCGGCTTCGGGCCGCCATAGGCCCAGTCGAGCAGTTTTATCGTGTGCACCACCGGCAGCTTAGCGGCGGACGCGATCTGGGTGATACAGCCGATATTGCCGGTGGCGACGATCTCGGCGCCGGTCGTTTCGATATTTTTCACCTTGCGGTCGCGCAGCCTGGCCGAGATGTCGGGCTGCAGGATGTTGTAGGTGCCGGCCGAGCCGCAGCACAGATGCGCCTCGCGCGGCTCGCGCACGACGAATCCCGCCTTGGCAAGAAGGTCCTTCGGCTGGCGCGTGATCTTCTGGCCGTGCTGCATCGAGCAGGCCGAGTGATAGGCGATGATCGTGCCTGGCTTGCGCACCGGCTCGGGCAGGTCGAGGGCGGCAAGATATTCGGTAATGTCCTTGGCCAGCGACGAGACGCGCGCCGCCTTTTCGGCATAGGCCGGATCGAGGCGCAGCATGAAGCCGTAATCCTTGATCGTCGTGCCGCAGCCCGATGCGGTGATGATGATGGCGTCGAGCCCGCCCTGCTCGGCGGCGCGCGTCCAGGCGTCGACATTCTGCCTAGCCGAGGCAAGTGCTGCCGCCTCGCGGCCCATGTGATGGACAAGCGCGCCGCAGCAGCCCTCGCCTTCCGGCACGACGACCTCGATGCCCAGCCTTGTCAGCAGGGATATGGTCGTGTCGTTGATGGCCGGATCGAGCACCGATTGCGCGCAACCGGTGAGGATGGCGACGCGGCCGCGCTTCGACCCCTGCCCGACATGCGTGCCCGGCTTCGCCGCGGGCGATGCCGGCGGGATCGACGAGGGTGCGAGCCTGAGCATGGCCGCGACCGGCTTCAGCGCGGGCAGTTTTTCGAACAGGCCGATGAACGGCCGGCCAAGCGCGGCCAGTTTCAGCGCGGCGCGGAAACGGGTCGGGTAAGGCAGCACGAAGGCCAGCATGGCGCGCGTCAGGCGGTCGAGCAGCGGACGCTTGTAGGTCTCCTGGATATGGGCGCGGGCATGATCGACCAGGTGCATGTAGTTCACGCCCGAGGGGCAGGTCGTCATGCAGGCAAGGCAGGACAGGCAGCGGTCGATATGGGTGACGATCTCCTTGTCGGCCGGCCGGCCGTTCTCCAACATGTCCTTGATGAGGTAGATGCGGCCGCGTGGCGAATCCAACTCGTTGCCCAGCGTCACATAGGTTGGGCAAGTGGCGGTGCAGAAGCCGCAATGCACGCATTTGCGCAGGATCTTCTCCGATTCCGCGACATGCGGATCGGCAAGCTGCGCGACTGAGAAATTGGTCTGCATATTTCTGTCCTAGAGCGTTTCACCGTTTCATGGAAACGGCGACCCGCTCTATCCTTCGTTTTGACGCTATTCCGGACGGAAAACCGCTCACAATATTCCTGGAGTTGCTCTAGGCCATGCGGCCGGGGTTGAGAATCTGCTTCGGATCGAACTCGGCCTTAAGCCGCGCCGACAGCGCCGCCAGATGCGGCGGCTGCGGCTCGAACGCCGGCAAAGCCGCGCGGTGCGGGGCGGACGCCCGCACCAGCGTCGCATGGCCGCCGCCATATCTGCGGATCAGCCCTCGCAGCAACTCGGCCTCCGGGTCGTCCTCGCGCATCGACAGCCACACCAAGCCGCCCTGCCAGTCATAGAATGCATCGACCGCCGCCTGCATGCGCAGCGCCATCACCATGCGGTGCGCATGCGACGGCGCCATCGAGACGCGCCAGACAGGCCGCGCGCCGGCATCGGCGAAAGGCGTACAGTCGCGGATGTCGCGCCAGATGGTTTTCGAGGCGTCACCGGCAATTTCTTCAAGCGGATCGGCCTTGCCGAGCAGTTGCTTCAGCGCCTCGACGCGATAGTCGACCGATGGGCCAAAGCCCTCGATGCGCAGCAGCGTCGCGGCGTCGCTGCTCAGCCGGCTGGCGGCGACGCGCGCGGCGATCCGCTCCGGCAGATGCGCCGCGCTCGATACTTCGGCGCTGGAGCCCAGCGCCAGCGCCATGGCGGCCACAGCGGCATCGTCGAGCAGGCCGCGAATGGCCAAAGTCACCTCAGTCTCGGCCGCGGGCAGGACCTTGAAAGTAACATCTGTCAGAACGGCGAGCGTGCCCCAGCTGTTCGCCATCAGCTTGGAGAGGTCGTAGCCAGTGACGTTCTTGACCACGCGGCCGCCCGACTTGAAGGCTTCGCCACGGCCGGAGACGGCGGCAACGCCAAGGATATGGTCGCGCGCCGCACCTGCCTTGAGCCGTCGCGGACCGGACAGGTTCGAAGCCAGCACGCCGCCGATGGTGCCGTTCTTGCCCCCTTGGCCCGGCTCGCCGCCGAGCAACGGGCCATAGTCCATCGGCTCGAAGGCGAATTGCTGGCCGTTTTCGGCGAGCAGGTGTTCGAGTTCGGCGAGCGGCGTGCCGGCGCGCGCCGACAGCACCAGCTCGGCCGGCTCGTAGAGCGTGACGCCGGTGAGCTTCGATAGGTCCAGCGTGTGTTCGGCCTGCAAAGGTCGGCCGATGCCGCGCTTGGAGCCATGGCCGAGGATTTCTACAGGCGTTTCCTCTGCCGCCGCCCATTGGATGGTGGACAGGACTTCGGCTGGGGCGGAGGGGGTGAATGTGGTCATGGGAAAGCGCCTTTCCTCGCCCCCGCAAAGCGGGGGAGAGGTGATAGGTCGCATTCCTTCGCGCCCCCCTCTGTCCTGCCGGACATCTCCCCCTCTCGGGGGGAGATCGGTAGTGTCAGCGCGCCGCCATCCTGCCCACGTTGGAGATTGGCGAAACCAAAAGCGACAGCCAATCTCCCCCCTTGAGGGGGAGATGTCCGGCAGGACAGAGGGGGGTGGTCAAGCGCCAACGTCGCCATTCAAAACCTCGGAATGTCCGGAAACGCCACCTCTCCCCGATGCACATGCATCCTTCCCAGCTCGGCGCAGCGGCGCAGCTGCGGGAAGACCTTGCCGGGGTTGAGCAGATGATTGGGGTCGAAGGCGCATTTGACGCGCATCTGCTGGTCGAGGTCGATCTGGTTGAACATTTCCGGCATCAGGTCGCGCTTCTCGACGCCGACGCCGTGCTCGCCGGTCAGCACGCCGCCGACCTCGACGCAGAGGCGCAATATGTCGGCGCCGAAATTTTCCGCCTTGTCGAGCTCGCCCGGCACATTGGCGTCGTAGAGGATCAGTGGGTGCAGATTGCCGTCGCCGGCATGGAAGACATTGGCGACACCGAGGCCATACTTCTCCGAAAGGTCACGCATGCCGGCGAGCACGCGCGGCAGTTCCTTGCGCGGGATGGTGCCGTCCATGCAGTAATAGTCGGGCGAGATGCGGCCGACCGCCGGGAAGGCCGCCTTGCGTCCGGCCCAGAAGCTCAGCCGCTGCTCTTCCGACTGCGAGATGCGGCAGGTGGTGGAGCCGTTCTTGTGGGCGATCGCCTCGACCAAGCCGATCAAATGGTCGACCTCGACGCTCGGCCCGTCGAGCTCGACGATGAGCAACGCCTCGACATCGAGCGGATAGCCGGCATGGACGAAATCTTCCGCGGCGTGGATCGCCGGGCGGTCCATCATCTCCATGCCGCCCGGGATGATGCCGGCGCCGATGATATCGGCCACGCACTGGCCGCCCTCTTCGCTGGTCGGAAAGCCGATCAGCAATGCGCGCGCCGTCTCCGGCTTCTTCAGGATGCGGACAGTGACCTCGGTGACGACGCCTAGCAAGCCTTCGGACCCGGTCATGACGCCGAGCAGGTCGTAGCCTTCCTGGTCGAGATGGCCGCCACCAAGGCGCACCACCTCGCCGTTCATCAGCACCATCTCGATGCCCAGCACATTGTTGGCGGTGAGCCCGTATTTCAGGCAGTGCACGCCGCCGGAATTCTCCGCGACATTGCCGCCGATCGAGCAGGCGATCTGGGAGGATGGATCGGGAGCGTAATAAAAGCCCTCCTGCTCGACGGCGGTGGTGATGCCGAGATTGGTGACGCCCGGCTGGGCGACGACGATGCGATTGGGATAGTCGATCGCGAGGATACGGTTGAAGCGGCTCATCACCAGAAGCGCCGCATCCTCGAGCGGCAGCGCGCCGCCGGACAGCGAAGTGCCGGAGCCGCGCGGCACGACGCGGATGTTGCGCTCGTTGCAGTATTTGAGCACGCGCGAGACCTGCGCCACCGTCTCCGGCAGCACCACGACCAGCGGCAATTGCCGATAAGCGGTGAGGCCATCGCTCTCGAAGGCGCGCATTTCATTGGCCGTGTCGACGACGCCTTCCCCCGGGACGATGATGCGCATGTCGGCGACGATCTCGGCGCGACGGCGCATCGTTTCGGCGTCTGGCTTGGGCATGGCTAGGCCGGACATCGGGCAGGCCTCGTCTCGTTTGACTGGTCAAAATCTTTTACCAGCCTGACGGTTTTGTTGCAAACGCTGCTTTGGTCGCATGGGGCCGAGAGCGTAATCGCAAGCTTCCGCAGCGGCAATCTGCCGCTGCGGCTCAACACGCAAATGAAAATGGTCGTCTGCTATTCGCCCGGATGCTTCGCCGGCTCGGAATGCATTTTGCGCACGCGGCGCACGCCCCACCAGACGAGCAGGATGGCGACCGGCACAGACGCCGCGGTGACGACTTCGGGCGCGAAAGCGTGACCGAAGATCGAAGCGCCCTTGGCGACATAGCCGATGAGGCCGACGACATAGTAGGACACGGCGGCGACCGACAGGCCTTCGACGGTCTGCTGCAGGCGCAGTTGCAGCCGGGCGCGGTTGTTCATCGAAGCGAGCAGGTCGCGGTTCTGCTTCTCGACCTCGACATCGACCCAGGTGCGCAGCAGCGTTGTGGCGCGGGTGAGTTTTCGCGACAGGTTGGCCTGGCGCTCCTCGACCGAACGGCAGGTTCGCATGGCCGGCGCCATGCGCCGCAGCAGGAATCCCGCCCAGGTGTCGTAACCCTGCACCGGCTCCTCATCCAGCGCCTCGAGGCGTTCGGTGACGATGCCGTCATAGGCGCGGCTGGCGCCGAAACGGTAAAGGCTTGACGCGGCATCCGCCTCCAGCTCGGCGGCAAGTTCGGTCAGGTCGGCGAGCAAGGTCTGGCTGTCGCGGGTTTCGGCGCCTTTCATTTCCAGCGTGGTTTGCGCCAGGCGGTCCTCGATGCGGCGGGCGCGGCCGGACAACGTCAACGCCAGCGGCAGGCCAAGCATGGCGAGCGTCCGATAGTCTTCGATGTCGATCAGCCGCTGCGACAAGGCACCGGTGCTGGCCGGCGTCAGGCCGCGATCGAGCACCAGCATGCGGGTCAGGCCGTCGCCGTCCTGGCGGAAATCGGTGACGATGGCGGCAGCGCCGCGCTCGACCAGCGAATGGCAGAGGCTGGTCGGATCGAAGCCGGCGATCAGCTTTTCGCTCGCCTGCGTCCATTTGCGGATTTCAAGCCGGATGCCGGAAATCACCGTGCCCGGCGGCGAGAAGCCATTGCCGAAGGGCGAATCCTCCTGCCCCCTGCCGTTCTCCGCCAGCGGCCCTTCCCAGAGATAGGTCGAGAATTCCGTATGCCGTTCCCAGCGCAGCGTGCCCTTGCCCCATTTCATGGCGTGGTGGCGGGCGTGGCGCTCGGGTGCCGCGATGCCGAGGCGGCGCGACAATTCCGACAATACGGCATGGTCGACGCCGGAGCCCCCCTCGGTCATGAAGGAAAGCTGGATGAGCACGCGTGGTTTGTCGACCAGCGGATGCGGGCGGGCATGGACCTCGCCGAGCGCGCCGGGCCTGCCCTCATGCGCGGGAAAACCCATGACGCTGCCTTGCGCGCGCGGCTGGAATTCGAGGTTGGACGTCTCGTCCGACACGGCTGGTCCCCCTGGTTTCGACCCTTCGTGCAATCCGGTGGTCTTGCGGCAATCGGCGAGACGCGTAAACAGCAAATATTGGCATCCGGGGTCGGCGGCGCGTGGTCAGCGATACGACCAGGTTGGACAAATTGGATAAATAATTTGACCAGTTGGCGACAGACGCTTTAATCTGGGCGACATCCGTTCCATTCTCCAGGCGCCTCCTTTGAGCGACATTTTCTCCAGGATCGAGCATTCGCGGACCGCCGACGAGGTGGTGCAGCAGATCGAGAGCCTGATCCTCGAAGGCGTGCTGCGCACCGGCGACCGGCTGCCCGGCGAGCGCGAGCTGGCACGGCAGTTCGACGTGTCGCGGCCGATCCTGCGCGATGCGTTGAAAGCGCTGGAGGGGCGCGGGCTGCTGACGACCAAGGCCGGCGGCGGCACGCATGTCGCCGACGTCATCGGCCAGCTCTTCACCAAGCCGGTGACGGACCTCATCTCCACGCACCGCAAGGCGGTGACCGACTATCTGGAATATCGGCGCGAGATTGAGGCGATCGCGGCCGAATACGCGGCGCGGCGGGCAACGCCGGAGGATCTGTCGCTGCTCGATCGCATCATGGCGCGCATGGACGAGGCGCACCGGACCGGCGACTTCGACGACGAGGCGGAAATCGACGTCGAGTTCCATCACGCCGTCTGCGAATGCGCGCACAACATCATCCTCCTGCACACGCTGCGCTCCTGCTACCGGCTGCTGTCGGAGGGCGTGTTCCAGAACAGGCTTCTGGTGTTCGGCGTGCCCGGCGCGCGCGAGGCGCTGTTGCAGCAGCACCGTGCGATCCACGCCGCGATCAAGGAAGGCGATCCCATCTCGGCACGCAAGGCGGCGATGGACCACATCACCTATGTCGAACGCTCGATGGCGGATGCCGAGCGCAGCGGCGACTGGCAGCGTGTATCAAGGTTGCGCCTCAGACAACGCTCCGATGCCGGCGATATCGAACCCACACGTAAACGCTCTTAGTCATCAGCGGGGACCCTGTCATGAGCGAAATCCTCACAATCGCCGACCTCAAGGACCTGGCACGCCGCAGGGTGCCGAAGATGTTCTTCGACTACGCCGATTCCGGCGCCTGGACGGAGAGTACCTATCGAGCCAACGAAGAGGACTTCGGCAAGATAAAGTTCCGCCAGCGCGTGCTCGTCGACATGAGCAACCGTTCGCTGGAATCGACCATGATCGGCCAGAACGTGGCGATGCCGGTGGCGCTCGCCCCGACCGGGCTTACCGGCATGCAGCATGCCGACGGCGAGATGCTGGCGGCACAAGCGGCTGAAGAGTTCGGCGTGCCGTTCACGCTCTCCACCATGAGCATCTGCTCGATCGAGGATGTCGCCTCGGTCACCAAGAAGCCGTTCTGGTTCCAGCTCTATGTGCTGCGCGACAAGGATTTCGTGCTCGACCTCATCGACCGGGCCAAGGCGGCGAAATGCTCCGCGCTGGTGCTGACGCTCGACCTGCAGATCCTGGGGCAGCGCCACAAGGATATCCGCAACGGGCTTTCGGCGCCGCCCAAGATGACGCTTGCCAACATCATCGACCTTGCCCTCAAGCCGCGCTGGTGCCTGGGGATCGCCGGCACGTCGCGCCGCACCTTCCGCAACATCGTTGGCCACGCCAAGGGTGTCGGCGACGTTTCCTCGCTGTCGTCCTGGACGACGGAGCAGTTCGATCCGCAGCTGTCGTGGAAGGATGTCGCCTGGATCAAGGAGCGCTGGGGCGGCAAGCTGATCCTGAAAGGCATCCTCGACAAGGAAGACGCGCTGATGGCAGCGCAGACAGGCGCCGACGCGATCGTGGTCTCCAACCATGGCGGGCGGCAGCTCGACGGCGCCGCCTCCTCGATCTCGGTGCTGGAAGAAATCGCCGATGCGGTCGGCGACAGGATCGAAGTCCATATGGACGGCGGCATCCGCTCCGGCCAGGACGTGCTCAAGGCGCTCTGCCTCGGCGCCAAAGGCACCTATATCGGCAGGCCCTTCCTCTACGGCCTCGGCGCGATGGGCAAGGACGGCGTCACCAAGGCGCTCGAAATCATCCGCAAGGAAATGGACATCACGCTGGCATTGTGCGGCAAGCGCCTGGTGACCGACATGGGCAAGGATCAGCTGCGTCGCTGAACCGGGACGCGCCGAGCCGGATTTCAGGTGTCGCGGTTCAGCTCTTAACCTTACATGTCGTTTTCCCAAAACCGCTGCGCGCTTTTCGGCGACATGAACTAGGATGTTGTTTATTCGTTGGTTCTAGCTTCCGTGACAGCCTGATCACGACGGTCGTGACGGCTTGATCGCGGAGACAACGGCAGCCTTGACCGAGACCGGCATCCACTATCTCGACGCGCGCGGGCCGGACGGCATGCGGCTCTATGCCATCGGCGATGTGCATGGACGCAATGACCTGCTCGCCGCCATGCACCGCCGCATCGAGAGCCAACTGGAATATGCGCCCGCGTCCGACTGGCGCATCATCCATCTCGGCGACTATGTCGACCGCGGACCGGACTCCAAAAGCGTCATCGATTTCCTGATCGAGGCGCAAAAGCGCGATCCGCGCAACATCATGCTCGCCGGCAACCACGATATCGGCATGCTCGAATTCCTTGCCGATGCCGAGCCGGACGGCCTGTTCATGAATTATGGCGGCGTCCAGACGGCGCAGTCCTATGGCGTGGATCTTACGCGGGACGTGCATTGGTTCGGCAAGGCGGAGGCCATCGCGCGGGGGCATATAGCCCTGGTGAAGGCGGTGCCGCGCAGCCATGTCGACTTCCTGCGGTCACTGCCTTTCTCGGTCAGTTTCGGAGATTTCTTCTTCTGCCATGCCGGCATCCGCCCTGGCGTACCGCTCGAGAGCCAAAGCCAGCAGGACCTGATCTGGATCCGCGACGCCTTCCACGACCACCCCGGCCTCTTTCCCAAGGTGATCGTGCATGGGCATACGCCGGTGCCCGAGGCCGAGGTGAGGGCAAACCGGGTCAATGTCGACACGCTCGCCTGGAAATCGGGGACGCTAAGCGCGCTCGCCGTCAATGGTGGCGACAAGCGCATCATCGACGTGCAGGGGAAAGCGCTTTAGGCCCGATCCCGGCGCGGCCGTACTTACGATCTTGTTGAGGCTTAGTTCAGCGAAGCGGTGACGCCGTAGCCGTCGACGGCCCGGTGGTTGGTCGCTGCATCGGCGGCATAGATACCCAGGCCGCAGAGCACGATGGCAGACAGCATGACAAAAGACAGGAGAGCTGCTTTCACGGACATCATCTCTGGTTAAGCTTTCTGCATCTGGGCACGAGGCGGTTACCAATGCGTTGAAACGATAAAATGCGCCTCAATGTTTCGACGATTTCGCGCTTCTAAGCAGATTCTGTATCGCCGGTGTGTCGGCTGGATCACACAAAAGGTTCATGGCGGTTGCGCCGACGATACAAAGCGCGCCCTCTTAGGCGAGCCGCCGGACACAAACCAAGGATGAAGAGGGTTTTCCCCAGACGGAACCGAAGAGGAGTGCCAATTATGCCACGCCTGAGGGATTGGGTGATTAGATAGTCGCTACCCAGGCGCGGGCTATCGCCAGCCCGACGGCGTCGGCGTCCGGACCGTTGCGAGCCACTTCGCCGTCGAGCCGGTCGTTCCACTCGGGATGTCGCTCGGCGATCATCGCCGCGAAGGACGTGCTCCAGTCGCGCACCATCGGCGTATCCGCCTCGAAGTGGAACTGGAAACCATAGACGGCGCGGCCGAGGCGGAAAGCCTGGTTTTCGGCAACAGCGTTGCCGGCGAGCCGCACGGCGCTTTCCGGCAGGCCGAACGTGTCGTCATGCCATTCGAAGATCGGAAATTTTTCGGGCAGCGCCGCCAGCACCGGGTCCGACTTCGCATCCGGCGTCAGTGACACCTTGTGCCAGCCGAACTCGGTGGCGCCGCCGATCTGGTTCCTGCCGCCGAAGGCGCGCGCCAGAAGCTGGCTGCCGAGGCAGATGCCGAGCACCGAGCGGTCCTTGTCGGCGAAATCGCGCGTGAGATCGAGAAGTGCGGGAAAATAGGGGCAGATCTCGTCGTCAAGTGCGTTCTGGGCGCCGCCAAGCACCACGATGGCATCATGCCCGGCGCTGTCTTCGGGCAAGGTCTCGCCGCGATAGGGTTTGCGCAGGTCGATATCGGCGCCGGCTTCCACGAGGGCCGCGCCGATCTGGCCAAGGCCCTCATTGTCGAAATTCTGGACGACCAAAACCCGCATCGAAAACCTGCTGACATGAAAACGCTGGGGTGAGCGATATCATGCGGCCCGTATTTCAGCCAAGATGCGCAGCCGGAGAGAAAACTATGCCACTGCAGAACCGGGTCGATCCCTTCGGCGCCATCCATGCCGTGCCGGAGCGCGGCCTGTTCACCGGCAATCGCGGCATCATCCATGATCCGGAGACCAGGACGCTGTTGAAGAAGCGCTGGGCCTTGCCGGCCTGGATCATCTGCGCCTGCGAGTTCCGCAATGTGCGGCGCGAGCCGATGGGCCGCAACAGGCCGGGTGGCAAGGCCGGCTGGACGGAGCTGTTCTTCCTTGACGAGGTGACGGCTTTGGCCGCCGGCCACCGGCCCTGTTTCTTCTGCCGGCGCGAACGGGCGGCCGATTTTGTCGCTCGCTTCGGCCAAGCGTTCGGCATTGCCGAGCCGCGCGCGCCGATGTTCGACAAGCGGCTGCACAAGGAGCGGCTGGCTTCGGGCGGACGGCCCCCTGCCGTGACCGCACCGGAGCTTGGCGACTTGCCCGATGGAACGGTGATCGCGCATGGCGGCAATGCCTATGCGCTGCGTGCCGACAAGGCACTTAAATGGTCGTTCGCGGGCTACGCCGATCCGATTGCCTTCGACCACCTCGCCGGCTTGTCGTTGCGCCTGCTGACACCGGCGACCAGCATTGCGGTGCTGCGGCAAGGCTTTGCGCCGGTCTGGCATCCGACCGCCGATACTTGACGGCAACCCGCGCCTCGCCCATTGCTAAGCAGATATTCGTGGGATGTCCCACGAATATCTGCTTAGATTCCCTTGTGTTTCGCAGGTTCTGATCGCAAAACCGCGGAACATTTTTTGCGGAACCTGCTTGGGCCATGCGCGCCAACTACAAAATGCAGCGGCTGTTCGTGCCGGACGATCTCGGACCGGGCCTCGAATTCGATGCCGGGCAACAGCAAAGCCATTATCTCGCGCATGTGCTGCGGCTCGGCGAAGGCGCGGAGGTTCTTTTGTTCAACGGCCGCGACGGCGAGTGGTCCGCGGCGATCGCGGCCAGATCCAAGAAGGCGGTGCGGCTGAAAGTGCTGGAGCTGCAGCGGCCGCAGCCGCCGCTCCCCGATCTCGTCTACTGCTTCGCACCGCTGAAGCAGGGCCGGCTCGATTACCTTGTGCAAAAGGCAGTGGAGATGGGCGCCGGCGTCCTGCAGCCGGTCATCACCCAGCACACGCAAGTGGCAAAGCCCGGCATCGAGCGGCTGCGCGCCAATGTCGTCGAGGCGGCCGAGCAATGCGGCATCCTGGCGGTGCCGGAGGTGCGCGAGACGGAAAAGCTGGAGCGGCTGCTTTCCAACTGGGACAGGGAGCGGCGACTGATCTTCTGCGACGAGGACGCCTCGACCAACAATCCGCTGCCGGGACTCCAAGCGGTGCGGGAGCAAAAGCTTGCGCTGCTGGTCGGGCCGGAGGGCGGGTTTTCCGACGACGAGCGCAAGATGCTGAGAGCCCTGCCTTTCGTCACCGCCATCCCGCTTGGGCCGCGCATCCTGCGCGCCGACACGGCGGCAGTGGCGGCGCTGGCCGCGATCCAGGCGACGATCGGCGACTGGTGATCAAATCCTGTTGAGGCCTGGCTCAGGATTTTTTGCTTGATCGGCTCCTGACATTTCGTCCATCTAGCGCCGGCGGCCGTCCGGCCCCTGCAGCTCCGAGCATGCTTTTCGACGCACGAAGGGCGCTGTAACACTTACATATCTGTGCAGGACGCCTTGAGGAAATCGATGCCGATTTCCGGGGCAATGCGCGGGAGGGCTCCATGGCGCGCGACACAAGTGATTTCCGGCCGATCGAAGGCGTCGACGAGCTCGTCGACTACCTGGCCGAAGGCAACAAGCCGCGCGACAAATGGCGCATCGGCACAGAGCACGAGAAATTCCCCTTCTATGTCGACGGCAACGCGCCGGTGCCTTACGGCGGCGAGCGCGGCATTCGCGCCATCCTCGAAGGCATGCAGGAAAAGCTCGGCTGGGATCCGATCATGGATGCCGGGCGTATCATCGGCCTGGTCGAGCCGACCGGCCAGGGCGCGATCTCGCTGGAACCCGGCGGCCAATTCGAATTGTCCGGCGCGCCGCTGGAGTCGATCCATCAGACCTGCCGCGAGGGCAACGCGCATCTGGCGCAGGTGCGAGAGATCGCCGAGCCTATGGGCATCCGCTTCCTCGGCCTTGGCGGCAGCCCGAAATGGTCGCTCGCCGACACGCCAAAAATGCCGAAGTCGCGCTATGAGATCATGACGCGCTATATGCCCAAGGTCGGCACCAAAGGCCTCGACATGATGTACCGCACCTGCACGATCCAGGTGAACCTCGACTTCGAAAGCGAGACCGACATGCGCCGCAAGATGCAGGTGTCGCTGAAGCTGCAGCCGCTGTCGACGGCGCTGTTTGCCAACTCGCCCTTCACCGAGAGCCGGCCGAACGGGTTGCAGAGCTGGCGCGGCGACATCTGGCGCGACACCGACAACCAGCGCTCCGGCATGCTCGAATTCTGTTTTTCGTCCGATTTCGGCTTCGCCGACTATGTCGAATGGGCACTCGACGTGCCGATGTATTTCGTCATCCGCGACGGCCACTATCACGACATGACGCGCTTCACCTTCCGCCAGTTCATGGCGGGCGCCGCCCACAACCAGGTGCCGGACGGGCTGCCGACAATGGGTGATTGGGCGAACCATCTCTCGACGCTGTTTCCCGACGTGCGGCTGAAACGCTTCCTCGAAATGCGCGGCGCCGATGGCGGACCTTGGCGGCGCATCTGCGCCCTGCCCGCCTTCTGGGTCGGGCTGCTCTACGACGAGGAGGCGCTGGATGCCGCCGAGACGCTGACGGCGGACTGGACCTACGAGGAGGCGCTTGCGCAGCGCGACGCCGTGCCGGAGCAAGGCATTTCGGCGCCGTTCCGCAACGCCACCTTGCGCGACGTCGCCCGCGACGTGCTCGCCATCTCGCGCATGGGCCTGAAGAATCGCTGCAAGAAGAACCGCGACGGCTATGACGAGACGTCGTTCCTCAACACGCTCGACGAGGTCGTGGCGCGCGGCACCACCAGCGCCGAGGAGATGCTGTCGGCCTACCACACACGCTGGGGCGGCTCGATCGAGCCGGTGTTCATGGAATATGCGTATTAACTGTCCGGCATGCGCCGAGCGGTTGGGCAGCAAAAGCCGCTTCAATCGGTGATGGAAACGAACTAGGCTCCTCACGAGGATATTCTCGGAGGAGAACCCGATGCCTTCCCTGTTCGACATTTTCACCCAGGCCCAGAACGGTGCCGGCATGCAGGCGCTGGCACAGCAATACGGGCTTTCGATGCAGCAGACCCAGGCCGCGGTGCAGGCGCTGCTGCCTGCCTTCTCGCAAGGGCTGCAGCGCAACACCGCCGATCCTTACGGGATGGGCGCCTTCATGACGGCGATGGCGAGCGGCCAGCACGCCAAATATTTCGAGGACGCTACCAGAGCCTTCTCGCCGCAAGGCATCGATGAAGGCAACGGCATTCTCGGCCATCTGTTCGGCTCGAAGGACCTGTCGCGCGCCGTGGCGAGCCAGGCCGCGCAGGCAACGGGGCTCAGCCAGCAGCTGCTGCAGCAGATGCTGCCGGCCATGGCCTCGATGATGATGGGTGGCCTGTTCAAGCAGACCAACAATCAACTGACTGGCGGGCAGATGCAGGCCGCCGGCGGCTTCGGCGGCGGCAATCCGCTCGGCGAGATCATCGAGCAGATGATGCGACAAGGCGGCGTCGCGCCGGCGCCGCAGACGCGCCAGGTGCCGCAGCCGGCGCCCAATCCCTATGGCGAGAACCCGCTCGGCAAGGTGCTGCAGGACATGTTCGGCGGCGGCACGCCGCAACCCCAAAGCCAGCCCCAGCAGGCGCCCTACGGCGAGAATCCTCTCGGCAAGGTGCTTCAGGATATGTTCGGCGGCGGTGCGCCGCAGCAGCCGCAAGGCCGGCCGCAGCAAACGCAGCCACAGCAGACGCAAAGCCCCTATGGCGACAACCCGCTCGGCAAGATTTTCGAGGAGATGCTGCGCCAGGGCGGCGGCGGTTTCGGCCTGCCCGGCGGACAGCCGGCGCCGCAGCCGCAACAGCGCCAACCGCAGCAGAGCGCGCCGCAACAGCCGCAGACCAATCCGAGCGGCCGGCCGCGAAACCCGTTCGACGACATCTTCGGCAAGATGTTCGAGACCGGCGCGCAGCAGCGCGATGAATATGAAAAGAACGTCGGAACGATCTTCGATCAGTTCAAGCGCGATATGGACCGGCGCTGAATACCGAATGCCTCGGAGCGACGTTCCGTGAGCAAAAGGCTCGAGCAAATGCGCCGCAATCCTCGCGGCGACTGGTCGATACGCGATGTCAAGGCAGTCTGCGACGAAGCCGGCATTCAATGCGTGCCGCCAAGATCGGGCGGTTCGCATTACAAGATCTACCATTCAGCGGTGGCCGACATTTTGACGCTGCCTTTCAAACGCCCAATCAAACCCGTATATATTCGAAAACTCGTGGCATTCATCGACGAGGTAGAAAAGCATGACGGACAAGCTTGAATATCCTGTCGTCATCGCACCCCTCTCGATTGAGGACGGTGGCGGGTTCTCCGCTTATGTTCCGGATCTTCCCGGTTGCATGAGCGATGGAGAAACCCCTGAGGAGGCCATTGCGAATGTTCAAGATGCCATCGCGGTTTGGATAGAAGCGGCGCATGAACTCGGCCGATCGGTGCCAAGACCGTCGCGAAAATTGGCTTTCGCCTGATCCCTGAAGCGACACCCGGGTAAGGCACAAAAAATGCCCGGTCCTGGAGGGGGACCGGCCAATGTGCAGGCGGGCCGGCGGGGAACCGGCAGGGAGTGTGGGAGCCTGCATGAAACTAGGTCGCGCCAAGCCCTGAAAAGGTTCAACGCGACCGGAAATCCAGGCAACGCGGCGGTTCAGCCAACCTTGCGAGCGAGGTCCTCGATCGTGTCGGCGCGCTCGCTGGCGATGGCGCGCAGCTTCACCGTCGGATCGCGGCCGAACGGCACGCCGACGGCGACGTGAAGGTCGGCGCGGGTCAGGCCTATATCGGCAAGCTCGGCGTCCGACATGTCGCCAAGGCGATTGAAGGCGCGGCGATTTTTCCAGGCGACATAGGTGTCGGCGAGAGCATTGAGCACGCGCGTCGCAACGGCCGGACGCGTGGTGATGCGCGGGGTCTCGGAGGCGAATTCAATCGTGGTCATGTCAGTCTCTCCTACGGAGTCGAGCGGACGAAACCAGGCAATCGGCGCCTTGGGAGAAGCGCCGTTCCGGTCTCGATACACTTAAAGTGATGCATGTCGTTGCCCCCAAAACCGGGGGCCACTTTTGGGCGACATGCAGTGCCTTCATGTGGACAATGCCAATTTGCCATCGCGCGATTGATTAATCCAACGAATGTTTTTAATCTGTAGCATCAACATCAATGATAGGTTGGACCGATGAAAGCGCCGCTCGATCTCGATCAGTTGCAGACCTTCATCTCAATCGCCGACACCGGCAGCTTCACTCGCGCGGCCGAAGAGGTGCATCGCACGCAGTCGGCGGTGTCGATGCAGATGCGCCGGCTGGAGGAGCGGATCGGCAAGCCGCTGTTCGAAAAGGACGGCCGCACCAACAAGCTGACCGAGGAAGGCGACAGGCTGCTTTCCTATGCGCGGCGGCTGATCCACCTCAACCGAGAGACTTTAGCCGCCTTCGACGACCAGCGGCTCGAAGGCACAATCCGCATCGGCACGCCGGACGACTATGCCGACCGCTTCCTGCCCGAGATCATGGCGCGCTTCTCACGCTCCAACCCGCGCGTCGAGCTGACCGTCGTGTGCGAACCGACGCCGGGGCTTGTCGAACACATCAAGCGCGGCAATCTCGACCTGGCGCTGGTGACGCATAACGACACGCGCGGCCAGTCTGAAGTGGTGCGGCGCGAGCCGCTGCTGTGGGTAACCTCGGCCAACCACGCCACGCATGAACAGGACGTCCTGCCGATGGCTTTCGGCCGGCCGAACTGCATCTGGCGGCGCGCCGCGGTCGACGTGCTCGACCGGCAAAAGCGCGACTACCGCATCCTGTTTTCGAGCTTTTCGGCCACCGTCATCACCGCCGCCGTGCTTTCGGGCCTGGCCATCTCGGTGCTGCCGGAATGCGCGCTTCGGCCCGGCATGCGCGTGCTTGGAGAAGCCGACGGCTTCGGCCAGTTGCCGGACTGCCGCATCGGCATCATGCGCGGCCAGACCTCGCAGCCGGAGATCGTCGACGCTTTAGCCCGCCACATTGCCGAGAGCCTCGACAACATTTCCGTGCCGATCAGCGAAGAGGCGGGAAGCTTCGACTTCGCTGCGCTTGCCTTCACCAAGATGAAGCGGGTCAAGGCAAACCAGATCATGCCCGGCTGGTAGGCTGGAGCAATCCCAGGAAAAGTGTGAAGCGGTCAGGCTCGGCGACTTCGCCGTAGCCTTCCGTAAGGAATTGCGTCAAACAACTAGTACCTGTGCACAGAGATTATGACTCTTTGGCGGTGGGCTTTGGATAGGCTTTGGCCAATTTGAGGCGCGCCTGTTCGGTCGAGAACATCCAATTGATGCGCGCGCCGCTGGCGTTTCGCTGG